>JACQVW010000288.1 GCA_016209535.1 Planctomycetota bacterium | reverse complement strand
TTAGTGGGGTGGTTTCGCGTGTTGTGTTTCCCGGTAAACCCCCCACGCCCCAGTTCGATTCAGCGCCCGAGGGTCTCGAGGAGGAGGTCCGCGGAGTCGGCGTTGTCGAGCTCGGCGCAGGGCAGGGTCCCCTTTCGCACCTCGCCCTCGCCCGTCTCCCGCAGGAGCCGCCGGGCCTCCTTCTGGCGATCCTGGCCGTCCTCCTGGCCCGCGACCGCCGAGGCGCAGGCGAGGAGCACTTGGAACGCGGCGTTGAGGGTCCGCCCACACCGAGGTGCCATGGCCGCAGCTCAGGATGGCCGAGGGCGACGCGAAGGTCAACGGCGCAACGAGTCTGCCTGCTCCACGATCCTCGCCAGCCTCCCCCGCAGCTCCCGCAGCTCCTCCTCCTGCTCGGGGCCGAAGGAACCCTGCTTCTGGGCGTAGGTGTCCATCCACGTGACGAGCCTCTCGAGCTCTTGGGGCTCGAGCTCCACGTCCTCGTGGCCGCGGCGCAGGAGCTCGAGGAGCGCGCTCGAGCGCGCGCCGCCCGTGCCGGGGAGTGATCGCCCGCGGCGGTAGGCTTCGAGGACCTGGTCCTTGAGGCTCGGCTTCCCGTAGGCGACGAGGGACTCGTAGGCCTTCTCCGGCGAGAGGTCGAAGCCGCCCGCGGCGCCCCCGGCGCTCTCCGCGGCACCGGCAGCACCGGCAACGGCGGCAGAACCGGCGGCGCCGGCGCGGTGGCAGCTCTCGCACCGCCTCGCGAGGACCGGCCCCACGAGCTTCGCGAAGTCGAGGGGCCAGGAGCCCTCGGGACCCGGCGCGATGCGCGACGGCTCTCTGCGCGAGGCGAGGGTCTGCCGGTTCGGCGGCGCCTGGTGGCGCCCCAGGTGGCAGCCCGTGCAGCTCCGCGTCTCGCCGGGCCGGGCGCTCGCGGCGCTCCGCATGGTCTGGAGGGCCATGCCGTCGGAGTCGAGGGCCTGGAAGAAGATCGGCACGCCGGGGGGCACGAGGAAGTACGCCGATCCGTCCTCCTCGACGGGCACGGTGCCCAGCACGAACTTCCCCGGGTCGTCGCGCGTGACACCGAGGCTCGGGAAGTTCATGGTGGGGTGCGTCTTCGCGGGCACGCCGACCACGCGCAGGCGCTTCACGGCGCCGCGCTCCACGCCCTCGAGGCCGTCGTGGACGTCGACGACGAGCATGCGGGCCTCCGATCCGGCCTCGGCCCTGGCCGGCCGGGCTCCGGAGGCGACCTCCGCGGGCCTCGAGCGCGGCCGCAAGGGGATTGGGCTCATCGACGAGATCTCCAGGTCGCGGTGGAGGAGCTCGAGGTTCCCGAAGGCGTCGAAAAGGTAGAGGCCCAGGGCGTTCGGCGGGTTCACCGCGGGCCAGCCCGGCACGAGGGGCCGGTCGCTCCAGGCGACGAGGAACCGCTCCTCCGAGAGCGGCCAGGGGTTGGCGAAGTAGCTCGCGGGCCAGGCCTCCACCTCCGGGAAGGGCACCTCGGGCGTGAGGCGCTCCATGGGCGCGTGCCCATCGGTCCCCTTCGCGAGGTCGAGGAGGACGAGGCTCCCTCCCGTGATCGAGTGGTGCGCCGACGCCGTGAAGACCAGCTTCCTCGAGCCCGGGATGTCCCGCGCCTCGAAGAAGCTGAAGGGGCTCACGGTGTAGTTGCCGAAGACCGCCTGGACGCCCGTCCCATCGGGCAGGCACGACCAGAGCCCCATGTAGGGCATGTTGTCCCGGTCGACGTAGTCCCACCGGGCGTAGAGGATGCGCCCGTCCGCGGCCACCCACGGCGACCACTCGAAGTTCTCGAAGGGCGAGATCGTCCGGATGTCCTCGCCGTCCGGGCCCATGACGTGGAGCGTGTAGACCGCGACGGGCCGCTCGGGCCCGCCGCCGCAGCGGACGTAGCAGTCGGGGCGCGCGTCGAAGAGGTCCGGCACGCCGCGCCGCGCCCCCGCCCGGCCGGGCGCGCACTGCACGCCCTTCCCGCGCCGCGTGGAGAGGCAGACGAGGGCCCCGCCGGGCTGGGAGCGGCCGGCGAAGTCGTCGTACTTGCCCCGGGTGAGGCGCCGCAGGCCCGTGCCGTCGGCGTTCACCTCGTAGATGTGGTAGAAGGCGTCCTCGGGCACGCGGGACTTGTCGAGCTTGTTGGCTTCGTCCGCCAGGCTCGGATGGAACCTCGCGTGCGCGAAGAGCACCTTCCGGCCGTCGTGCGAGAGCTCCGGGTCCACGATGCTGCCCTCGGGCAGCTCCGCCGCGATCCGCCGCAGGCGCGGCGACGCGCCCTGGGTACCCGGGGACCCGCCCCGGAAGCCCTCGAGGACGAAGAGGCCGCCGCCGGGCCGCGAGAACCAGCCGTAGTACTGGTCCGACATGTGGGTGAAGCTCGTCGGGACTTGCTTCACGAACAGGATGTCGTCGAAGTCAAGGAGGGGGTCCTTGAAGGCGAGCCGGCGCACGGCGCGGCGGACCTCGAGGTACAGCGCGCGCACCGACGCCGCGGGAGCGCCCGCATCGAGCGACTGGAGCTTCGTGGCGAGGCCTTCGAGCGCCTCGGCCTCCGCCGCGACGTCCACCGCGATCTCCCCCTCGACGCCCGCCCCGCGGCCTCGGAGGCTTGCCGCAAGCCGGCGCCCGCGCTCGATCGCGTCCGCGACGGCGCGCCGCGCCGCAGGCAGCGCGAAGGACTCCTCCTCCCCCGCCGCCGGCGCGGCGCGCTTCGACCAGGCGCTCACGCTCGACTGCGCCGCGGGGCGGCCGAAGGCGAGGTTCCTGCCGCCGCCGGCTCCGTAGACCTCCACCTCGTCAAGGTGGAGGAACTCGGGGCCGGGGAGCTGGAGGCGCACGTAGCGCGCCGTCGCCCCAGACAGCGCCACGACGAGGGGCTTCCCGTCGGGCGTGCCGCGGAAGAGCGTCCCGTCGTGGCGGTAGGCGAGGACCCAGCTCGCGCCGTCGAGGGACAGGAGGACCTCGAGCCGCGAGGCGCGCTCCGAGGCGCCGTCCGAGCGGTTGAAGATCCGCGCCTCGCCGAGGGGCTGGGCCGCGCCGAGGTCCACCTGCCACCAGGGCCGCTCGTCGCGCCCCGTGTGGAAGCCCCAGCGGCCGTCCTTGACCCCGTCGCAGCCGCCCGCGGCGTCATCCTCGGGCGTCACGGCCCCCCGGAGCGGCGGGAGCGCGCGCACGGCGAGCTGGCGGAGCCAGTCGGCCTCGAGCTCCGCGCCGGAAGGCGCCGCGCTCTGGGCGATCGTGCCGGCGGCGCCCTCCGCGGCGCGCGTGGGGCTCGTTGGCACGGAGCAGACGAGGACGACGACGGTGACCTGGAGGAGGAGCGATCTCACGAGGACCTCCGTGGGGATGGATGACGGTGATGCGCTGCCCCACCGGTGACGCGGGCATTGTCCGCGGGCCGTGCGCCGGAGGATGTGAGCGAGGTCACGCGGGTGGGGAGGCCGTGGTGGGGCAGGCCCTTGAGGCCGCAACGCCGGCCAGATACCATCGGTCCCGCCGAAGAAGCTCGGACGTGCGAGCCGGAGCGCTTGGAGGAAGACTCCCTCAGGAAGGACGGGCCCACCATGAGAGATCGAAGTCTTGTCGCTGCGGCCACATTCGTCGCGACTCTCCTCTCGAGCAACGACTGTGGAGCCGCCGATTGCGCGTGCTCGGACTGGCAGGAGTGGACCGGGAGCGCTCCGATGTATTTCATCGCAGTCCCCGTGGCGATTCCGACCCCGAACCAGAGCAACGACGGGCCGGTGTTGATCTTCGCCGTGGAGCCTTCAGGCGACATCAAACACGTGCAGTCCCTGTCCGGCAACTCGATGGAGGGTACGGCGGGGATCGCCTACTACCCCCCCATGGGGCTCCTCTTCGTGGGGAACCGCACCAGCTCCGAGAGCAAGCCCGGCACAATCTCTGTCTTCACTCTGGACAACTCTGGTTTGTTTGCTCCCTGGTCACACGGGCCCATTACCGCCGACGGCATGCGCGTGGTCCACGGCTTGGCGGTCGGTCCCTGGGGAGAGCTCTTCGCCGCGGCCCATGGAGATCACAAAGTCTACCGCTTCCTCATTCGGCCGGATGGGACCGTGGTCCAGAACTCCATCCAGCCGCGGATCGACCTCGAGGGCCACCAATGGCCCACAGGAGTCGCGTTTCGGTCCCCTGGTGAGCTTCTCGTCACGGCGTCGAGGACCATCCTGCGCTTCGAGCTCGACCCTCAGGACCCCGGAGGTGCTCCCGCGCGCCCGAAGGCCTGCAACAGTTCGTTCTCCTGCCCAGGCGCGGACTCCTTGGGATACCTTTCCGAGGGCCAACCCGGGGAAGTCTGGCTTCCGGACGGCGGCGCCGGCGTGGTCTACCGGGTCGGGCTTGACGACCCCTGCGCCCCCCGATGCAGCGTGACCCTGAACACCTGCCACCGGGGCGTGACCGGCACGGCCATCGGTCCCACCGGGGATCTCATTGTAAGCTACAACGGCATTGGGCTGCTCGAGCGCTATGCCATCGACGCCCAAGGGCAGCCCGTGCTCGCTGGCCAGGTCTGCACTCCTAACCTGGGCCAAGTCATCGTGATACCTACCGTTTCCTTCGACTCCGACGGAGACGGGCACCTGGAGACCGCGGACAACTGCCGCAACGTCCCGAACCCGGACCAAGCCGATGCCGACGCGGACGGATTCGGTGACGCCTGCGACAACTGCGCGGGTCTGGCGAATGCAGACCAGAGGGACAACGACCGGGATGCGACCGGAGACGCCTGCGACCTCGATGACGACAACGACGCCGTCCTCGATGCCACGGACAACTGCGTACTCGTGGCCAACGCAGGTCAAGAGGACACAGACGGCGACGGTGTTGGTGACGCTTGCGAGGACGATCGCGACAACGACGGGGTACCGAATGCGATTGACAACTGCCCGGACGCCAGAAATGCGGACCAAGCAGATGCCGATAGCGACGGTGCCGGCGACGCCTGCGACGACGACGCGGACAACGATGGCGTGACGAACGCGAACGACAACTGCCCCGCGGTCCCAAACCCCGGGCAGGAGGACAAGGACGGGGACGGGATGGGCAACGCCTGCGAGATCCAGTCCCTCGCATTGACCCAGGAGGGCCAAGCGACGCCGTGCACACGAGTGGAAATGGAAGTCCGCCTGAGCAACGACTGCAACGTGGAAGGTATGAGCTTCGGGATCGGCCACGACGACGCGGTCCTCACGGCGGTCGACGTGGTCCCTGAACCGGTCTGGGGAGGCTCGGCTCCAGGCTTCCTGGCCGTGAGCCTGAGCGCCGAAGGCAGCGGTGGGGCTTGCGCAGTCGGCCGCAAGGGGGTCACCGTGGCCATGATCGGCCTGCAGGAGGACCCGAGGAGCAAGACAGTCGCGCCGGGGCTCGACCGGAAGATCGTGGGAGTGTTCTACGAGACCGCCGCAGGAACCTCCGTGGGCCGGCAGAGCGCCCTCGAGCTCGTGAGCTGCCTGAACCCGAGGGCCGGCTCGCCTCCCGTGAGCATCTCCGTGACCTGCCTCTCGCAGACGCTGTCCCCGGTCGCGAGGATCGGGCGGACGTTGACAGTGGTCGAAGGCAACTGCAAGCGACGCGGAGACTGCAACGGGGACTCGCTCTTCGACATCTCCGATGCCATCGCGGTCCTTTCGTTCCTCTTTAGCGGCGGCGAGACGCCGCCGTGCTTGAACGCCTGCGATTGCAACAACAGCGGCCCGGGGATCGACATCAGCGACGCGATCTGCTTCCTGAGTCACCTCTTTCTGGGTGGTCCAGCCCCGAACCCGCCGCTGGCGGAGTGCCCCTGATAGGTCAGCGAGAGCTTGCACACGATCGCATCCACCTCAACGGCCAAAGAGGCGCGCGAGACCACGATTATCCTCACCAGTGTCCTTATCGGGTTCCTCAAGGCCCACAAGAAGATCCGCGCCGGGGACTTCGCGCGCGCTCTGGCCGTGGCTTCCACGACGGCCATGGCGGAGCTGGGGGCCCAGATGACTATGAAGCCGTGCTGTTCGCCTGGGCGGGTCGCAGGGCACAGCTCCTCGAAGCGAAGGGTGCGCAAGCGCGGCGGCCATCGGTGAGCTGCTCGGCATGAGCAAACAGGCCATGCACATGCGTCCTCCTCTACCCATCGCGCCACGACGACTCGAAGAGGTGCCTGGCTCTCTATGACCGCCCGCGGGTGGTCCGGCGGGCCAGAGTGATCCAGAAGACTCGCCTCCTCGACGAGCGGCGCCTCCTGGGAGCATTCTGCAAGCGCTATGGGGTGGGGATCGACCCGCTCTAATCGGCGCCCGGCGCTGCGCTGGCCTTGAGCCCCGCCCTCCGCGCCGCCCTCACCGCCGTGGCGAAGTCGCCGGCGCGGAGGGCGCTCGCGGCGAGGAGGCGCCAGGCGCCCGGGCTCGGCTCGAGGCGGAGGAGGGCCCTCGCGCGCGCCATCGCGGTGCGGAAGCGGCCGTGGCTGTGGGCCCGCAGGACGTCCTGGAGGAGGCGATCCGCCTGCGCCTCGATGGCGATGAGGAGGCCGAGATCCGTGCGGCAGCGGTGGCAGACCGCGTCGCCACGGCGCCGAGCGCCGCAGGTCGGGCAGCGGGCGCGCCTCGAGCCGCCCTCGGCCTCCATGGCCGCGGGCTCGGCGCCGGCGCCCGCCTCGTCGTCGACCCTCTGGATCAAGCTCAAGCCTCCTCCAGGAAGAAGAGCATCTCCTGGAGCTCGCGGTGGGCCGCCCGCGCGTCCTCGAGGCGGCCGGCGGCCGCCCCGCTCGTCGCCCGATCGATCAACTCCACCGCCTCCTCGCGGTCCTCGGGCACCATGCGGTCAAGGAGGGCGCGGATGCGCCGGACGGTGTCCTCGATCGCCTGGTCTTGGGGCGACTTGCCCGCAGGCTGTGCCGCCGGCTCGGCGCTTGCCACCTCGCCTGTGGCGCCGCCCTCGGCGCCTGCCGCAGCCGGGGAACCACCGTCGACCTCGAGGCGATGCAGCCGGTCGAGCCGCTCCCGGGCCCGGGCGCGGTCCTCGTCGGTGAAGGAGTGAAGCGCATCGTCGACGACGATCTGCCGGCTCAACCCCGTGGCCTTCTCCGTCGCCTTCGCCGTCAGGGTGCCGTCCAGCGTGAGCTGGAACTGGATCACGATCTCGTTGCCCGCCGGCACGGGGGTCAAGCCCTCGACGCGGAAGGTGCCGAGCTTGGTGTTGCGGCGGACGTCGCGCTCCTCGCCCTGGTAGACGCAGACCTCGACGACCTTCTGGTAGTCCGAGGCTGTGTAGTAGACCTCGGAGCGCGCGGCCGGAAGCGTGGAGCCCTTGGGGATGACCGGGCTGAAGAGGTAAGGCCCGAGCTCCTCGTCGAGCTCGTCGAGGCAGCCGACGCCCATGGAATGCGGCGTGATGTCGACGAGGACGCTGTGAAGGTCTTCCCCGGCGATGAGCGCGGCCTCGGCCGCTGCGCCCAGGGCCACGCACAGGTCCGGGTCGACCTCGTGGTGAGGCTCGATGCCCGTCCTCGCCGCGAGCTCCCGCTGGATCAAGGGAGTCCGCGTGGCTCCGCCCACGAGGACGATGCGGTCGATGTCGCGGGTGAGGAGCTTGGCGTCGTGGAGCGCCGTCTGGACGCTGCCCATGCTGCGCTCGATGAGCGGCCGGATCATCGCCTCGTAGTCGTCGCGGCGCAGCTCCACGGAAAGGTGAAGCGGAACCCCATCGCGCTCGGCGATGAACTCCTCCTCCACGGTGACGAAAGGGTGAGAAGAGAGGACGCGCTTGGCGCGCTCGACGGCACGGAGCGTACGAGCACGGGCCCTGGGGATAGAGCGCAAGTCCACGCCGCGCTCCTTGAGGAAGCGCTCCGCCACGTGGTCGAGGAGGAGAGCGTCGAAGTCATCGCCGCCCAGGTGCGTGTCCCCGTGGCTCGCGCGGACCTCGATCACGCCGGAGTGGATCTCGACGATGGACACGTCGAAGGTGCCGCCCCCCATGTCGTAGACCAGGATCTTGCGCGGCCCGATCGCGGCCTCGCCCCGGCATCGCTCGGCCTCGTAGACGAGCGATGCCGCCGTCGGCTCGTGGAGGATCCGCACCACCTCGAGGCCCGCGAGCTCTCCGGCCTCGCGCGTCGCCTGGCGCTGCGCGTCGTTGAAGTAGGCGGGGACGGTGATCACCGCCTTGCGCACCGGCGCCCCGAGGTATCGCTCCGCCCGCTCCTTCAGGTGGCGCAAGATGACCGCGGAGATCTCCTGCGGCGTGTACTCCACGTCCCCGAGCCGGACCTTGTCCGCGGTGCCCATCCGCCGCTTGATGCTGCGGACCGTGCGCTCGGGCGCGGCCAGCATCTGGTTGAGAGCGGGCTCGCCCACGAGCAGGCGCCCGTCCATGTCCAGCCCGACCGCCGAGGGCAGGATGCCGTCCCCGCCGTCGGTGATGATCCGCGGCTGGCAGTCCTCCACGACTGCGACCTCGGAGTTCGTCGTGCCGAGGTCGATCCCGATGATGGCTTCTCTTCCGTTCGTGCTGCTCAAGGCTCTCGCTCCTCCACGTGATTACCGGGGTGCGCGTCCCCCGCGCCGACATCTTCCGCCGCCGCGGTGCACACCTCGGCCGGGCGGAGCACCTTCCCGCGCCGTTCGAAGCCGGTGCGCACGACCGCGAGCACCTGACCCGGCGCGGCGCCGGCCGCCTCCCGCGTCTCGACGGCGCGCATGCGCTCCGGGTCGAAGGCGCCTCCGAGGCACGGGATCTCGGCCACTTCGAAGTCCGCGAGCGCGCGCCGCAGCCGGCGAAGGGCCATCTCGTAGCCGTCGACGAGGCCGCCGAAGAGGCTCCGAGGCAGGAGCCAGGCGCGCCAGCGGACCTTGCGGCGCGCCTCCAGGCTCGCCTCGAGCCCGCGCTGGAGGGAGTCGAGGACGTCGAACAGGGCATCGAGGACGCGCGCGGCGAGGTCCTCCCGCGCCTGCTCGAGATCGCTGCGGAGGCGGTCGTTCTCCAGCCCGAGGCGCTCCAGCGCGCCGCCGACGCCGGTCTCGAGCCGGGCGGCGGCGTCCAGGACGCCCTCCGCCGTGCGATCGAGCCCGGCCTCGAAGGCCGACGCCGTCTGCTCGAGTCTCTCCCGAGCGGTCTTGGTCCCCCGCGCCTCGAGGCGCACCTCGGCCCGCAGGGCCGTCAGCTCCGAGACGAGCGAATGCACGTCCACGAAGCCGGGCTCGTCCTCGCCCGCGGCTCCGGCCCCCTCCGGGACCGACCGCGCCAGCCCGTCCGTCTCGATCATCCACTGTCTCAAGGCGCCGAGGAGAGCTTCCATCTCCGCGCGCTCCTCGGGGGAGATCATCCCCCGCGCGCAGCTCGACGCAGCTTCTCCAGGCTCAGCCGCGAGCCGTTCGTCTCGCATCGCAGTTCCTCCAGCCATTCATCGATCGACTCGCCCGCGCTCGGCTCGAACAGAAAGAAACGCAGCCGCGACCGTGCATCGCGCAGCGCGGCGTAGGCCGCTCGCAGCCGCCCGAACTCCTCCGGCGCGCGCTCGGGAGGGAACCGGCGCACGAGGGCGAGGTAGGCCGCGCGCACCTCCTGGTCGTCTGCCCCATCGGGGACGTCCAGCACTCGATAAGGGTTCGCCATCAGCGCCTCCCTGCGGCAGGCTCGCCGCGCGCGCGGTCCTCGACTCCTCCGGCGTCCTCGACCTCCTCGGCGTCCTCCTCCGCGTCGCCCTCGCCTTCGTCCCCATCCCGGTCGCTGCCTCCGAGGAAGCCGAAGAGCCTCTGAAGGAGGTTCTGGGGGGCGCTCTCCGCAGGGGCGAGGGCCAGCAGCGCCTCGATCCTCTCCACGGCCTCCGCGTCCTTGGCCTCCCGGGCGCGGTCGAGCGCCATGCGGAGGTCCTTGACGAGCGCGGCCGGCAGTGCGCGGTCGCCGCCCGCCAGCGCCGCCTCCGCCTCGAGGAGCGGGACGCGATGCG
>JACQVW010000287.1 GCA_016209535.1 Planctomycetota bacterium | reverse complement strand
GCTCTACGTCACCGAGGAGAAGACGGTGCTCTTCAACGCCGTGCTGCTCCTCAGGATCTTCGACATCGCGACGCCCTCGGCGCCCCGGCCGCTCGGCACGAAGCCCGTGGGCTCGGGCTACGGCGGCATGACCGAGACCATCGGCGCCGGCCACATCGCCGTGCGGTTGAGCGGCGAGATCCGGATCTTCGACGTCTCCGCTCCGGCGGCGGTCCAGCTCGTCGCGTCGATCGCCGGCGAGGGCGTGGTCGGGATGCTCGCGAAGGACCGCTGGCTCTACGTCATGCGGGAGCCCCTGACCAGCCCGCCCAGGGCCGAGAACGAGCTCGCCGTATGGAACGTGAGCGACCCCGCCAATCCCTCCCGGCAGGGGATCATCCCGAGGCTCCGGGGGGTCTCGTTCCTCATGAACCTCTCCATGACCGTGCGCGGGGGGAGGAGCTACCTCCTGGGCGGACTGAACGTCAGCGCCTGGCTCGCTCAGGTGGCGGTGATCGAGGTGACCGATCCCTCGAACCCCGTGCTGATCCGCACCGTCGACCTCGTCCACGAAGGCGGCGGAGCCTTGAGGCCCCTGGACCTGGACGCCGCGGGCGGCAAGCTCTTCGTCTCCGGCACGCGGCTCCTCGGCGGGCCGCCCTGGGAGGACTACCACGAGGCGATCCTGGACATCAGCGATCCGCCGAACGCGCGGCTCGAGAGCATCGTCCAGGTCCCGCCCGCCGAGCCCATGGCCGAGCGGAGCCTCCTCCTGCGCGACCACCTCTACGTCAACGAGGGCAAGAGCCTCGTCGTCGTCCGGGCCGCGGCCCCCACGCGCCTCGTGAAGCGGCACCCCCTGGGCTCCGAGATCGTCCAGCTCGAATTCGATCAGAACTGGTTCGCGCCCCACCTCTTCGTGGTCCTCCAGTCCGGCATGATCAAGGTCCTCGACATCGCGAGGCCCTCGGCCCTCGCCGAGGTGGCCTCGCTGGCGCCGACCCTCGGGTACGTCGCCCGGCAGGTCAAGGTGGTCGAGGACCGGGCCTACGTGACCGAATCCAGCGGCAGCTCGTGGAAGCTCCGGATCCTCTCCACCTCGAGCATGCCGCCCGCGCCCCTCGGGAAGTACGACCTGGGTCCGATCCCTGGCACGGGCTCGACGGGCGGCCAGATCCGCTCCCTGGGCTCGAGCGTGATCGCGGTCGACATCCCCGACGCCCAGATCCAGATCCTGGACGCCGCCGATCCCGCGAACGTGAGGTTCCTGAGCTCGTTCATGTACCCCGCCAACGGGGGCATGGTGACGCGCGGGACCATGCTTTACGTGTCCAACGTCGCGAACTGGGTCGCCGACTTCCAGCTCTGGGACCTCTCGGACCCGGTCTCGCCCCGCCCCCTGGGCAGGATCCCCAACCTCGGGAACCAGCTTCCCTACGCCACGTCCATCACCACCGTCCAGGGGAAGCTCGCGGGCCGCGAGTACGTGTTCCTCGGGATGACCGACGGCGGCCCCCGCGAGGAGTTTGGGGTCATCGACGTGACCGATCCCGCGAGCCCCAGGCTCAAGAAGCTCGTCCGCCTCCAGAGCCCGACGGGCGACGTGGTGCCCTACGACCTGGACATCGTCAAGGGAGAGCTGCACGTCTCCGGCTGGAACATGCCGGCGCCGCCCCAGGGCCAGCCGATCCGCTACCGCTACTGGCACCTGCGGTTCGACCTCACGGACCCGGCAAACCCGGTCCAGATCGGCGCCCCGAGCGAGATCCCGTCGGTGTTCGTGGTGTCGGACTGAAGACGCCCCGGGGCGGCCAGGTCCCCCTCGGAGGCCCCGGAGGGCCGCCGAGGGGGACGTGGGGCCTGGCGAAAGCTGGACGCCAGGGTGAAGAGCCCTTGGGGACCTCACCCGCGTGCTGTCGGCCGCAGCGAGGACTCCGATGGCGCGTGGGACCCCGTCTGCGGTCGGAACAGCACCACACCGAAGATCGGCACGGTAACCAGCGGCCACAGCATTGCGGTGTCGGGAGCTTGAGGCGCAAGCGCTTCGATGAAAAACCAGTACGACGCATAGCCTGCGGCGACAAGCAGCGTGAGCCATGTGGCCCTGGGGAGGACGCGACCCCACGCGACTGTGACTGCGAAGACCGCGCAGAGTGAGTACCAGAGTGAAGAAAAAAGCACCGCCCCAATGACAGCGAAGGGAACGAGTCCCCAACTAAACTTGATAGGCTCGCGGAGGACCTCGGCACGATAGGCCGTGTATGCGGAGCCGCCGAGTACGAGGAGCGCGGTGGGAAGGATGAACACCAGAGAGCTGAAGAGTTGTGCTCGCATGGCGGCCTCCTGCCGTCCACGGCCTGGCGATCAGCGGCGGCCGAAGGCCGTCCGCGACTTCGGCCTGCCAGGCCATACTCGCTCCCGTGGCCTGGGCGTGGCCCGTCGGCCCGCGCGCCGAAGGTACCCGAGACCGTATCCACGCCCCAGACGTCGATCAAGCCGTTTCTCGCTGGAGGCCGTCCCGTTGCTGTCGAGGAGCCTGGCCTCTCGACTTCGGACGAGCGGGTCCGACGCGTACCCCGGATTCAGGCCGGATTTGGGCGGGTTGGGCGTGTTTTAGAGGTTTTTTACCCCAAGCCGCGGTTTTCGGCTTGATCTTGGGATTGTATACGGTATAAGTCCCAAGCATGAGCGACGCGCTCTCCAAGCTCCGCCAGCAGCTCCGCCAAAAACTCGCCGAGCTCGACCGCCTTCTCCTGCCTGCCTTCGATAGCGCCCCGATCCTCCCTGGGACCGTCCACGTCTCCAAGCACCGCTGCGGCAAGCCGCACTGCCACTGCGCCTCCGGCCGCGAGCTCCACGAGGCGTTGCGGCTCCAGATCCGCTTCCAGGACGGCACCGCCAACCGTTGCCTTTCCGCGGAAGCAGGCGCCTTCTGGCGCCCACGCACCGAGGCCTACCGACGCCTGCGAAAGGCCGGGCGAGCCTTCCGCAAATGGGAGAAGGAAGTGCGCGGACTCCTGGAGGCGATCGAGCGCGCCCGGCAGTCCATGGAAGGCCTCAGCGACGAGGACCGCAAGCGGCCCCTGCGCTGACGGAAGAGAAAGAGAAGAAGAGAGAGGTGAGGAGATCATGGCGACGGTCACCCGACAGTTGAAGATCTGGCAGGAGCTCGGGCGGGAACTCCCCCCAGGGCTTGAGGAGGTCCGGACGTTCCTCTCGATCCTCAGCCGGTTCGACTCCGAGCTGGTCCGAGAGCTCCAGGAGGAGCCCGGGCTCACTCCCACGGCAGGAGCTCGATCCCGTCGGCCTTCACCTTGAAGCGGCGGGCGCGGACGGCGCTCCCCTCGCCCTCCTCGTAATACGTGACCAGGACGGAGCAGTCCTTCAGCTCGACCGTCGAGGCGTAGGCGCCGATCGTCGCGTCGATCCCGTAGGGCCCCTGCCACGTCTTCCCCTCGTCGCGGCTGAGGTGGAGGGCCGTTTGCGGGAGGCGGTGGGTTAGGAGGATCTCCCCCGTCGAGAGCCGCGTGAAGTGCGGGCAGTGGCCGGGGAAGCCGCTGTCCTTCACCCCGGACCACGTGAGGCCCAGGTCCGGGCTCGTGGCGAAGTGCATGTTGACGCGGTCGCCCCGCAGGGCGGCGAAAAGGGCCCCGTCCTTCAGGAGGACGAAGTCCGTCTCCGCGTCGAGCCGCACCCCGCTCCCCTCGCCGATAGGGATCGGGTCACTCCAGGTCTTGCCGCCGTCGCTCGAACGGATCAGGCCGCCGTAAGCCGTGGTGCCCTCCTCGCGGTAGACCCCGAGGATCCTCGTGCCGTCGGGAAGCTCCCGCACCGGCGCCGAGCTGGGCCACCCCGGAGCCACGGCGCGCGGCTCCGCTTCCCACGTCTCCCCTCCGTCCCGGGATGCGACCAGGCAGGTGTCGCAGATCACCGTCCCCTCTTTGGGCCGATAGGTGAAGAAGCTGCACAGCACCGTGCCGTCGCGCATCTGGGCGATGTGAGGATCGCGGTCGTCGGAGGGCCCGTCGAAGAGGACCCGCGGTGCGC
>JACQVW010000286.1 GCA_016209535.1 Planctomycetota bacterium | reverse complement strand
GCCGAGGAGCTCGAGCCAGCGCGAGCCCGCGGCGACCGGGATCCGGGGGTCGGCGCCGCGAACCATGGCCCTCAGGAGCTGCCGGCGCGCCGCGAGCTCCCAGGCGGGGGTCTGGAGGGCCTCCGCGATGCGCAGCAATCCCGCGGCCACCTCCGCCGCCGGCCCGTGGAGCCCGGCCCCGTCGAGGAACGCGGCGAGGGAACCGAAGGCGCGCAGGATGCCCTCCGCCGTGCCGACTTCCAGGGCGAGCCGGAGGCCGCGCCAGGTGTATTCGTGAGCGCGCGCCAGGTCCGCCCTCTCGAGGAAGACCGTGCTCACCTCGAGGTAGCTCTCGGCGAGCACGCCGCGATCGGGGCTCGTGCTCTGGCAGGCGAGACCCTGCTCGAAGCAGGCCAGGGCCTGGTCGTACTCCCCTTGCAGCGTCGCGAGCCGCCCCAGCGCCGTGGCGGCGCGTGACCTCAGGCCGGGGGCCGCCGCCCCGTGGAGGAGGCAGTCCTGGCAAGCGCGGCGCGCGTCCTCGTACCGGCCTTGCTGCTCCAGGAGGTGCGCCTGCCGCAGAGGCCCGGCTGGGTCCCCCGGCACGCTGGTGCTCGCGGGGAGCAGGCCGAGCCAGCCCTCCGCGCAGGCGCGGGCGCTCCTGGCCGCGTCCTCGAAGCGACCCAGGGCGAGCTCGAGCTCCAGGATGGCGCACTCGATCCGGTGCGAGTCCTCGAGCTTGCCAAGGTCCATCATGACCGCGGCCGCCTGGCGAAGCTGCTTCAGTGCGGCCGCCTTGTCACGGTGCTCTCCGAGGAACCGGCCGAAGACATGGAAAGCCTGGCCGAGGAGCGCCCGGCAGCCGGTCCCCCGTGCCACCCGGATCGACTCGACGAGGTACGCCTCGGCCTCCTCCCACTCGCCGCGCAGGCCATGGAGGTGCGCGAGGTGCCGCAGCGACCGGAGCTGCCCCAGGACGTCCCCGTTCGCCTCGCACCGCGCGAGGAGGGTGCGCTCGAACTCCCTCGCCTCCACGTAGTCGTGACGGCGGAAATGGACCTCCTCGGCGAGGCGGTAGATCTCGAGGTACTCCTTGTCCGCGGCGAGGCCCCGGGATGCGACGACCTCGAGGCACGCGTCGAGGTACTCGAGGCTCCGCTCGAGCTCCGCGGCCTCGAGGTGCACCCGCGCGAGCGAGGCGAGCAGCTTGAGGCGCTCGCAGGACCCCGCGTCCGCCTCGACCTGGGCCAGGCCCTTGCCGTAGGCCCCTACCTGCGACTCCTTCTCGCCGAGCTTGCCCTGGAGCTCGCCGCTGAGCCTCAAGAGCCGCGCGCGCTCCTCCGCGCCTGCGGCGGACTCCAGGAGCTCACCGCAGGCCTCGAGGGCCTCCCGGAAGCTCCCCGTCTCGAAGAGGAGGGCGACCCGGCGGTCCCTCACCCGCCTCGAGGCCTCCGGCTCGCGGTCGAGACGGGCCTCCAGGCACTCGTCCAGGACCTCGAGCGCGGCCACCGGGCAGCCCAGGCCCTCGAGGTAGCCCGCCGCCGCGAGGCCCGCGGCGGCGGGCTCGGCCCCCGACGCGAGCCGCTGGCGGAAGGCCTCCGGGAAGAAGCGCGGCTCCCTGTCCGCCTTCGCGAGGAGCACTTCCCCGAGCCTGCGGCGCACGTCCTCGAACTCTCCGCTCGGGACCAGATCCAGGACGATCCTCGCGACCTCGGCGTCCAGCGCGTAGACCGGCCCCCCCGCGGCGCAAGCTCCCGGGCCGGCCTCGCCGATCTCCCTCGACGGCTGCGGCAGGACCTCAGCCCAGCCTCGCGCAACGAGGGCCGCCGCGATGGCCTCGGGTTCCTCGGGTCCTGCCGGGGATTTTCCGGGCCCGGGCGCGACCCCCGGCGCCTCCGGGCCGGCCAGGACTCGCAGGAAGTCCGCTCCGCAGGGGCGCCCGAGGGCCGCGAGGGTGCACACCCAGCGTCTCTCGCGGCCGGCCAGCGCCTGCAGCCGGCGCTCCACCAGGCGATCGAGGCCAAGCTGCTGGTCCGGGAGCTTGGCCTCCTTGCCCTCGAGGCCGCCGTTCTCCTTCACTGACCAGAGGAGCCACTTCGTGTGCCGCACGCTTCCGCCCGTGAGCCGGAAGATCCTCTCGCGAAACGTGAGCGGGCCTTCCTGACCGAGCACCCTCGAGGCGAGGTCCCGGAGGTCGTCCCTGCTGAGCCCGCGCGCCGCGATCCGGAAGGCCTCGGCGTCCTTGAGGGGCACATCCCTCGCAGCCAGGAGATCCGAGATGTCCGCCCCGGGGGGCGCCGTCACGATCACGAGGAGGCGCGGCGCACCGCCTCGAACCCGCCGGAGGTGGAGCATCCAGAAGAGGTGGCGGAGGACCTCGAGGGTCAGGGGGTCGGCACCCGGGAGGTCCTCGATGAGGACCAGGAGCGGGCTCCTCTTCGTGAGCTCGAGGAGACACCTCGCCAGCGCATCGACGAGACGCGCGTGTTCGAGCTCGTGGCCCAGACGTGGCAGACTCGGGACCCCGAGCGCAGGGGCCAGCCCGAGCACCTTCTCGGCCTCCGCGCACACCTCGGGCGAGAGGCAGCGCCCATCGTCCCCGCCCTGGCAAGCGGCGGCGAGGGAGCCGAGGCCTTGCGCGACGAGGTCCCCGATCACGCCGGGAGGAAAGGCCGGCGGCTCGCGGGAGCGACCCCACAGCGCGTTGATCCCGAGGTCCCGGCACGCGTCGTGCACCGCCCCGAGGATCTCGCTCTGACCCTGGCCGCCGTGAGCCTCGAGGACTCCGATGAAGCCCGGAGAGCCGCCCTTGCGGCTCAAGGTCGTCAGCCACTCCCGGATTCCACCCACCAGGAGGCGCAGCTCCCTCTTGGGCACGCCGCCGAGACGCGAGGGGGGCCCTGCCGGACCCGGATCGTCAGGTGGGTTCATCGTTTCCAGGGAGACTCCACGCGAGAGGCGAGCCCGGGCGCGATCCCCCTCCGGCGCGGGTAACCCCCGCCTCTTGTAGAAATGTACAACAGTCTCGCCGGTGAGGCCAAACGCCGCGCGCGGCGGGCGTGGCCGAAGGGCCCGGTGCTACTCGGTCCTTGCGCCAAGCCCGAGTTGCCAACCTGGCGCAGTGGGATAGATTTCTGGGGAGGTCAGGCCTGTTCCACCGTGCGCAAAGCCGCCCAGTGCCCGCACCTCCTGGGAGCGTGCGACTTTCTGGGCACCCTACGGAGCCTACGAGCCGGAGCGCCAAACCATGTCCCTACAGGGAAGCCTGACGACCGTCCGACTTCCGGAGCTCTTCTCGCTGCTCCACCAGCTCCGGAAGACAGGCGTCCTCACGATGGTAACGCCTGCGGATGAGCGGTCATTCCTCTTCCACCGCGGCGACTTGATCTACGCGACGGCGAGGGACCCCTCGCGGCGCCTCGGCAGCTACCTCCTTCGTCTGGGCCACCTGAAGGAGGACGACCTCGAGGCCCTCGAAGGAATCGGGCCCCCGACCGGGGGCTACGTGGGCCAGGCCCTGGTGGAATCTGGCCGGATCACCCAGGAGGAGATCCATGCCGCGGTGCGGGAGCAGGCGCTGGAGCTCATCGACGATGCCCTCTCGTGCAAGGAGGGGGCTTTCCACTTCGACGACAACGAGCTCCCCTTCGCGATCCCCGAAGGAACTCCCGTGTCCACGCATTCCGTGCTGCTCGAGGCGACGAGGAGGGACGACGAGCGTCGGTACGTGCGCAAGCTGGTGCCGGACCTCAACGTGGTCCTCGCCCTGGAGGACGGCAGCGTCCTGCCCTGCGATGCCTCCGATGAGGCCAAGGTCCTGGCGCTCGTCGACGGGAAGCGCACGATCGAGCAGATCCTCCACGTGAGTCCGCTCAAGGAGCAGGCGACGGCGGCAATCTTGCACGATCTCCTCTCCAGGCAGATCCTGCGGCGCGTCCATGTTCACGTGCAGGCGCCCCTCGAGCGCACGGTCCCCGAGCTGAGCGGTCTGCCCGTCGCCCCGAACGTGCCCGGAAAGCTTTTCGCGGTCCTCGGCGGCGACGGCTACAAGCTGCCGAGAATCGCCGAGCTCGTGGCCGAGGACCCCGTGCTCGCCGCGAAGGTCCTCAAGGCCGGCATCCTCCAAGGAACGGACCTCGCCAGGCCGAAAATGAGCGTCGGACAGCTCGTGGATGCCCTCGGCATGTTCCAGCTCAAGAGCATACTCGTCCCCGAGGCCCTTCGGGCCCTCTACCTCTCCTCGGCCCAGCCTTTCTGGAAGGACCTCTGGGAGCACTCCCTCGTCTGCGCCCAGCTCTCGAGGGAGATCGCGATCCGGATCCAGTACCCCTTCCCCGAGGAGGCGTACGTGGCGGGGCTCCTCCACAACCTCGGGGCCTTCGTGCTCTTCCACAGGGACGCGGCCCAGTACCGGCGGATCGCCGCGGACTCGGTCCGCGACGAGAGGGACCTCGAGGCTCTCGAGGAGGAGGCGTTCGGCATGTCCCACACGAAGGTCGGGGGCGTCATCTCGGAGAAGTGGGGCTTCCCGCGAGCCCTGTCCACCGTCCTGAAGGGGCACCACAAGCTGGACCCAGGTTACACGAGCCCCCTCTTGAGCCTCGTGGCCGCCGCCCACGGCGTCGCCGAGGAGAGCGGCCTCCGCGTCGGCTTCTCGCCATCGGCGCAGAGCCGGTTCCGTGAAGCCCTTGCCTGCCTCAACCTGCCTCGCAAGAAGGCGCTGTCGCTCGTCAGCCGCGTCCCGCGAGCCGTTGTGCCCGCGGTGCCCTGAGAGAGCCCCACGAGACCGAGGAGAACGCGAGCCGATCATGGCTGTCAAGTTCACCGAGAGAGCAGAGCAGGTGCTCCTGGCGGCCGGCAGCGCCGCCAAGGAGCGCGCCCACGACTTCGTCGGCACCGAGCACCTCCTTCACGCCATCCTGGCCCAGAGCGACAGCATCGCCGCGCAGGCGCTGGCGGGCTGCAACGTGGGCATGGACGAGCTCGAGAGGGCCGTGGAGGACGCGTTCAGCCGCTTCCCATCCCGTTCCCGCCCCTCGGTCATACCCTTCACGCCGCACGCCAAGCGCTGCCTCGAGATCGCCGGGGATGAGGCCGTCCGCTGGGGGCATTTCTTCATCACCACGGAGCACTTGCTCCTGGGGCTGCTCAAGGAGGACGAGGGCGGCGCGGCGCGCATATTCAAGGAGCTGGAGCTGCGGGCCGAGCTCGTGGAGGAGCAGATCTACGCGATGCTCGGGGAACCCAAGGAGCCCCAGAAGGACCCCAAGTACCAGTTCCTCCAGTCCCAGTCGCCGAAGCTGACCATGCTCGAGTCCTTCAGCATCGACCTCACCGAGCAGGCTCAGCTCAACAAGCTCGAGCCGGTGATCGGGCGGGAGAAGGAGATCCAGCGGATCATCCAGATCCTCAGCAGGAAGACCAAGAACAACCCCGTGGTCCTCGGGGAGCCCGGGGTCGGCAAGACCGCGATCGTCGAAGGCCTCGCCCAGAAGATCGCCAACCGCGAGGTGCCCGAGATCCTCGCCTCGAAGCGGGTGATCAGCCTGGACCTGGCCGCGGTGCTCGCGGGGACCAAGTACCGCGGCGAGTTCGAGAAGAGGATCAAGACCATCATCAAGGAGGTCATGGACTCGAAGAACGTCATCCTCTTCATCGACGAGCTGCACACCATGATGGGGGCCGGGGCATCCGAGAGCTCGCTGGACGCCTCGAACATCCTCAAACCGCCGCTCTCGAGGGGCGACATCCAGTGCATCGGCGCGACCACCCTCGACGAATACCGCAAGCACATCGAGAAGGACGGGGCCATGGAGCGGCGCTTCCAGATCCTCATCGTCGACCCGCCGTCCCAGGCCGAGACCATCGACATCCTGACGGGCCTCCGCGATGGCTTTGAGGCGCACCACAGGGTCCGCATCACCGACGATGCCATCCTCGCCGCCGTGGAGCTCTCCTCCCGCTACATCTCCGGCCGCTTCCTGCCGGACAAGGCCATCGACGTCATCGACGAGGCGTGCTCGCGGGAGCGCCTGTCGCGCACGACCAAGCCGCCGGACGTCACGAACCTGGAGGCCGAGATCTCCCGGCTCGACCGGGAGAAGGACCAGGCGGTCCACAGCCAGGACTTCGAGCTGGCCGCCCAGCTCCGGGATCGTCTCGAGAAGCACAAGCGGCGCAAGGATGAGGTCCTCCACGCGTGGAGGCGCTCCGCCAAGGAGATCGACGGGCTCGTGGACTCGAAGTCTGTCGCCGAGACGGTCGCCATGATGACGGGCATCCCGAGCTCCAACCTCCGCGAAGACGAGACGGAGAGGCTCGCGAAGATGGAGGAGACCCTCCGCGAGATGGTCGTCGGGCAGGAGCACGCCGTGCAGGTCGTCTCCCGCGCGATTCGCCGCTCCAGGGCGGGCCTCAAGGACCCGAACCGTCCCATGGGATCCTTCATCTTCGTCGGGCCCACCGGCGTCGGGAAGACCCTCCTCGCGAAGGCCCTTGCCAAGTTCCTCTTCGGGAACGAGGAAGCGCTGATCAGTCTCGACATGTCCGAGTACATGGAGAAGCACAACATCTCCCGGCTCGTGGGCTCCCCCCCCGGGTACGTGGGCTACGAGGAGGGCGGGCAGCTCACGGAGAAGATCCGCCGGAAGCCCTACTCCGTGGTGCTCCTGGACGAGATCGAGAAGGCCCACCCAGACTTCTGCAACATGCTCCTCCAGATCCTCGAGGAGGGCCGGCTCACCGACAGCTGCGGCCGGGTGATCGACTTCAAGAACACGATCGTGGTCATGACCTCCAACCTCTGGCTCGGATCCGCGGGCGACCAGGGCCTGGGCTTCCGCTCGGCGGCGAACCCCAGGACCCGGGAGCGGCAGGTCGAGGCGGTGCGCGCGGAGCTCGAGGGGCACTTCCGTCCGGAGTTCCTCAACAGGCTCGACGCCATCGTGACGTTCGACGCCTTGAGCCCCGGCGCCGTGAGGAGGATCTTCGACCTGGAGCTGGGGAAGGTGCAGGCGCGCCTGGCGGCCCGGAAGGTCAAGACGGACCTGAGCCCCGAGGTTGTCGACCGGCTCATCCAGACGGGCTACACCGAGAAGACGGGGGCTCGCGGCATCCGCAGGGCGATCGAGGAGAGGATCGAGGACCCCCTCTCGGAGATGATCATCCTGGGCCAGGTCCGTTCGGGCGACACGGTGCGGTTCGAGGTGGAGGACGGCGACCTCCGCGCCCACGTGCTCGAGGCGCACCGGCAGGCGCAGTGACGGATCGAGCGTGTGCGTCCGGGGGCTGCAGGCCGCGCCCCGGTGCGGTAGTATGGTGGGAGGTGTAGGTCATGGATGACTGCCCCCACTGCGGCGAGCCCATCGAGGAGGACGCGGAGTCCTGCCCCCACTGCGGGAGCGACTTCGAGACGGGGTGGAAGCCGGACGCCGACGACTACGCCCTGGACCTGCCCGACGACGACCCCATCGTCCCCGAGGACGCGCCGGCGAGGCCCCGGGGGGCTCCCGCCTTGGAGGTCGCCCTCAGCGCGAGCCTGCTGCTCGCAGCCGCGGTCCTCTTCGTCGCGCTGCACGTCTACGTCGGCGGGCAGGGCTGGGGCGTCGTGCTTCCCTTCGTGCTCCTCCTCGCCGCCTGCGTCGCATGGACCCTCAGGAGGCCTGCGCGCGGGGAGCGCACCTCGGCGCGGTAGGTCCGGGCACTCGCCTCACCCGGCGAGCCGCCGGTTGTAGACGTGCCACTCGAGGATGAGGAACCCCAGGGCCGCGAGGGCGAGCCACTTCCAGAGCTCCCTCCCCGTTTTCTCGCCGCCGGGACGGACCTCCACGGAGAACTCCCCGAAGTCCACCGTCTTCGACGGGATCAGCTTGGACTCCGACGCCCGGAGGAGCGCCGCGGGCAGGCGCGCCTTGACCTCTCCGCCCGCGACCAGCTCGTAGACGCCGGCCTCGTCGGCCGACCCGAGGACCAGCGCCCCGCCCTTCTCGAGAACCGCGGGGACCTCGGCCCCCGAGGGCGCGCGAAAGACGGCGCCTGACGCCGCGTCCTTCGCCGACGCGGGAAGGAAGACCAGGGGATCCCCCGTCCGCGCCCGAGCCTGCTGGCCGACATCCGAGCCGCTCCCGAGCCACTCCAGGACGTTCGCGAAGAAGATCGGGAACGAGTAGTGCCCTATGGGCCAGTTCGACCTCAAGATGTCGAACCCCACGAGGACCGCCGGCACCGGCCTCCGCCCGGGCGGGTAGAACCGCACCGTGCCGATGAGGCTCCCGGACTCCGAGTCCACGAGGGATCGGTACTCGGGCCCCGCACGGAAGACCCGGCTCTCCTCGATGTAGAGGTCCGCGTAGACGAGGAACCGGTTCACCGGGTGCGTCCTGTCCCAGTCGACGACGACGGGCACCTTCGTCGCCTCGGGCGCGGCCACGCCGGCGGGCAGGGGCGGCTCGCAGCCGATGTAGATCGCGGGGAGAGGAGGCTCCGGGACGCTGGCGGCCGGCGCACCGCCATCCGCTCCCGGGGCCGGGGGCGGAAAGGCCCTGTCGAAGACGAGGACGTCGGCCGCGAGCCTTTCGCCCGCATCCTCGGCTCCCCCGGCGCCCAGGAGTCCGAGGAAGTCCTCCGCGGAGACGCGGCGGCGCGTCATCCCCTGGCTCGCCTTGAGGACGAGGTCGATCCAGGGGTTCGGGGGCCCGACGACCAGGACGCGCAGGGGCCGGCGCGGGAGGATCTGCACCCACGCGCGGTCGTCGGCGGGGAGCGGGTCGGCGCCGTCGAGCGCCACCATGGCCGCTCCCGCCTCCACGCTCGTCACGTCGAAGACGACGGGGGCCGTCCCATCGGCGGGTACGTCCAGCTCGCGGGCGTCCCGCAGCTCGCCGTCGATCGAGAGGGACGCGACGAGGCGTGCGGGAGCGGCGGCGAGGTTCTCGACGAGGGCGAAGACCTCCGTCCTGCCCTTCGCGTCGAAGGTCCTCCGGACGTCGATCTCGGTGATCGCTCGGTTCTCGAGCGGCGTGGCCTTCGAGATGAACCGCACCCCGAGCCGCTTCACCTCGGGCGGCAGGCCCGAGAGGTCTCCGTAGCAGCCGTCCCCGAGGACGACGACCTCGGGCTGGGGCAGCGCCTCGGCCATGGAGTGCGCGACGAGGAGGGCCTGCTCCAGGTTCGTCGGGTTCGCCGTGGCCTGGATCCGCCGGATGTGCGACTCCAACCGCGACTTGTCCCCCGTGAGCTGCTCGAGCAGCGTGGTCTTCCCCGAGAACGCCAGGAGGGCCATGCGGTCCGCCTCGCCCATCCCCTCGACCAGTTTGAGAGCCTCCTCCCTCGCGAGCTCGAGGCGCGTGCGGCCGGCCTCTCGGGCCGCCATGCTCGCCGAGACGTCGACCAGGACGACGAGGTTGCGCCCGCCGGCGAGCCACGCGGCGGTCCTGGGGCGCCAGACGGCGAGGATGAGCCCGATGAGGATCAGGAGCTGGAGGAGGAGGAGCAGGCTCCGCCGGAGCCTCTGGAAGGGGGCGTTCACGTGCAGGTCCTCGAGGCTCCTCTGCCACAGGAGCGTGCTCGAGACGACGGCGTCCGTGCGGCGGAGCTTCAGGAAGTAGAGGGCTATGAGCGCCGGGACGAACGCCAGGAGCCACAGGATCGGGGTCCAGGTCATCGCACGAGCCCCCTCCGGCGCAGGTACTCGAGGACGAGCCTGTCGAAGGGCACCGCCGTCGAGGTGAAGACGTAGTGGAGCCCGTGGCCTGCGCAGTACCCTCGCACCTCCTCCCGGAAGGCCTCCAGCGTGCGCCGGTACCGCTTGAGGAGCGGCTGGCTGATGGACACGTCGACGGTCATACCGTCCTCGGCATCGACGAGGCGCAGGTCCCCCGTCAGCTCCGGATCGATCTCCTGGGGCGCGAGGACGTGGATCACGTAGATCTCGGTGGACCTGCCGCCCGCGAGGAGGTACCGGAGGCCCGCCTCGAAACCGCCGCGGTCGAAGAAGTCCGTGACGAGGAGCGAGATCCCGCCGCCGCGCTGGCCGAGCGCGAAGTCGCGGCAGGAGCGCTCGAGGCTCGTACCGGGCACGTCCTCGGTCTCGAGCCCCTCGAGGACCTGGAGGAGCCTGCGGGCCTGCCGGCGCCCGCGGGCCGGGCCGAACACGGTCCTCGCTTCCCGCGCGAAGCCCGCGACCTGGACGCGGTCCTGGTTCACGAGGCCGATGTACCCGAGCGCGGCGGCGACCTTCTTCGCGTACTCGAGCTTGGGCGGCGTCCCGTAGTCCATGGAAGGGCTCCTGTCCAGGAGGATCCTCACCCTCAGGTCCTCCTCCTCGAGGAAGAGCTTCAGGAAGAGCTTCTCGAGCCGAGCGTAGACGTTCCAGTCGAGGAAGCGCAGGTCATCGCCGGGCACGTAGGGCCGGAAGTCGGCAAACTCGGTCGAGTGGCCGCGGCGCTTCGAAAGCCTGTCGCCCTTCACGGCCCCCGAGATGATCTTCCGGGCGACGATCTCGAGCTGCTCGATCTTCGCGATGAAGTCGTCGTCGAGGAGCTTCGCGGCCACGGCGGCTTACCTCTCCACCTCGGGCGTCTTCTCGAGGGCCTCCGCGACGACCGAGTCCGTGGTGACGCCCTCCGCCTCGGCCTCGAAGTTGAGGATGAGGCGGTGCCGGAGCGCCGGCAGGACCGATGCCCGGATGTCCGCGAAGCTCACGTTGTAGCGCGAGTCGAGGAGGGCCCGGATCTTCGCCGCGAGCATGACGGACTGGAGCCCCCGGGGGCTCGATCCGTAGCGGATGTACTTGTTCGTTGCGGGCACGGCGTAGGGCCCGCCCGGGTGCGTCGCGAGGATGAGGCGCACGGCGAAGTCGCGCACGTGCGGCGCGACGACGACCTGCAGGATCAGCCGCTTCCACTCCTCGATCTCGGGCCCGTTCATGAGGGCCCGGCGCTCGTCCGGGGCGCGGTCCACGGTCCTCTCGAGCACCGTCGCCAGCTCGTCGCGCGACGGGTAGCCCACGAGGAGCTTGAAGAAGAAGCGGTCGAGCTGAGCCTCGGGAAGGGGATAGGTGCCGTCCATCTCGAGGGGGTTCTGCGTCCCGATCACGAAGAAGGGGGGCGTGAGCTTGTACATGGTCCCCCCCACGGTGACGCTCCTCTCCTGCATGGCCTCGAGCAGAGCCGACTGCGTCTTCGGCGTGGCCCGGTTGATCTCGTCGGCCAG
>JACQVW010000285.1 GCA_016209535.1 Planctomycetota bacterium | reverse complement strand
GAGTAGGTCCGCGCTTGGGGCTCTGAGAGACTCGCCCAGAGTCAAGGCAACGGCTATCCCGAGTCCCTCGCAGAGTGGTGGCACAAGGCGCGCCCCTCGGTCACCTGGGATGCGGCCCGCCGGAGGTTCGTCGTGACCAGGACCAACGGATAGGCTGACAAGCCACCTTCACTTCCCCGCCCCCTCCACCTCCTGGGCGGCCCGCGAGAACCACCGGTCGCGCTTCCTCTCGAAGCGCTCGCCGCTCTCGTAGTACGTGTGCCGATAGGCGGGCTCGGAGAGGAGCCGCCCGTGAGCCTCGCCGACAGACTTCCGGGCCTCCTCGAGGCGCCTCGCGCCGCCTGCGGCCGGGGCCGCGGCGCCGCCTCGAGCCGCCGGATCGCCTCGGGCCGCGTGAGCGTCCCGCTTGGCCTCGAAGGCCTCGCCGACCGCCGCCGTGAAGTCGAAGCTCTTTTTCAGCCAGAGGATCCGCTCGCGGACCTTCAGGTCCTTCGGGTCCTTCGGGTCCTTGGCGTCCTTCGAGTCCTTCGCGCCTTTCGCCTTCTCGATGGCGGCCTCCAGGTGGCCCCGGGCCTCCCGGAGGAGCGCCGTGTCCGCCATGGCCTCCTCGCGGTCCAGGTTGTCCAGCCCCTCGAACCAGCGGCCCGGCCTCGGGCGCAGCCAGTACCGCTCGCAGGCTTCGTGGAAGGCCCGCACCTCCGCCGCCGCCTCGCCGAAGCAGTCCGCGTGGAGCTCCTCCAGGAGGCGCGAGGGATCGCACGCCACGTCCCACTGGGCCCGTGCCGCCACGTAGTGCATGGGGCCGCACCAGCCCCAGAAGGGGTAGGCCTCGCAGTAGATCGCCCGGACGCCGTGGGCCGCCGCGAAGCGCAGCTCCTCGGAGACCAGGCGCGGAGACGTGCGGGGCGTGAACCAGCCCAGGCCGTAGTAGACGTAGGCGTGGAGGTTCTTCGCGCAGTCGGCCCAGGCCCGGACGAGGGCCCGGTCCTTCTCCCGGTAGGCGGAGTCGTGGTGCTGCAGGATGTCCAGGGTGAGGGCCACGAGCACGTTGTCGGGGAGGCGGGCCCGCCGGCGCGACGGCTGCTCCACGTTCCAGTAGGCGTAGACGCCGAGAAAGCGGCCGGGGTGGCTCTCCGCGACGGCCCCGGCCACCTGCGAGACGTACTCGAAGTAGCTCTCCGAGTGCTGCCGCCCCACCGGCAGGTCGCGGTAGGGCTGGTCGAGGGCGGCGCAGGACGCGCACTCGCAGTACCAGGGGTTGTCGTTGACGCACAGGGAGAAGGTGTCGCGGTCGGGGTGCGCGTCGAAGAAGCGGCGGGCGGCCTCGACGGTCAAGCGGAGCACGTCCGGGTTCGTGAAGCACGGCTGGGGGGTGTCGCCGGAGTGGTCGCCCTTGATGAGCCGGACTCCGTCGCGGAGCGGGAAGTACTCGGGGTGGTCCTTGCCGTGGGCGGCGGCCGAGATCACGCTCGCGAGGTTGTGGCCGAAGCCGAAGCGCGGCACGGGGACGGCGGAGTCCGTCAGGCGGTTCCGCCGCGCGTAGGGCCGCGCCTCCCGGCCCGAGAGGCCGCTCCAGATCCGGTACTCGAAGCTCGGCCTGAGGACGCGCTCGCGGATCGCGGCGCGGGCGGCCCTGGGGACCACCGTGAAGAGCGCCTCGGGATAGTACATGCGGACGCCGAGGTCCTCGAGGAGCGCCGTGGCGACCCCGCTCGACGTCCCGGCGGGGGTCGGTCCCGCGATGACGAGGCCACCGCTCATGCGCCGGATCACCGCGCCGTCGTACGGGAGCTCCTTCAGGGCGGAGGAGAGGGCCTCTTCGGCCCGAGCGGGCAGCGCCTTGGGCCCGATCCAGACATGGACGAGCCCGTCCGGCGCCACGCCTCCTTCCAGGATCTGGAGGGCGGCGCCCGTGGCCTCCGACACGGCCCACCGGAGGTCCTCGGCGGCCTCCTTCTCGAGGGCGTGGGCACCGGGCGCGAGGACGAGGCAGGCCAGGGCGCGCCCGTCGCGGGCGATCTCGACCGACCCGGCCTCCTCCGCCACCGCGGGGCGCAAGGCAAGGACGGCAAGGACCACCGCGAGGGGCAGGGACCAGCGCATGGGGGCCTCCTTTTCTTGAACCCCTGGGTGGCTTTCGCTGGCATGTTCAAGGATGAGCCGCTCTTCGATGACTGGCAGGCCGCCATCCGGGAGCGCCGCGAACGGGCCGACCGCGAGGACGCGGGGTAGTGGCGCTGTACGTCCTCACCGTCAAGGCACCACGTGGATCCCCACCGTGCCGGCCGCCTCCCAGTGGACCTCGGAGCCCGTGGCATCGCGGTGCTCTCCCGCCGCGGTCACGCGGACCTCGTACGTGCCGGGCGGGAACGGGTCGCCCTTCGGGTTCCCCGTGTCCGACGGACCGAGCCATTCCCTGCCGTCCCACTCGAAGCGGCCCTCGTAGACCCCGGCCACGAGGTCGACCCGGTAGTCTCCCGGCGGGCAGAAGCCCGTGTCGCAGAGGCAGTAGTTGTGCCCGTACCCGCTGATCAGCTCGAGGACGGTGAGCCCGCTCGGGTCGGGCGCGTCGCACCCCCCCGCGTCCAGCGGAGGGGACGTCAAGCCCGAGAGGTCCCTCTCGATCCTCGTCCGGTAGACGAAGGTCACGCCGCGCGCCGCCTGGGCGAGGGTGAGGACGGGCGGGTTCCCCGAGAGGTCGAAGCTCACGCCGGGGAGGCTGCTCGAGCTCACGAGCTCCGGCTCGGGGAGCGGCGAGTCTCCGCAGGGGAACGGATCGCCGGGGGTGCCGTCGAAGCCCGCGACCTCGGGCCCCGGGAACGGAGGCGGCGCGGAGCCCAGGAAGAGGTAGCCCAGGGTGAAGACGGCGTCGGAGATGTTCAGCGCGCCGTCGTCGTTCGAGTCGGCCCCATCCTCGCAGGGAGGCCTCGGCCCACCCAGGAAGAGGTGGTTGAGCGTGTGGACGGCATCGGTGAGCTCGAGCGAGAGGCTGCCGTCCGAGTCTCCGCGCAGGAACGGGGCGCGGGGACCGAGCCGCTCGAAGCTCTCGAGGACATAGGAGCGCACGCCCCCGATCCAGTACTCGGTCCACCGGACGAGCCCGACCTCGGGCTTCCACCACTCGGAGATCTTCCCGGCGTCGTCGCAGCTCCCGCCCTCGCGCTCTCCGAAATCGAGGCGGAGGCAGCCGTCGAAGACCCCGGCCGGGGTCTCGACCCTGTCGTTCCGGGACGCCGCGGTCAGCCTGGCGCCATCGTCGCAGTCGAAGGGGTCACGGTGGATGAAGGTGTCCTGCTGGTAGCGGTAGTACGGGACGAAGCCCTCGCCCGGGAGCTCGATGTCCAGGGCATCGGGCGAGCCCCCGATCCGCGCCTGGCG
>JACQVW010000277.1 GCA_016209535.1 Planctomycetota bacterium | reverse complement strand
GAGGAGCTCATGCGGGCCCTGGTGAACTGGCACATGGACCACATGGACTTCGTCACCTGCGAGATCGATGGCGTTCCCGTCGTGAACGCGGGCAGCTACCGTGCGGAGTCGGCCGCGTTCGACTTCACGCTCTCGGACGTCTTCGTCGACTTCGGGTATCCCCCCGGCCCGAAGGGACCCGCCGTGTCCGACGGCTACTGGCTCATGCTCGCGCCCCCCTCCCGCGGCAGCCACACGATCCACTTCACGGGCCAGCTCACCTTCAGCACCGCCGAGGGCGACCCGTTCGACCAGGTGTTCGGCCTCGAGATCACCTATGAGCTGACCGTCGGTCCCTGAGGCCTCACGCGGCTCGGGACAAGGCCCCCACCGCCGCCTCCGGACAGGCAGCGGGGCAGGATTCCCAGACAGGCTCCTCGTCCCTTGCGGGGTCGCCGCCGCGAGGGGCGGGGAGCCCCTCTTCAACTACGCCTCGAGCGCGCGTGCGGCGAGCACGGCCGCGAGGGAGGCGAGGGAGAGAAGGTAGGGCAGGATTCTCGGGGTGCGTCGGAGCATGGGGACCTCCTGGCTGTAACGCCCGCCCCTCGGGGGCGGACGTTACCCAGACCGGGGGGATCGCCCGCGGGGGTGGCTCCAGGAACTTCGCGGTTTCCTGCCTTTCGGGGCGCAGGGCCGCGCCGCCGCGTCACTGCGGCGTGCCCCGCCGGTCGAGGTCGTCCGAGAGGAAAGCCCCCTCCCCCACGCGGACCAGCCCCGTGGGCCTGCGCGCCGCCGCGAGGAGGTCCAGGAGCTCGTCGTCCGAGACGAAGACCGCAGGGTCCGCGGCGCGCGGCTCGGCCCTCCAACGCTCGAGGATCATCGGGTCGTCTCGGACGACTTCGAAGCGCAAGTTATCGAGCCGGGCGGGCGCAGGTGCCGGGTCCTCGCGCACGAGCGGCGGCGTCGAGGGCGACTCCCTGTCCGGCCGACCCCGGACGAGGACCACGGTGCCGAGCAGCGCCGCCGGGATGGCCATCGCCGCCGCCCACCTCGCCGCCCGCCGCCGACGCCGTCTCGCGACGACCGCCGCCTTGAGCTGCCGCAGCATCGCCTCCTTGCGGGCGCGGCCCGCGTCGCTCAAACCCTCGTGATCCCAGATCTCACTCACGGAAAGCCTCCCTCGCAAGCGACCTCAACCGTTCGACGACCCTCCGGATGCGGCCGTGCGCCGCGTCCCCTGTCATGCCCAGGGCCTTCCCGGCCTGCTCCAGCGTCTTCCCCTCGCCGAAGCGCGCCCGGAGGAGTGCACGGTCCTCCTCCGAGGCCTCGGCGAGCCTTGCCTCCAGCCAGGCGACCCTCTCGTCGAGCTCGAGCTTCGAGGCGACTCCCTCCGGGGCGGCGGCCCCCCGCGCCGCCGCCACGCACTCCTCCCGCCGCGCCCTGCGCGCCTCGCGCCGCAGGTGGTCGAGGGCTGTCGTGTGCACCACCCTCGCGACCCACCGCGCCAGCAGCTCCTCGCCGTCCATGGGCCGGAGGGAGCGCACGACCCGGAGCATGACGTCCTGGACGACGTCGAGGCAGAAGGACTCGTCGCGCCGCGTGAGGGAGCGGGCCATGGCGTAGGCGCGGTCGAACCACGCCTCGTAGAAAGCGCCGAAGGCCTCCGGGTCACCTCGCGCGACGGCGGCGGTGACCCGGAGGACCTCGGCGGCCGTCACCGCGGCCGGCGCCTCGCTTCTCTGGCGGTCATCCACGGCGGCTTCCGGCGGCATGGCGGCATGGACGGCTACTTGGACTCCTTGGGCGCTCCCTTCTTGAGCTCGGCGAGCTCGGCCTTGAGCTTCTCGATCTCGCCCTCGAGGCGCTTCAAGGCCTCCCGCAGCTCGGAGGCCGCGGGGCGACGGCCCTCGTCATGGTATTCCGACAGCAGCGCCTCCACCACATCGTCGACGATGTTGACCTGATTCAACGTCCCGTGCACGAGGAGGAGGCCCGTGTCCTCGTGGAACTTGATCGCGGGCTTCTCCGCGCCCTCCTTGACCTGGATGCCGAGGGCGGTGTCGATCGCGGTGAGGATCGACTGGACTTGCAGGGGCGGCTTCGCGCCCGGGCCGGCAGTCTGGGTACTCATGACCCCCTTGAGGGGGTAGACCCGGAAGTCCTTCTCCGTCTCAGCAGGCTCCCGAGGGGCCATCACGGAGGGCTTGCGGGAGAGGCGGACGTTCACCACGTACGTGGCCGCGCCCTCCCGCGCCCCGATCGGTATGCTGTCGACCCTTGCGGCCTCGTCGCTCCTCGCCGAGGTCTCGACGAGCTTGAAGGCCGTGTCCACGGTGACGCGCTTGAGCGCGACGGGCGGCATGGTGACCTTGTCGGCGCCTTCGCCGACGACGACGTTGAGCTCCCCCGCGGCTCGCTTGACCGCCTCGATGTACTGGACGAGGGTGCCCCCTGGGAAGTCGAAGGAGATGATCTCCGACGGGACGGACTCCTTGACCACCGGCGGCGACTGCTGGGCGAGGACCGAGGAGCAGGCCAGGGACACGAGGAAGACGACGGCAGGCAGGGTCGAGTGGACGAGCTTGGCCGGCGACGACGGCATGGCGAGCCTCCTTGAGCTTGGGTTTCTCCGGATCCGCCCTTCCGGGCGGGGCCCGAGGGCCTTCTCCTGGAAAGCCCTCGCACAGGAGAAACGCCGCGGGGGGAGGTTCTCGTCGCCGGACCCGCGCCTTTTTCCCGTTGCTTCCCCCTACCGAGCCCCCGGCAGCGGCAGGGCCGCCACCACCTCCATCTCGCAGAGGAGCTCGGGGCGGCACACGGAGGCCTGGACCAAGGCGTTGGGGAAGCCGGTGAAGCCCCGCCGGGCGAGGATCCGCCGCATCCGGGGGGCGTCCGCGGGGCGCTTCAGGTACGTGATCCCCGAGACGACGTCCGCCGGAGTGGCCCTCTGCCCTTCCAGGAGCGTCCTGATGTTGAGGAGCATGCGCTCCGCCTGGGCGCCGAAGTCCCCGACGTGGGCCGAGCGGCCCTCCTCGTCCACGCTCGCAGTCCCCGAGACGATGAGCACCGCCCTGTTGGCCTCGACGACTCGCGTCCCCCGCGAGAAGTCGGCCCCGTAGGAGGGAGCCTCGTTCAGCGTGGGGGTCGTCATGCGCTCCCTCGGCACCCCCAGGGGCGAGTGGATCGCGTAGAAGCTCATGGCGAAGCGGTGCTCCACCGCAAAGGGAGCGCCCTGGATGCCCGTGCTCGCCGGCGGCGGAGCGACTCCGGCATGCTGGAAGAACGTCCGGCGCGCCCGGTTGAGCTCGGCGTAGTCCTGCTCCATGTGCCGCAGGTAGATCCAAGTCCGCGCCACGGAGCGGAAGTCGAGCGCTTCCTGCCTCAGCAACCCTTCGGCCGCGACGAACATGCTGTACGCTTCGTCGAAGACGGTCGTGGGCTCGCCGCAGATGTTGCCGGCGAAGAGCTGCTTCTGGTTGCCGAGGTAGGAGACGCGGCAGGAGGCCTGGAAGCACTCGTCGCACCCGCAGGGGGGCGCACCCCACAGGTTCCAGGAGCTCGAGAGGCTCCGGAACCGGGGGACGACCGCCGTGGCCGAGATCTCGAGCCGGACCCCGGGATCGACCGGAGCCTGCTGGATCCAGATCGTGGCCGGCCTGTAGGAATAGAGGCTCCCCCGCGAGAGGAGGTGGCGCTCGCGAGCCTTGAGGAAGCCCGGCAGGTCGTCGCGGATGGCCCGGAAGAACACGGTCTCCTGGACCACGCAGTCCAGGGATGCGCCCTCGCTCGCGAGCGCCTCCCCGAGCTGCGCGTAAGCGTCCTCGACCTGGCGCCCCACGTCCCTCCCGATCGCGGCCGGACGGCAGTGGAGGAAAAGCTCGGTGCCGTTCGGACCCTGGAACCTCCGGATCTGGGCCGCAGGCGCCCTCTCCGTGACGACTTGAGCACGTTGGTGCGAGTGAACGGTCATTGGCTCTTCCCGGCCATGGTACGGAATCGGCGTATGGCCCGGCCCCCGCCGAGCCTCTGGTGATTCAACTGCCGGGGGAGACCCCGCGCAGTGATACAGGTCACGCGCGGGATGGGCCAGGGCCGGAAAGGGCGGACGGCCCGGAGAGCCGTCACCGGTGGATCACCGAGTAGCTCCGCCCCGGCTGTCCCATGTAGATCAGGTCGCCCCGCGTGGGCAGGGCCCGGTAGGGGGGCCTCGCGAGCGCGGCCGGGAGCGCCCGGCCGGCCCGCGGCGCGCGGCCGCGGGGCTCGTGGCAGCCGGCGCACGCGCGGCGCTCGCCGGGCCGCACGTAGAGGAACTCGGTCTCGTGGACCACGACCCCCTCCTCGGCGTCGAGCAGGTTGAAGTGGATCGGCGTGTCGGCCGGCACCTCCACGAGGACCGATCCGTCCGCCGCGACGGGCACCGTCGCCAGGACCCGCGTCCGGAAGCCACCGTTGGCGTTCATGGAAGTCCCGATCTGCTCCGAGGCGAGGACCTGGAGATAGCGGACCCGGGAGCGGTCGAAGGCGAGGTCGCTGTCGAAGACCGAGAGGATCGCGATCGTGCCCGTGCCGACCGCCCGGTCCTCCCGCTCGCCCTCGGCCCCGCGGGGGAGGAGGCGCGGCGGGTCCTGCGGGCGCGGCACGATCGGCACGGGGTCCACGTCGCTGAGCGCGGGGTCGTCGTAGACGAGGGTTCTCGCGCCCGTCTCCAGGTCGAGGAGGTAGATCCCGTAGGCAGCGCCCCCGAGGCGGTGCCACGGCGCGTGGGAGACGAGGACGAGGCTCCCCCCCACGGGGCGCGGGCTCGTGGTGCGGCCCACGGGGTTCATGTCGTCGTGGTCGTGGATGTAGACCTCCTCGCCGCCGGCGAGGTTGACGACCTCGGGAAACACGGGGACCTCGCAGTCGCGCGGGTCGAGCCGCGGGTCGACGACCGTGAGGCCGGCCGGCGCGATGCACACGAGGCGGCCGTCGTCGAGCTCCCGCGCCTGGCTCACGCTCACGCCGAGGTGGTCGTGGCCGTGGAGCAGGCTCGGGGCCTGGAACTGGTCGCCGTCGGGGAGAGCCCGCACGGGCACGTAGAACCCACCGCGGCCGGCTCCGTAGACGTGGCGGTCGTGGAAGCCCGAGGGCAGCACGGCGCGGAGCTGCGTCTCGATCCTCGCGATGCTCCCCGGTCCCTCCGAGAAGACGCCGCCCGAGCCGTCCTGGCCGTAGAACCGATAGCTCGAGTAGAGGAGGGACCCGTCGCGGAGAGGCAGGGGCTCGTAGTCCTGGTTCGGGTTGAAGGTGACCTGCCGCGGCTCGCTCCCGTCGGCCCGGGCGACGTAGAGCGCCCGCGTCCGCTCCTGGTGGTAGTACTCGAGGGTCCCGTCGCGGTCCGACGAGAAGGCGATGCGCCCGTCCGGCAGGTAGCAGGGGTCGACGTCGTTGGCGGCGCCGCTCGTGAGCTGGCGGACCTCACCCGACTCGACCACCACCTCGCAGACGTGGAAGGGCTCGCCGGCGCGCGGCCGGAGGCCCACGAGGATGCGCTTCCCGTCGGGCGAGACCTCGGGCCCCTGCACGGCCCCCCCCTCGGGGAGTCGCGTGAGGCTCCTCAAGACGCCGTCGGGCCGCGGCGGCGCCAGCGCGTAGAGGTCCTCGCCCCAGGCGTACCAGGGCGTCTTGGGGAAGAAATACGAGTCGCGGAATCCGGTGGTGTCCGACGCTCGCTATGGTCCCTTGGCCGGGTAGGTTACCCATTCTTCCGTAGTCCAGACGTGGTCGGCGAGGCCCGCCGCCATTGCTGGGGT
>JACQVW010000276.1 GCA_016209535.1 Planctomycetota bacterium | reverse complement strand
CTGCTGAGCTCTTTCCTGTTACCCGAATGGAGCCTGATTTGAACCACGCCGCTTCTTGGCTTCGGTGTGGTGGGCGGAATCCCCTGGCGCCCCCCTACGGCCCCGCCCGTTCCGCCGGGTGAACGTGCGGCGCGCCGCGGATCCACCGTCGCAGGTCCCGCAGGCCCACGGACCGAAGGTACTGGAACCGGTCCGCGAGGCGAGCGGGGGTGATGCCAAAGTGCTCGTAGGTCGCCCTCGAGTCGCCGAAGCTGTCGACTTCCATGACGTCGATGAGCGCGGGCGGCAGTGGATGGTGGCGCAGGACGGCGCCCAGAGCCGCCGAGGCCGCCTTGACGCTCCACCGCGGCACGACCACGGGCCTCCTCGGCCGGCCCAGGAGCTCGCCCACGGTCCTGAAGAGGTCGCGGACTGTCCAGACGTCCGGACCTGCCAGGGGGAAGGTCCGCCCCGCCGACCTCTCGAGCTCGAGGGCCCCGATCACGCACTGGACGACGTCCCCAACCCACACCGGCTGGAGCCTCGTCCGTGAGACCGCGCGCCCCGCTATGGGTACAAAGGGCAGGTACCCGAGCGCCAGGGCGAGGACCGAGAGATGCTGGTCGCCGGGGCCGAAGACGATGGAGGTCTCGAGGATGGTGAAGTCGAGATCGCTCGCCTGGAGGATCTCGGTGCCCTTTTGCTTCCAGTAGAGGTAGGGGCGGCTCGAATCGCCCCTGGCGGCAGGGTCGGCCAGGGCGCCCAGGTGGACGATGCGCTGCACGCCTTCCGCCCTTGCCGCCTCGACCAGGTTGCGCATGCCGCCGTGGAACACCTCCTGGAACTCTCCCTTTCTCCGCTCCCGCGTGGTCGTGGCCAGGTTGACCACGGCGGCCGCGCCGCGAAACGCCTCGCGGAGCGAGCTCACATCTCGGACGTCGGCCCGCGCGGTCTCCATCCCCAGACCCGAGAAGGCCGCGCCGTGGACCTCGCGGCGATACGTGCAACGGACTCCGATGCCCTCGCGGCGCAGCTTCTCGACGAGGTGGGAGCCGACGAACCCGGTGGCCCCGAGCACGACCACGCGGCCCGCGCCGGAGGCGAGCCTCATACGGTGCGCCTCGCGGCCGGCGGCGTCCGCGAGGAGTCGCCCCGCAGCAGGTCTCGGGCCGCGCCCAGGCCCCGCCGCAGGCCCCGGAGCACAGAGCGGCAGCCCCTGAAGAGGGATCCGCCGCTTGGAGGGGGAAGCACCTCGAGCGTCACGCCGACCGCCTTCTCGAGCATGGCCGAGGCCGCGAGCTTCCCGGTCACGACCGCCCGCTCCATGTGCCACACCGCGGGACGGCACATCACCCAGTCCCCGGCCAGGTACAGGTTGTCGAGCTCGGTGGACACCTCGGGCAGCCACTGGTGCGCGCCGGAGGAGTGGTGAGCCACGAGATCTTCGTGGACGAGGACGTGCCGGCTTCGTGGTCTCACGTTGAGCTCCGGGAACGCCCGCGCCAGGTCCCGGAGAGCGAGCTCGGCCAAGGCCTCCTGGCCAAGCGGGAGCTTGTCCTTGACCCCGTAGGCATGGACCTCGACGACGGTGTCGCGGCCGTTCCTCACGTACCTCTGCATGTTCGAGACCACGAAGAAGGTGTCCAGGAATGGGTAGTCGACAAAGTGCCCGGACACGGAGTCGCCCAGGAGGCGGTCGCCCGGGAACCAGAAGCGGATCACGACGACCGGGGTCGTTTCGAGGGCGTCGAGCCTCCCGAGGTCGCCACGGTTAAGCCCGGACCTGCGGAGTAGGCCCTGGCAGGAGCGGAGGTCCAGGGCCACGAGGAACTGGTCCGCCTCGAGGAGCTCGCCAGCCGGGTCAGAGGGGCAGCCTCTCGAGCCTTCGCCAAGCCGGACGCCGCGGATGCGGCTCTCCCCGCCGGTCACGAGCGCCTCGACACGCGTCCCGGTACGGACGCGCCCTCCACAGGCCAGCAACTTGGCGACCAGGGGCTCCACGATCAGCGACTGGGGGTCATCCGTCAGCCAACTCGCCAGCAGGCTGTCCTGGTGCGTGAGGAGGTAGAAGTGGAACGAGCTGAGCACCGCGGCGGCGGAGACGCTCCCCGCCGAGGCGAAGGCGAAGCTGCGGACGTAAGGCTCGAAGTACTGGCGGTAGAGGCGGTCCCCCACCCCGCGGCTCCAGAGCCAGGACCGGAAGGTCACCCTGTCGAGATCCTCGTAGTCCTGCCTCGCATCGAAGCAGAGCATCCCCAGGCTGGCGCGGACGAGCGCCGCGAAGTCCAGGAGGTTCCGCCCGGAGGCTCGCCGGAAGTACGGGAGGAGGAAGAGCGGCGAAGGCAGCCGGCGGAAGAGGGGCAGCATCTCCAGCTTGGAGCCTCCGTTCAGCACCTGCACGTTGCCTCGGGCCCTCTGGAGAGCGTCTTCCCTGACTCCGGCGCGGGCCATGAGGTCCAGCAGGTTCGAGTACGAGGGCCACCAGCCGTGGATCCCGTGCTCCACCGGGTCGCCGTGCTCGTCTTTCCAGGCCGCGAGCTTGCCCCCGCAGCGGGGCGCCCCCTCGAGTACGGTGACGTCGAGGCCTCTCGTGGCCAGTTCCACGGCGGCGGTCAGCCCGGAAAGACCTCCGCCGGCGATGACGACGCGCTTCACGGCCTGGTAACCTCCAGCGCGCCGATGGGCTGGTGCCCCAGGACGGAGCGGACTGTCCTCCAGACCCTCTTGCCGGCCCGGGCCATCCCCTGGAGCGCCCGGTACGGGATGTCCGCCGCCGGCTCGGGGATGATGGGGACAGGAGGCCGGCCGAGGGCCTCGAGCACGCCGCTCGCGGCGCACTTACCGGTGATGACGGCGTTCTCCATGAACATCACCGGCAGCGGCGAGCGGACCCAATCGCCCGCCAGGTGGAGGTTGGCGATGGGGGTCCTCGAGGTCGGCCGGCGCGCGCCGGCGTCGGGCCGGAACGCGGTGAATAGCCCCGCGTGCTTGAGGACCACCGTGCGCAGGTGGGTCATGCTTCGCAGCTCCGGAAGGGCTTCCAGGAGGTCCTCGAGGATGAGCCGGCGGAGGTGGTCATCGGGCTTCTCGAGCCAGGGGCGCCCGAGGTAGGTGTGCGTCTCCAGGAGCACCTCGCCGGCCGCCGCAGCGTCGGATTGGATGCGCGTGACGTCGACGAACGCGTCCACCAGGCGAAAGCCCAGGAGCATGGCGTCGGACATCCGAGGCCGCGCGGCTCCGCGGAACCAGCTCCTCGCGACCAGGCTGTCGGTGGTGGAGAGCCCGTGGATGGAAGTGAAGAACGGGTCGCCGCCGAGCGATGCCTTGACGAGGTCCTTGCAGGACTCGATGTCCACGGCGAGCACGAAGTGGTCCGCGGCGACCTCGTGCGGCGCTCCGGCACCGTCCCTGTAGACCACGCTCTTCACGCTGCCCTCCTGGCGGCGCAGCTCGACCACCTTCGCCCGGCACAGGATCCTCGCCCCGTGGCTCTCCAGGTGCCGGACCACGAGGTCCCAGAGGTGCGTCTGCGCGTTGCCGGTGAACCACGCGAAGCGCCAGCTCTCCGTCCGGCGCAGTCCCCGGATGAAGGCATTCATCCCGGCGGCGGCCGACGCGTGCTCCATGGCAAGGAAGAGGTTGCTCCGGATCGTGGGCTCGAAGATGACCTCGACGGCCCTCCTCGACAGCCCCGCACGCAGGGTCCAGGCATGGAAGTCGATCGCGTCCATCTCCGCGTAGTCCACGCGCGGATCGAACGCCAGGAGGCGGAAGCCGGCGCGCAGCACGGAGAGCTTGGACCGCAGGTTCAGCCTCCCGAGGTTGTGAAGCAGGCCGAGGACGTGGAAGGGCGACGGCAGGTTCCAGAAGCTCAGGACGTCGAGGGACCCATCCCGATGGACGACGCGGAACGAGTCGACCGGCGCGGTGAGGTTGCCGGACGCGCCGACGCGGTCAAGGAGCTCGCGGAAGTTGGCATAGTCCGACCAGCAGCCGTGCAGGCCGTGCTCCAGGCTCGACCCATCGGGGCCGCGCCAGCCCTGCATCTTGCCCCCGACGCGCTCGGAGGCCTCCAGCACCACGACCCTGAGCCCGCGCGCGCTGAGCTCCAGGGCCGCGCTCATCCCCGCGAGGCCGCCGCCGATCACTGCCACGAGCGGCGGCGAGCCGGGGCCATTTCGCGGATTTGCTGGGGTAGATGCCATGGAAGTCCAACCACGCGGAGCGCAAGCCAGGTTGCTTTCGACCAGGGGAACCCGGAGGAGCCAACGCCAGTTTCAACCTGGGCCTGATCGCTGTCAAGGGGGCGCAGGACCGCAGGGGCGACCGTACAATGGTGGGCGAGGCTGGCAAGGCCGGCACCGTATGGGTCACGAGCGCCAACGACGAGGCACAAGGGGCGGGCAACCAGCGGCAGTGCCGCACCTCCGCTCAGCCGTCCTTGCCGGAGGCGCGGGCTGGCTCGCGGCGCTGACCTGTTTCCCGCTCCTCGGGCAGTCCGACGCCTGCGGAGAGGCGCCCGAGATCCGGGACGGCAGCTTCCGCGGGACGACGGCGGGGGCGACGGCTGATGGCTCCGCGAGCTGTGGAGAAGCCGCCACGAGCCCCGACGTCTGGCTCCGTTACACGGCCAGTCGGAGGGGACTCCTCGTAGCGTCGACCTGCGGCTCCGGCTGGGACACGGTGCTCTCGATCCACGCAGCCTGCCCCGGCACCATGGAGAACCAGCTCGCCTGCAACGACGACGCCTGCGGGACGCAGTCCCGGGCGGCCATCCGGATCGAACCGGGGGAGACGTACTGGATCCGGATCGGGGCGTTCAGCGGCCTCCGGCGAGAGTTCCTCCTCACCGTGGCTTCCCGGGAGGTCGCTGGCGATGGAAGGCCGGACCCGGCCCTCGTGGACCTCGAGGACATGCAGGCGGTCGGGCGGGAGGACGGCGAAGTCGCCTGCGCCTTGGCGTCCACCATCTGCAACCTCGGGGACGCCCCCGTGGACTGGTTCGGCAACCCCGATCCGCGCCACCCCATGCTCGTCTTCAACCTGTACCGCCTGTGGAACGGCCGGTTCGAGCAGATCGGAGGCTCGGGGGTCAAGCACGGGTGCGGGGCCGCGCAACACAGCCGGTGCAAGACGACGTGCTTCCCCAACGCGGAGAACACGCGCCTCGGGCCCGGCTGCGCGGACACCTATGACACCGCCATCAATGCCTGGCAGGAGCACCTGGGGCCCCGCGGCGAAGTCGATCCGTGGTCCGGCGAGTTCCGGTTCGAGGGATCGCACGTCGAGGCGCACCGGGGCTCGACCCATGGGCCGCTGGACCATCGCCTGCGGGTCCGGGAGAGCGACCTCGATGGCGCGATCTACCCTGGAGCGCGCTACTTCTGCGAGGGCCTCGTGGTCGTGCAGGCAGACGCGGATCGCGGGAACAACGTTGCATGGAAAGAGGTGGAGGTCCTGGGCGGGCCGGGATCGTGGGCGTTCCGGCTGCTGGAATCCCCGGCACGCGGCGGGCCTGCCGTGAATGCCTTGGAGGGAGCGCGACTCACGGTCCTCCCGCAAGGCGCGGCTCGAGAGGGGCACTGCGTCCTGGCGGCCAGGGCGACCGAGAACCCCGGCGGGACCTGGCGCTACGAGTACGCGCTATTGAACCTCGACCTGCGCCGCGCGGTAAGCTCCTTCCGCCTCGCGGTCCCTGCCTCTGCGACGCTCGCCGACATCGAGACCCGCGGGCCTCCGGCCCTCGAGGAGGACGAGGGCGATCGGCAGTGGACCGGCGAACGCGACGGCGCATCCCTGCTCTGGTTCGTCGAGCCCGATGCCGCGGAGGCCGGAGCGAACCCCCTGCGGTGGGGGACTCTCCGCAACTTCCGCTTCGACGCCGGCCAGCCCCCGGCCGAGGCCGAGGCAGTGCTGGGACTCTCCGAGCCAGGCCTGCCGGCTGAGCTTCGCGCGTTGACGATCGCGCCCTCGCCTGCGGGCGGGGATCGGTTCAAGCGCGGCGACGCGGAAGGGGACGGAACGGTCGACATCTCGGACGCGGTGTCGCTCCTCGGCTACCTCTTCCATGGCGGATCTCCGCCCCCATGCCTCGACGCGGCCGATGCCGATGACTCGGGCGGCCTCGAGCTCCTCGACGTGGTGCGGATCCTCGGGTGGCTCTACCTCGGGAGCCGCGAGCCGGCCCCGCCGGGTCCATTGGCCTGCGGGCTGGATTCGACGCCGGCCAACCCTCCGATTCCCGCTTGCCTGTACATGCCGGAGCGCTGTTGACGGCTCGTCCGCCGGGGGCGAGGCTCAGCCCGACGTCACGCGGCGTGCGCGTCGCGCCGGCGGGCGAGGCGCGCCGCGCCTCCCAGGCACAGGACCAACGCTGAGACAGCGAGCCCCCACGGCGCGAGCGCCGGCACGGGCTCCGCCGGGCACGCCTGGGTGGCGATCAGCATCTCGCCGAGCCCCGGGTCCGTGATCGACGACGACGCTCCTCCCTGGACGGCCTCGATGCCGCTCTTGCCGTTGGCCCCGAGGTCGGTCAAGTTGTCCACGTTGGCGTTCGCGATGGCGATGCGCCCCCCCACGTCGATCGAGGCCTGGAGGCCCAGGCCTGAGAACTTGGCGGCAAGCTCGCTCTTGATCGCCGCCGTAGGTTTGCCCGCGGTGTCCGTCGAGACGACCTTGCCGTCCGCCGCGAGCGAGACCGTGCCCGAGGTGGAGGTGCCGAGGAGGTCGAAAAAGAGGTCGCCCGTCGAGGGGTCCACGCCAGCGGACATGAGGCTGAACCCCTGGACGGTGTCGACGAGATCCCCCCTGTCGTTGAACACGCCGTTCATGATGTCGGCAGTGCAGGCGAACGCCCCCTCCTTGGGAACCAGCTTGGCGTAGTGGATTCCGAAAGTGCTGCTCTTGGAAGCGGTGAAGTCGTTCTTGACTTTCTCGTCGTTCTCGAACGCCTTCTTGACGTTCTCCGCGACCTTGTCGTCACCGTCGTCCTTCTTGACATCCACCGTGAGCGTCTGGTTCTTCTTCTCGGTCTTGTCACCGACTTTCTTGGTCCACTCGAGGCTGACCTTGATCTTGCCGTCGTTCTTGGCCTTCCCGTCGAAGGAGTAGCCTGCCGAACCCTTGTCGGCATGGCAGACGGTGGGGGCGAACGCGAGCAAGAAGCCGGTGACCCCCGCGAGGGTCGTGAAGCGAATGCTTGACGACATGGCAACCTCCTTTCCAGGCAGCCTGTGAACCCAAATCGGCCGGATCCGCGACGGTTTACCCGCCGCGGCTCGGGCGCCGGACACTTCGCCGGTCCGACCCAACGCACCGAGCCCTACACCGAATTGGACCCTAAGGCGCGCAGGCTACCGCCGCGCCCGGGGGTTTGTCAACGTCGGGAAACGCTTGGTGAGGCGCTATCGCTCCCCCGCACGGGAGTCCTTATCCTCCTGCCTCGTGCACACCATGTGGAGCGCCTTGAACTCTTTGCCCTCGGGGTCATAACCGAAGGCCTCCATGAGGTGCTTGTCGCCGTCGAGGATGCGAGTGACGGAGCGACACTTCTTCTTGACACGCTTGGCTACGTCGTCGAACTCACCCTCGAGACAGAAGACCTTTCCCGACTCGGCGCACGTACCGATCTCCAGGTACGGGTACGTGCTCAAGCTGGACATCCAGACCGAAACGTAGCGCTCCTTGAAGCTGTCGTAGCCCAGGATTCGCACGGCCTCCATAGGGAACAACGCCGCCCACTGGCCCGAGAACTGCTGCATCAGGAAGCGTTTGCCCAGGATCCACCTGATCTCAGCGGTGCCGTTGAAGGCCCACTGCGGCTTTGCGGGCCCGAGCCAGCAACTCCCTTCCGACCGCCAAGTGCCCACCAACGGCTCCAGGTGCTTGTGGTGCGCCGTCGGCACCGAGTACTTGGCGTATTCCTTGAGGAACTCGGCCAGCTCCTCGAGCTTGGAGTCCTTGGGGGGAGGCGCTCCCTCCTGCAATCCGGCGCCCGCCGCGACCAGCAGGCCCCCGGCAACCGCCACGCCGATCGATAAGCACGTCTGTGACTTCATGGCTTGTCCCTCCCGCCAGAGGCGTTCTCCCAATCAGCTCATCCGCTGTTCCGTCAAGGCTCCCTGTCAAGAAAACTGTCCGCCAGCAGGGGGGCAGTATACCACTCGGGAGAAAGTGCCGGGTGGCGCCCGCCACACCTGCACCGGAGGCCCTCGCCCCCCTTCTCCCGAAGAATCGCCGGCGCGAAGCGCTTGCCTTGTCCATTATTCAGAGTACCGGTCTGTCACGCCGGTGGTTGCGGGTTCGAGTCCCGTCGTCCTGGCCACCTCCCCCCCGTCGCCGGTCGAGAGGTGTTGCTCTCCGGTCTCCCCCCCAGGAGCGCGCGACCGACCTCCCCGAGCAGCCGTTTGCGGGTATGGGTGGACAGGAGGCCGAGCTCCCTTCCGATGTTCGCCACGGTTCCCAGGCCCACGATGGTCCAGGCGAGCAGACCGGGGTCGGTGAACGCGTGCGCGCGTGAACGCGCTTGGTGCGCCTCGACCTGCTTGCGCACGAAGCCCTGGAATCGCCCGTACAGATGCCTCATGGCTTCCGCGATCTCGGGGTCGTCGGTCTCGGACAGCCCGGCGAACACGATCCGGTAGATGCCGTGCTCGCCGTGGTGGCTGGATTCGTATTCCAGGATGAACTCCGCGGGGCTGGCCCGGTCATCGGCTCGCGCCAGGAGCTCACCCCATGTCCTTTCGGAGAGTTGATAGACATGGTCCAGCGCGGCGATGAACATCGCCCGCTTGTCGGGCCAGAGCCGATACAGGATGTTCTCGCGCACGCCGCAGCGCCCAGCGAGCTCGGCTGTGGTCGTCCTGCGGTAGCCGAGGTCGGCGAAGGTGCGCGCGAGGGTTGGTACGAGCTCGAGCCGCCGCTCGGGGCTCAGATCGGGCCGCGGCATGCCCGCCCTTGTGGTCGTGCTCGAGCTTGTCGAGGGGGACCGGCTCCTTCGAGACGATCTCCCGGATGCTCTTCAGCGTCTTCTCGTCCGGGTTGAATTGGGCCGCGAGCAGGTCCGTGACGTCGACGAACCTCGCCGCCGGGCTGCGGTAGGTCAGGGTCCACTTCGAGACGATCACGTCCACTCCCGACGCCTTGGCGATGCCCGGGAGCTTGTCTTCGATCCGCACGAGGATGTCGTCCACCGGTGCGGTGCTGAATCCCTGCTGGTGGATCCGCTTCTGCATCGCCGGCCCCAGGGCCTCGAGGTCCGCGACGAGCCTCACGTCCCCGACGGCCTTGGCCCGTTCGCTCGCCTTTCCGCCGAGTCTCCACTTCCCCTGCACGTCACGGTGCAGCGACTGGATGAACCACGTCGGGGATAGGAATTCCAAGCGGACGACCTCAGGCAGAGGGTAGCCGTTTTGGGCCGGTTCCGGGCTCCTGTTCAGGCCGCCCCTGCCGCAACCGTACCCCGGCTGCGGGGCCGATCCCGAGCCTCACCTCTCCACCCGCAGGTACTCCAGCACCGCCGCGTGCTCGGCCAGGTCCTGCGCGAGGAGGTGGGCGCCGGCCCGGAAGAGGCGCTCGCGCTTGTTCGCGTTCATGTGGTAGCGGTTCCGCTCCTTCGTGTGGACGCCGAAGGTCACAGCGTCCACGTCACGGCCGTTCTGGATCTCGACGTACCCGTCGCCCACGACGAGGAGCGCCGCGCCCTGGAGCTGGTGATCGTCGAGGATCTTCCGGATCACCTTCTCCTTGGAGTAGTCCTTGTAGCTCGTGAGGGCCCCGTAGATCCCCCCCGCGAAGTAGCGCTCCAGGTCGAGGAGCTTCGCCTCCTCGAGGACGAGCTCGATGTCCGTGCCGCTCGCGAGGTAGCACCGCACGCCGCGCGCCACGAGCGACTCGAGGATCCCGCGGGAGCCGGCCACGAGGAACGAGTCCGGCGACGCCTTGCCCGCCCGGAGGTCCGCGAGCCTCCGGTCCACCTCGACGGCGAAGCGGCGGTTGTACTCGCGCTTGTACTCGAGAGGATCGAGGGGCGTCCCCCCGCGCCGGGCCACCTCCTCGGCGAGGCGGATCATCTGGTAGATCGTCTGCTTGCCCGTGAGGTGGTCGACGAAGTCGATGACGAGCGTCTCGATCTCCTCGCGGCCCTCGTGGCTCGGGCAGGCCTCGAGCGCCTCGACCATCATGGGCACCATGTAGTCCTGCCAGCCGTCGCGGACGTTGCTGAGGGTGCCGTCGAAGTCGAAGAGGGCGTGCTGGACCTTCCCCCGGACCGGGGCCTTGACGACCTCGACCTCGGTGCCGGGGATCCGGGGGAAACCTGAGGACATTCGGGCTCGGCTAGCCCGCGCCGGCCGCCTGTCTCGCGGCCTGCAGGGCTTTCTCGTAGTTGGGCTCCTGGGCGACCTCGGGGACGATCTCCACGTAGGCGATCCTGTCCTGGGCATCGACGACGAACACGGCCCTGGCCAGGATCCGGAGCTCCTTGATGAGGACGCCGTAGGCCTCGGCGAAGGAGAGCTTCCTGTGGTCCGAGATCGTGGGGACCTGGACGTTGGCCGCGCCGCACCAGCGCTTCTGGGCGAAGTGGAGGTCGGCGCTGACCGTGTAGAACTGCACGTTGGGCGGCAGCTCGGCGATCTCCGCCGCGAACCTCTTCGTCTCCACGTCGCAGACGGGCGTGTCGAGGGACGGCACGGCGGCGATGAGGCGCACCTTGCCCCTCGACGAGGCGAGGGTGACGGGCTCGAGGCTCTGGTTGATGCACTCGAACTCCGGGGCCACGTCGCCCGGCTTCAAGGCGGGGCCGACGAGGGTCATGGGGTTGCCCTTCAGCTTGATAGCTCCCGTACGCTCCTGAGCCATGGTCTCGGTTCCTTTCTGGTCTCGGTCCTTGCTCTGCTCTTCGCTCTTCGCGTGCTGACTGCGGCGAAAGAAACCCCGAATGTTAACGGCGCCGCTCGCCCGGTACAATAGCCAACCCATGATCGAGGACATCGCACGCAGGGCCCGGGCGGCGGCCCTCGAGCTTGCCGCGCTCGACGGCGCGACCCGGAACCGTGCCCTCCAGCGCGTGAAGGAGGCCCTCGTGCGGCGCCGGGAGGAGGTCTCTCGCGCCAACGCGGAGGACAAGCGCGAGGCCCTCCTCGAGGTCGAGGCGGGGCGGCTCACGAGGGCGCTCTGGAAGCGGCTCGACATCGAAGGGGCGAAGCTCGACGTGGTCCTCGCCGGCCTCGACGACG
>JACQVW010000275.1 GCA_016209535.1 Planctomycetota bacterium | reverse complement strand
TCCCAGGCTGCCCCAACAGCCACACCGTCACGGTGCGCGGGAGCTCGCTTCCGGCACCCCACCACCCGGGCTCGTTCTGGAGGCTCGTGGAGATCCGTTCGACGCCGCAGGCGGCGCCCGCGGGATCGCCGGCTTCGAGCTCGAAGCCTGCGCAGGCCGGCGCGAGGGGCGGGGCCCCCCAGCCCGCGGCGCCGGCCGCCTCGGCTTCCCCGCGCCCCGGCGCTCCGGCCACGCCGCCGAAGCCGTGAAGGCCGGAGGGGCAACAAGCTCTGATCTGCCGGAGCAGGCAGGCCTCGCTTCCTGAGCGGGCGATGGATGCCGCTCTCCCTCCCGCGGGTCGAGGTAGAGCTCTCGATCCCGCCTCCCCCCGACCCGCGGAGCTTCCATCTCCGCCCCCGCGACCTCGCCCGGCCCGATCCTCCTCACGGGCGACCTGGAGATCCAGGACCTGGCGGTGCGCCATGCGGATCAGGTCGAGCTCTACCTCGAGGACTTCGTCGACGGGCTGCCGGAGGACCTCGAGGTCGAGGCCCGCTACTCCTTATTCAGCTTCGGCCTCACCGACGAGGACCGCATCGCGAGGCTCCAGGAGTGGTGGCGGACCGCGCGCCCGTCGATCTCCTGGGACCCTTCGCGGCGCAGGTTCGTGGCTCGTGGCCGGGGGGCACCGTCTGCAGGACCCGGCAAGGGAAGGTGAGTGCACCTGGTACTTTCCGGCCTGGTTCAAAACCGGGTGTTACCCGGTTTTGAACCAGGCCGAGAAACTGAGAGAGACGAGGAGCAGGTCGCCGCGCTGAAAGCGTGGAGGCACTCCCTACTCCTGGTCGTAGACCGTGTCGGCGGGCCCGTAGGCAGAGGCGAGCTCCTGAGCCGAGAACCGCGCCCACTCGCAGGTCTCGCTGCGGGTGCTCTCGCGCGCCAGCAGGAACTCGATGAAGTCCAGGACCTCCTTCTGGCGCTCTTGAGGCAACCGCTGGAAGCGTTCGGCGAGGGCTTCGATGGTGCTCATACAAGACATTCTACCCGCGGTTGCCCGTCACACAATCGCCGCGCTCGTCTCCCTTGCCACGCACGCATGGGCCGCAGCCGCTCGCGTCCGCAGGGGCAGGCTGGCGCCTCCCCTTCGGCCGGCGAGCTCCCCGTCCCTCCCCTGCGCGCGCGTCCCACGCGCGTCACCCGAGCCCCGCCGCGAGCCTCTTCCGGGCCCTCAGGAACCGCATCTGCGCGCACTCCTCGGTAGTCCCGAGGGCGCCGGCCACGGCGGCCCAGGGCAGCTCGAGGACGAGCCGCAGCACGAAGACCTCCCGGTCGCCGGGGGCGAGTCGCGCGAGGGCCGCGGCCAGGCCGGCGGCCTCCTCCTCGCGGGCGAACACCTGGCTCGGCCGCTCGGCGCGCGGGTCGGGGCGCTCCGCCGCCTCCCCGATCGAGCGCTCGCGCCCGAGGCTGCGGCAGGCGGCGCCCCAGCGGCGCGCGGCCCGGAGCACCCTCCTCTCGACGACGGCCTGGAGCCACCGGAGGAAGGCCGCCTCCGACTCGAACCGCTCGCGCGGCGCGTCCCTCACGACGGCCAGCATGGCCTCCTGCGCGAGGTCGGCCGTCTCGACGCGAGCGCGCAGCGGCCTCCCGATGGGTCGGCGGACGTTGGATGCGGCGCGCGGCCCGTAGCGGCGGCAGACCTCGTCCAGGGCCGCCGGGTCGCCGGCCGCGAGGCGGGAGAAGAGGCCCTGGCAGGGCTCGAGGGTCGCGGCCGTCACCGGGACACCCCCGTCGAGATAACGACGAGCCCCGGGACGCCCACCGAGGCGAGGACCTCCCCGACGCCGTCGCCGTCGAGGTCCCGCGCCGCGAGGCCCTCGAGGTCGCGCCCGGCGTAGACCGCCTGGGCGCCGCGGAAGGAGCCGTCGCCGAGGCCCAGGAAGAACAGCACCTGGCCCTCGCGGGCGCCGAGGGCCGCGTCGAGGACCGTGTCGCCGTTCGCGTCGAGGAACGCGAGGCCCACGGGCTCGAGGAGGCCGAGGTACGGGAACGACTGCGCCGGCTCGAAGCCGAGCTCGAGCCCACCCGACGACCGCTGCCCCTTGAAGGCCACGAGCCGGGACTGCACGGCGTCCGCGGCGACCAGGTCGTCGAGGCCGTCCGCGTTCAAGTCCGCGGCCCCCACGGCGCGGAGGAGGACGCCGGGGTCCTCGAGGAGCGTGAGGGGCTTCGCGGCGCCGAGGGGATCGAGCACGACGCGCAGGGCCCGGTCCTCGAGGACGGCCACGAAGAGGCTCTGCAGGGACGACCGCGGCGCGCCGACGGAGCCCTCGAGCCAGCCGTGGGCCACATCACGGAGCTCGTCGCGGCCGGGACCCCGCTCGAGGCTCTCACAGGAGGCCTGAAGTGCGCCGCCGGCCGGCAACGCGATCGTGAGGAGGAAGAGCTCCTTGCTCGTGGCCGCCAGGATCCGCGGGATGCTCCCGGGGCTCGCCAGCGTCTCCCAGTCGACGACGGACGCCCCGTCGGGCGCCGCGCAAAGCGGGGTCGGAGCCTGACCCTTGGCCACGGGAGTCCAGGCGCCGCCCTCGGCGCCTGGAGGAGAGAGCGGAAGGCAGAAGATCGCACCCGCGGTGCCGTCCTGGAAGACGAGGTCCGGCATGCCGTCGCCTCCAGCGATGTCGGCGAGCAGCACGGCCCCGGGCACCGCATCCGACGGGAAGCCCGTGACCCTGGCCCTCGCCACGGGCCCTGACGGGTCGTCGATGTCGAGCGCCGCTTCGAGCTCGAGCCGCGCCGAGAAGAACGCGAGGTCCACGGCCGCGCTCCTCGTGATCGCGTCGCGGTCCTCGACGAGCGAGGCCGCGACGAGGCCCTGCCCTCCTTCCGCGGCGGAGAACCCCGCGGGCCGGCCCGACTCGAGCGGCTCCTCCAGATCGGTGGAGCTCGCCCGCGTGTAGTTGCAGAGCGCGGGGCACCCCCGGCGCTCGAAGAGGACGACCTGTGTCTCGGCACCGCTTAAGACCGCCAGGGGGATGCCGCCGTCTGCGGGCGGAAGGTCCAGGATCGCAGCGGGCGTCGGGACCGCGATCTTGGACTCCAGGGTCCAGTCGCCCGGGCCGGTGGCCCGGAAGAGGTAGAGGAAGCTCGCGTCCTCGTCGGCCACGGCGAGGTCCAGGAGCCCGTCGTCGCCCAGGAGGTCCGCGATGACCATCTCCTCGGGGTCACCACCGTCGATGAGCCTTCGGGGACACGCGATGAAGAGATCGCCCTCGGGGTCCCCGGCAGCGTGCCTCACGAAGGCCGGCTCGGCCTCGCAGGGCCAGGAGAAGCCGCAAGGAGGGAGAGAAGGAGCCTTGCCGCGACAGAGCCCGTAGACGCTCACGACCTGGTTGTTGGACGCGAAGATGAAGCTCGCCTTCCGGAAGCCGTTCTCGGGCAAGCTGTCCGTACCGACCACCTCCACCTCGCCGTTCTCGTCCGCCTCGATGCCGGGGAGCTGGAGCGGAGCGATCCGCGACGGAGACTTGGACTCCGCGTCGAAGAACAGGCGTCCGCTGGCCGTCGCATCGGGGTCGCCGAAGAGGAGGTGCACGCTGTTCCCCGCCTCGGGGTCCCGGCCCTCGCAGCCCACGACCAGGTCCAGCGCCCCGTCTCCGTTCAGGTTCGCCACCGCCACCTGCCGCGGCTCGTCGAGGGTGCGGTAGAAGTCGATGCGCTGGCCAGGCCCCGGGTTGACGAGGACGATGACGAAGTCGTGCTCGGGCTCGCCTTCGGGGTTGTCGAAGAGGAAGGGGATGATGATCTCCGGAGGCCCCACGCCATCGAGCTGGGCCGCCCTCAGCTTGCTCATGCCCCGGAGCTGGGTGGCCGAGGCTCCCTTCAAGGCCTCGGGCAGGGAGGCCCGGTGCCCCTCGTCCCTGAGGAGGTCGAGGAGCGGCTTCTCGCCGGCGCGGAAGGAGAGCCCTCCCGCGCCTTCCCGCAAACCGTGGAGCAGGGTGATCCTGGCATCGTTCCGCGAGCTGACCGCGATGTCGTCCCCCGGCTCCCCGTCGAAGTCCCTCACCGCCACGGAGCGCAGCCGGCGCCCCAGCCCCAGGTACCGCTCCGTGCGCGCGGCGCGGAACGGGCGCCCCTCGAGGAAGAGCACGATCACCTCGTCGCTTCCGCGGTTTGCGACCGCAAGGAAGAGCTGACCCGCAGCGGTACGGCCTGCGTCGAAATCGATGGTAGAGGGAAAGCTGACGGCGTTCTCGCCGAGCAGGGTTCCGAGCGGCATGTGGAGCAGATCCTGAGGCGCCGCGTCGCTCTCCGGCGGCGCGGCGGCCCAGGGCCGCGACAGGTGGACCGAGAAGGCCGGCGGCTCGGCGGTCGCAACGGCGAAATCGTCGAAGCAGTCCCCGTTCAGGTCTCCGGCATCGAGGCTCACGCCTCTCCCCGGCAGCCGGTAGTGAGCGGTGGTCCCCACGTCCAGGCCGCTCTCGACGCCGTAGGCGCAGGCGAGGAACTCGTCGTCCACGGCGGCGAGGTCCCACGTGTCCTCGTCGGACGACGGGCAGAGGCGCTCGTCGATCCGCAGGGAAGGCCCATCCCTCCACGCGATGGGCGGTCCTGGAGGCCTCTCCATGGCCACGGTCTCCCGGACAGGCCCCCCCGGGAGGTTCCCGATCGCACCGCTGTGCAGGGCGTCGGTCGATGGCCCCGTGGGGCGCGGGAAGGTAACGAAGCTCCAGACGCCTTCCCTCTCATGCCTGAGGAACACTTTGCTCATGCCTTGGGTCTTCACCACGACGAGATCCGGGTAGGGATCGGAGTCGAAAAACAAGCCGGGCCTACTGACCACCGAGGTGGCCCCTTCGGGGACCTTGAGCGTCGCCGCTGGCTCCGAGCCGAAGCTCCCCCCCTGGTTCAGGTGAAGGAACACGGCCGAGACGCCGCCCGAGTCGCCCAGGACCAGGAGGTCCGATAGGCCCCGCGGATCGGCGTCGAAGTTCGCCGCGGCGAGAGCGCTCGCCGAGTTCGCCCGCTCGAGGTCCGGGAAGCGCCCCCTCCGCCACGAGAGGCGGCCTGTGGAGCCGAGCTCCCCGGCGAGGATCTCCACGCGGGAATGCAGGCGGCTCGACACGGCGATGTCCTGGACTCCGTCGCCGTTGAAGTCACCGAGCGCAAGGTCCCTGGCCTCGTCCTCCTCGAGGATCTCCGCGAGCTGCCGCACGGCGAAGAGGCCCCGCGCGTCCCCGCCCTCGATGAGCTCGAGGGTCCGCGTCGTCGCCACGACGAGCCCGTCCCGCGGGCCGTCCCGGCCGTGCACGGCCTCGATGGCCAGCGGCCGGGCCTCCTCGGAGCTCAAGGTCACCACCCACCGGTCCGGGAAGAGCCCGCGGCCGTCGCCGCCGAAGACGGCGACCACGGGCCGGTCCTCGAAGATCAGGGCGGCGTCGAGGTCCCGCCGCGCGGCGCCGTCCGGAGCGGTGCCGTCCGGGGCATCGATGTCCCGGGTGAAATCGCCGAGCACCACCTCCCTCGGCTCCGCCTCGAGGGCGTAGAAGGGGCCCACGGGCGAGAGCCTCGAAGGACCCAGGAAGACCTTGCCCTCGAGCTCGGCGCTCCGGCCGTTCGGATTCACCAGTCTGACGGTCAAGGCCCCGCGGTGGCCGCGGAGGCCGACATCGTCGATCGGCACCCGGAACGAGAGGCTGCTCGGCCCGGCGAGCGGGAGCGGGCCGTCCCCCGGAGGCTCGGGCATGGCCGCGACCGCGTCGAGCAGCACGGGCTCCTCCCCCGGCGAGCGGAGGAGCCCGAGGCGCGTGCCTCGCGTGAGACCAACCCTCGGCCACGCGAGACCCGAGCCGGTCACGGTCAAGGTGAAGTTGTCGTCGCTCGGTACCGCGAGGGGCGAGACCACGAGGGGCCGCGGCGCCCTGTTATCGACGCGGAATGGGGCCGTGAGGACCGAGGCGCCGCGCTTGAGCTGCCGCGGCGCGAGCTCGAGCTGGACCCGCGCGTGATCGTCGGGGAGCTCGAGCTCCGAGCTCCACCGCACGGCGCCCTCGGCGCCCCCCGGGCCCAGGGCCGGCAGGCTCAGCGTCGCTCCGGGCAGCTCGAGCACCCCGCTCGCTCCCGGGGAGCGCTCCAGGACCCGGAGCCTCGCCTCCACGGTCACGGGGCCCGTGGCCGGGTCGCCGGCGATCGGCTCCTCCGCCTCGCCCGTCCAGCGCACCCGGACAGGGACCTCGACCACGTTCTCGTAGGCGCCATCCTCCCGCACGCGCGGCTCGGACTCCGGCACGAAGCCATCGGGAATCTCGATCTCGGGGATGGGCGTGTTGTCGACGAAGAAGGTCTCCGAGAGCGCCTTCGCGCGGCCCCAGCGGACCACGATGCCGACCCGCTCCGAGCGCAGCCCCTCGGCCCGCGTGTCCCAGAGGACGGTGCGCAGATCGCCGCCCGGAGGCAGGTCCGGGGGCACATCCCACGCGTCGTCCGGCGCGGGAGACGTCGCGCCGGAGCCCAGGTACATGGGCGGCCGCGTGCGGAAGGGACGCTCGACGGAGTTGGAGCCCAGGTAGGAGAACCGGACCCTGTGCCGGCCGCTCGTGGCGGGACCGCGCAGCGCCACCCGGAACGGCACCACCCCTTCCCTCCAGCCTTCCTCCTCGGGCCCGGAGCTCCGCCCGGCGACCTCGAGGTTCTGGGGCATCTCGCCCGGCGAGAGGAGGCTCACGGCCAGCGTTGGGAGATCGGGCCGGGAGCCATCGCCTCCGCCGCTCGTCCCGGCCGCGACCCCCGCGACGGTCCCCGTGATCCACAGGCAGCCCGGAAGACAAGCCGCGGCGACGAGAAGGAGGAAGGATCGCGACAGGGTGACCATGGCTACTCTCTCCGCGGGATGAGACCGAACCAGCGGCGCGGGCCTGGCCCCTCGCCGAGCCGCGAGCAGACGACGCGCCAGAAGACCGGCGTGACGAGCTTCTCCTGGACGAGGACCTCCCCGAGGTTCTGCCCGACGACGTCGAGGTCCTTCGCGAGGCTCGTCAGGTGCGCCAGCGCCGCGCCCGTCTGGACGGCGACGTGCCTGAGGAGCGCGCGGCGGCCCGCGGCGGCGAGTGGGTCGGCGATGCGGCGGCCGTCGGGCCCGTAGTCGTAGAGGAAGAGCAACTGAGCCCGGCCCGTGAGGATCACCGAGCCCGATGGCAGCGCCGTGGGGCCCCGCACCGGCTCCTGAGCCTCGTTGAGGCGCGGCGGAGCGCCCGGGGCGCGAGGCTCGAGCTGGAAGGCTCCTCCCGAGGCCCGGACCAGGGCCGCCTCGGGCGGCCCCGAGCGGTCCTGGAGCCGCACCTCGCAGTGCGGGGCGGAGCCGATCCGCGCCACGGGGCTCGCGATCGGCCAGCGGCGCACGCTCTCCCCCTCGAGGACGAGGAGCCGCGCGTTCGCCTGGGCCGCGAAGGCCGCGTCGCCCGCGGCCTCCTCCAGGTCCCGCGCCTCGGGCTCGAGGCGGTAGACCATCTGCACCTGGCCGACCCGCACCACGTCACCGTCCTTGAGGGCGACGGCGTTCCCCGAGCCCACGGCCCTGCCGTTCACGAAGGTCCCGAAGGTGCTCCCGAGGTCCTCGAGGACCAGCTCGTCTCCCTGCCGGCGCAGCACGGCGTGGCGGCGCGAGACGGTCCTGTCGGCGATCACGAGCCCCACCTCGGGCGACCGGCCGATCTCGAGGCGCTCGCTCTCGGCCACCACCTCCCGCGGGAGCCTCGACTCCTCGAGGAAGATCAGGCGAGGCTTCATGGCGCGCCCCCGCGGGACGGAAAGGAGCCGGATGGGGTGGAGCCGGACGGGAAGGGGATCGTGTAGCGGAGGGGCGCGCCGCGCTCTCCGATCGCCTCGATCCGGACGAGCCGAGGCGGGGCGGATCGGCCCTCGAGGAGCCGTCCGATGCCGAGGCGCCGCAGGGCCGGGGTCGATCCCTCGAAGGGGAGCACTTCCTCCTCGCTCCGCTCGAGCCCCGGCTCCGCCGGCTCGAGGGTGACCTTGATCTTGCGCAGCGCCGGCAGCGGCCTGTACGCGAGGACGATGGCGCTCCCCGCCCGCGCCACCCTGAAGTCCTCGAGGAGCTCCCTCTCGGGGAGGAAGGAGCCCTTCACGACGCGCGCCGCCTGCACCGCGACGTCCTCGCGGAGCCGCGGTGCCACCGAGGCCTCGAAGTGCTCCGGGTCCGTCCCCTGAAAGACGAAGGGCGGCACGAAGAGCGCCCCCAGGGTCGGCCAGGACAGGAACGGGCGGCGCTCGCGGAAGCAGGTGATGACGGCGCTCGCTTCGCGGGGCGCGGGCTCCCAGGCCGGCTGCCACGCGCCGTCCATCGACCGCAGCTTGCGCTCGATCTCATAGCGCAGACCGGGGCTCACGTTCACGTCGGGGATCCAGAGCGGCACGAGGGGCACGGTGCTCCAGGCGAGGAAGTCGAGGAACGCCCCCCGCGCATCGACCTCCGGCTCGGCGGGCGGCGATGGCCTCAAGCGGACCTCGACGAGCAGGTCCGCGTCCGCCTCGCGGTCGGCCCCCCACACGGCGGCGGCGACGCGGAGCCCTTCGAAGACGCGCACGAAGTCCTCCTCCCACTGCCGCTGGGCCCCGTAGCAGCCGTCCCCCGCCACATGGAGATGGAGGCGCACGGCCACGGCCCTCGGCACGGGCGGCTCGTCCCGCAGGGCCTTCAGGGGGTCCGCGGCGCAAGCGCCGAGGATCGACGCGCAGGCCAGGAGCGGCAGGAGTCGCGAAGGGCTCATGGCGCGCGCTCGCTCCTCACGGCCAGGCTCGGCAGGAGCCGGACGACATCGCCGGCTCCGTCGAGCACGAGCCGGAACGGGCACAGGTTGGTCGCGTAGGCCCGGATCGGCTCGGGGATCCCGCCGGAGGAAGCCGGCCTCGCTACGGGCCGCTCGTCCTCGGCGTCGCCGAGACGAGTCCCGAGGACATCCTCGCTCGTCGCAGGGTCGAGCCACTCGCGTTCCGGAGCGGGCCGCCCTGCTCGTGCCAGGGCCTTCGACTCCTCGAGCCGCGGCAGCCGGAACCGCGGGCCCTGCCCCAGCCTCGGCTGGAGGCAGTCGTTCACCCAGACGGCCACCTTATGGGCCACCTCGAACTGCACGCCCGCGTCAGACGACACCGGCCCCTTCCTCCGCGATCCGTCCTTCGCGTAGGCGGCATACAAGCCCTTCCAGGCCGATGCGGGCGTGTACCAGAGGCTCTCCTTGGCAAGGTACTCGAGCTCGAGGGCCGCGCCGCCAGGGAGCGGCACGAAGTAGCGCTCGCCCTCGAGGGGGCCGAGGGAGTACTCGCGCTTGGCCGTGAGGGAGCAGCCGTTCGTGAGGTGTGCCTCGACGACGACGGGGGTCGTGCCCGCAGGCCGCACGTCCACCTCGGCCGTGTAGACCTCCCCGGACCTCTCGGCGCGCTTCCCGGAGATCAAGACCTCCTTGGCGGCGGGACCCGTGACCCGCACCCGGATGGGCACGCGCTTCCGCGACGCCTGCAAGGGACGCCCGTCGGCCGTGAGGATCTCGAGGCTCTGCGGCGCCTCGTACTCCACGAGGCACCGCGCGTGCCCCGCGACGCCCCACTCGAGGTCCCTCGCGATCAGGAAAAGCTCGTTCGGGCCCGTCTGGAGCCAGGGGATGACCTCGTCGCGGGGCACGAGGCACTCCCCGGCCTCCCGGACGAACGATGGGATCTCCCTTCCCGTCCGCGCGTCCCCGAGCCGGAGCTTCCAGTCCAGGTCGTCCGCGTCGGCGAAAGCGTACCGGAGGGAGTACCGGAAGCGCACGAGCGGCCGCCCGCCCTCCACGAGGTTGCAGGGGCAGGTCGCGTGGTGAAGGGGCCCCGCCCGGCCGCCGTCCGCAGCGAGCGCCAAGGTCAGCCGCGGAGGTTCCACCTGGTTGGAGTGCCGCGAGAGGTGCGCCCGACTCACGTTCCCGTGCTCGTCGGAGGCGATGACGCTGAGACGGAACTTCCCCCGGCGGTCCCCGAGGCGCGGGTTCGGATCGAGCGACGGACCCTTGAGGTCTGGGTAGAACGAGAAGCCCGGCTCGCCCTCGCCCTCCCAGGCGGCCGCGAGCTGCCAGCGGAGACCCTCCTCCACGGGTTTGCCCTCGCCGTCTGCAGCACGGAACACGGGGAACCGGGTCTCGTCCTCATCGTCCTTGACCGTCTTCAACTCGACCTTCAGATCTCGGCGCAGGAAGCGGACCACGACCTCGTCGGAGCGGTCGGGCTCGCGCGATGCGTCCGCCGAGGCGACGGACCAGGTGCGGACCTCCGCGCTCCAATCCCTCCTCTTGCCCGCAGCCAAGTCGCCGACGTCGACGGACACCTTCCCGACCCAGCCGTCGTCGGCCTTCTGGATCTCCACAGGGATCAGCGCGCCGCCGCCCGTGGGCCTCACCACCACCCGGCCCGGCCGGTCCGCCCAGCGGAGCTCGAGAGGATACGGTGAAGCGTTCGTGAGGAACGTGCGCGGCCAGCCGAGGGGCGGCGCCTGGTCCTTGACCCAGTCCACTCGCCACGACTTGATGCTCCGGTTGCCGGCGAGGTCCACGAGGCCGACCTCGACAACGGGGGCGTCCAGGAGGACGGGGAACACGGCCGTGGCCGCCTTCATGTCGCCGGCATCCTTCGCGCCCGTGCTCTTGTCGAGAGCCGTGAGAGTGCAGCGACCAAGGTCGAGGAGCTCGTGCGCACGAACGCGGAGCTCACTGGAGCCGCTGAGGAGCCTCAAGCTCGTTGATCCTGGATCGTCCGTCCCGCTCACCTCCTCGAAGCGAGGAGGCCGGCTGTCGAGGACGATCATGAAGTCTTCCGAAGAGCGGGATCTGCCGAGCAGCCCGCGCACCTCGATCCGCGCCTGGACCTCTTCGCCCTCGAGGTCCGCCCCGAGGTCCAGGGCCTTCGTGAGCTCGGCCCACGAGGGACACGCCCCGCGGATGACGCCGCCCTCCTCGACGGTCTCGAGCGGGAATCTCCGTCTCACGCTTCCCCGCCGGAGCTCGAGGCGCGCCTCGGAGTAACCGGCGCCGCGCACGACCCACTCGAGCACGAGGCGCTGCGAGGGCCCCGCCACGGGGTCCTTGGAGCGGAGGACCACCTCCTCCCACGGCGCCCACCAAACGAGTCCGAGGGCGAGGGCCAGGACCGCCGCCGGGAGCGCCGCGGCCCGCGCGATGCGCTGGACCGGCGTGAGCCGGGGCCGGGCCTGCCAGCGCTCCAGGGCCCGGGCGAGCTCGGCGGCGGTCTGGTGGCGGTCGGCCGGGTCCTTCTCGAGCGCCTTGAGGACGATCGCATCGAGCTCCTTGAGCGCGGGAGTCTTGGGGCCGGGGCGGAAGCGGCTCGGCGGCGCGGGGGCCTGCGTCTCGTGGAGCCGCCGCATGACCTCCGGGTCCGGCGCGTCGAAGGGCTTGCGCCCCGCGACGACCTCGTAGAGCACGATGCCCAGCGAGTAGATGTCGCAGCGCGGATCCACCACGCCCTGCCACCGCTCGGGCGCCATGTAGGGCAGGGTCCCGGCGAGGCGCCTCCTCGCGGGCTTCGCACCCTCGGTCTCGGGGTCCGAGCCGGTCGGGGCTGCGGCGATCTCGGCGATGCCGAAGTCGATCACCTTCACGTGCCAGCGGTCCCCGATCCGCTCGAGGAAGATGTGCTCCGGCTTCAAGTCGAGGTGGACGAGTGGCTGCCCCGTGCCGGCCCCCTCGTGGGCGGCGATGAGGGCCTCCGCGACCTGGCGGACCACCTCGACGCCATCCTCGAGGCTTAGCCCGCCTTCGGCGAGGCAGTGGTGGAGCGGCTTCCCGTTCAAGTACTCCATGACGAGGTACGGCCGCTCCGCCTCCTCGCCGTAGTCGAGGACCTGGACGATCCCGGGGTGGTGGAGGAGGCTCAAGCGCATGGCCTCTTGGTGGAAGAGGCGCCGGCCCCCTCCGCTCGCGGTGAAGCGCTTCCGGAGGACCTTGATCCCCACCTTCATGCCGAGGATCGCGTGGTGCCCGGCCAGGAAGGTCCCGAAGGAGCCGCCGCCCAGACAGCGCTCGACCTGCCACTTCTCCCCCAGGATCGCCGGCAGCCCCGCAGCCTTGAGGTCCGCCAGCGCCGCGGGGCCGTGAGAGGCCTCGTCCTGCCCCTCCGGGAGGGGAGGAAGCGTGGCCCAGGAGCCGCCCGTCTGCCCGAAGAGGCCGGTCGTCTCGAACAGGGCCCCCGTGGCCACCGAGAGGTCGCGGAGCTCCATGCCGTCGGTGGGGCAAGTGGTCTCGTTCATGGGCCGGCGCGTGCCGCAACCCGGGCAATAGCGGGACCAGAGGACGTCGACCAGATCCTCGACGTGGGCGAACACCTCGCTCCCGGCTGCCGCGCCGCCGGGCGACTCGTGCCGATCCTCGTGCTCGGACTCTCGCGCGCTCAATCCGCCTCCCGATAGGCTCTCCCGAGGGCCCAGGGCATCCTGGGTCCCATCACCCAAAGACGTCGTTCCCGTCAGGACCGGACGTTCCAACCTCGAGGACGCGCCTCAGGTGGGCCAGCGCCCTCGCCACGACCTTGCGCGCCGCCTCGGGGTCCTTCTTGAGGAAGGCCGCGACCTCGGCCGGCGAGGGGTACTTCTCGCAGAGGAGCCGGAGCAGGTCCCGATAGCGCGGCGGCACCCTCTCGATGGCCTGCCGCAGGCGCTGGGCCTCCTCCCGCTTGAGGAGGACCCGGCTCGGCGTCGGCCCCGAGGCCGCCACCTCCGGCGCATCCGTGGCGCTGAGGCTCAAGACGGGGGCCCCCGGGTTCCTCCGGGGGCTGCGGCGCCCCCGCTCCCAGTCCTGGAGCCGGCTGCGGAGCACTTTCTTGAGCCAGGCGAGGAAGGACGGCGTGCTGTCCCCACGGAAGGACCCGACGGAGGCCGCCACCGACATGCGCAGCACCTGGAGGAGGTCCTCGCCCTCGCCGGCGAATCGCTCGCGCCCCAGGTGCTTGCGGGCGCAGCGGACGAGGAGGGGCTCGAAGCGCTCGAGCAGCCTCCCCCTGGCGTCCGAGTCGCCCTGCGCTGCCAGCTCGAGGAGGACCCGCGTCGCCGCGCCGCGCGGCGCTGTCTTCGGCTCCTGGAACCCCATGCGCGCTCCCTTCCTGTCCTGGTGATCCGTCGACCCGCCCCACCCCCTGCTTCCATGGTACTCCGCGGAGGGGCCGCCAGGACAAGAGGATTGTGGGCCCGCGCCGTCCCTCCCGAACGCCCCCCTACCTCGCCGCGAGGTCGGCGCGGACGATCTCCCGGTCGCTGCGGGGTCGGTGGCGGGCGAAGACGGAGCGCAGGGCGAACGTGGGGTGGGACCCCACGACCTCGATCCTCGATCGCCTGGATGCGGGAGCGGCCCCGCGGATCACGGATTGCCGCGACGGAGCCGCTCGACCTCCTCGCGGAGACGGGCGGCCTCGGCCTCGGCCCTGCTGGCCCGCTGGCCCTCGGATTCGGCCCGCTGGCCCTCGGCTTTGGCCCGCTTGGTTTCCGCCTCCGCTCGGGCTGTCGCCTGGCGCTCCAGGGCGATCGCCTCATCGAGCGTCGGCACGAAGACGCCCGTCTCGGGGTCCACCACCCGCAAGAGCGGGCCCTCGGGACACAACACCAGGGAAAGCTCGCGGCTCCGCAGCGTCCCGTCCGGCAAGAGAGGCATGGGCTGATAGGCCCCCCCCACCAGCTCGTGGCCCTGGAAGCGGGGCTTGAGGTATTCGCTCAGCGGATCGAAGAGGTAGTACTCGCGCACGCCCAGCATCTCGCAGACCGTCTTCTTGTTCCCCTTGTCCTCGAGGCGGCTCGAACGGGAGGTCACCTCGATGACGGCGCAGGGCGGGACTCGCTCCTCCCAAAGCTTGTAGGTCCGCCTGTCGTGCTTGGGCACTCCCTTCACGACGAAGGCGTCGGGCGCGAAGCGAGCGTCCGGGTTGCCCTCCTCGTAGTAGACGAGCAGGTTCGCGGCGGCATAAGTGTTCTCGGCGCGCCGGAACACGTATTGGAGCGCCTGGCGGAGGTAGAGGATCGCGGCGATATGGGGGTCCGTCTCTCCCACGGGTTTCCCGTCCGATTCCGGGTAGTCGAGCCGCGGCTTCTGGGCCGCCGATGGAGGCAACGTCGCGAGGTCCAGTGGGTCCATGGCAAGGAGCTCCCGCCGGCGAGGATCGGTTGCTGGAGGCGGCCGGCGAGCGCAAGGGCGAGTGTAGCAGGCGAGCTTCCGGGGAACAAGCTCGGCGTGCGAGCAGGCGAGCGGTGTGCGCCCGAATGAGTTGCTACGGTCGCTGCCCGCGTGCAAGCGGTGCCTCCTCGGGAGCTCGCCATCACGGTCATCGTCCTCGAGAACCACTGCGAAGCAGACACTGGCCTCGGTCGGCGGGCGGCGCGCGCGGCGGGGGCACCAGGGCCCGCGGACGGCCGGGTTGGAGTCCGGGCCCTTGAGCCTGGAAAGACGCTGGAAGGGGCGCCCAGGCCCCTTCGTTGCTGTGTCTGCCGGAATGGCGGGGAGCCGTCCGCTCGCGGCCGCCCGCGGACCTCGAAAATGCCGTCTCGGGAAAAATTTCCATCTGCCCGGCGATTTCTGAGGACCCTGCGCAGATCTCCAACATCAGATCGGCGCTGCGAGCCACGGGGTGGGCTCCGGGCTTCCTGATCGGACGCGCTGCCGGCGCCGGTGCTCTTACGGCCCCAGGGCCGCCAGCGGAAGGCGAGAGCTCCTCGGCCCGCGCCAGCGTTGGCTTCCCGGTCGGCGCTTCGCAGCGACGCTCCACCACGGCGAGCTCACGCTGCTTGACCCGCCGTCGCCTGGCCGGGTACGGCGAGACTTCGTGAGCCCGACGCTGCAGGGGGGCAGATTTTTTTGGAATGCGTAAGTCTCATCGCTGTCATCACTTACATTAACTAATAGACTTTTACTGCAACAATATTTCATATAGTCTCTTGATGGCTATATGCTACTGTCATAAAATGCCGCCTCAAAGCTCAAGGACCCTTCCACTTGCCCCGCCTGCCCTTCGATCCAAGCCCCGAGCGCCAGAAGCTCCACCTCCTGGCGGCCGAGTTCCGGAGCATCCTGGACGCGTTCTGCGAGACGACCCCTCTGCTGCGAGGTTGCCTCCAGACCCTGCGTCGCCGCTGCGGTAAGCGCCGCTGCCGCTGCAGAAGGGGAGAGCTCCACCAAAGCCTCGTGCTGGTCGAGCGAAGCTCCGCAAGACGCAGGGTGCACACCGTCGATCCCCGCCAGGCTCGCAGGCTCAAGGCGCCCCTCCTCACGTATCGGACCCTTCGAAGGCGCAGAGCCCGCCTGTGGAAGCTCCTGAGAGAAGCCGTCTCCCACTCGGACAAGCTCCTTGCCTGGCGCCTGCGGGGACAGGCAAGGCTCCTCTCTCGCCTGGGACTCGGGTGACACCATGCGAGCCTGGCACGCCTTCGAGGAAGACAAGTCCTTCGTCCTGGAGCACCTCCAAGCAGGCTTCCTCGACCACCTCGAGGTCGTCAGCCGCGTCGTCGAGACCCAGTTCTTCCAGCACTTCATCGGCAGCGGCGGCATGGAGCGCCTGGCTGCCTCCTACCCAAGCCCTCGAAAGAAGCACGATGTTCCCCCCTGGGTCTACCTCTCCAGCCAAATGACCCTCCGGCTCCACGGCTCTCCCGGCTACGGGAGCCTTCCCTACGTGATGCACTGCGGCGGTCTGAGGGACGCCCTGGAGGCGGGGCAGGTGGAGCGCAAACTCGATTCCGAGACCCAGGAGCCATCGCTCTCCTTCCGGGGCTACAACCACAAGAACGACTACAACCGCGTCACGCCCTGCGACCACGACTACGTGCGCAAGTTCGCCCGCGACACCGACCCCGTGGCGCTCCAGGCTTGGTTCTCGCGGCACGTGGCACGCTACCTCGGCGAGATCGGGGCCTACGATCCCGAGGGGATCTTCATGCTCGACGGCTCCTACCTCTTCGTGCCGGACAACGACCGCTACGAGCATTCCCGCCGGGCCTACTTCGACAAGCACAACCATCCCATCTCCAAGGACGACATCGCGAAGCTCCCCCCGCAGGATCAGCGCCGTTGCCGGCTCCGGCGGTACTACCAGATGGTCGGCCTCTCCCACACCAACCGCCGGCAGGACTGCCTGATCTACTCCGGAGCAAGGGTGCTTCCCGGAGAAGGTCACGAGGTCCACGAGCTCCTTCCGCTTGTGCGGGACTTCGTCGGGGCCGTGGGCCCCGGGGTCCTGAGGACGTTGCTCCTGGACCGCGGGTTCATCGACGGCTACTCGATCGGAACGATCAAGCAGGAGCTCGGGGCGGACGTGATCCTGCCGCTGAAGGCGAACATGGACATCACGCGCGACGCCTGGCGGCTTGGACGGGTGGACCGGGAGCCCTGGCAGGTCTGGGAGCCCCCCCGAAGGCAGAAGCCGCCCCACCCACCCCAGCGGCCCGAGCACATCCGACGCGCCGAGGAGAAGCGCCAGCAGACCGTGGCGCAGAAGAAACTCGACGCGGGAATCCAGCCCCCTCCCTGCCTCCTGAGGGTGGAGCTCAAGACCATCCCGAGGATGCGGCTGTGGACGGAATGCCCGGTGCCCCTGGACGTGGTGCTCCTGCGGGAGCACCGAAGCGACGGGGAGGTGAGCGAGTGGGGGCTCATGACCACCCGGGAGGTGTGGGACCCGCTGGAGATCCGCGAGCTTTACGGCCTCCGGAGCTCCTGCGAGGAGGGCTGGAGGCAGTCGAAGTGCTTCTGGGACCTCACCGGGTTCCGCTCCTGTAGCTTCTCGCTCGTCGTGAGCCAGATCATCTTCGTCTTGCTCTGCTACTCGCTCCTGCAGGTCTTCCTCATCAAGACGGAGCGGGGGGACCTGGCGAAGGCCACGCGGCAGAGGCTCCTTGCGGAGCTACTGCCCTACGGGGAGAAGATCGCCGTCTATTGCAAGAACAGGGTCGGGTACTTCAGCGTCGGGGAATACACGCAGATCATCCTGACGCTCGAGGAGGGTGCGCGGAGGCGGCTCCTGGGCCGCGTCCGGCGCCTCCAGAAGTCCCACCTGGAGCGGCCTGCCCTGCCCGATCGACCGACCTTGAAGTAAGGCAGCTCGTCCGCTCACCCCGCCGCCGGTCTGGCCCCGTGCCCCGGGCACCGCGCAGGACCGGCGGGGTTGGGGGCCCCCGCGGCCCCGGGCAGTGCCCCGCCAGCGTCCGCAGTGTCTTCCTCGCAGTCGAGAACCAGGGCACCCTCGTGACCAGGAACCGGCGGAACTACGATGGGCCCCCCTACCTCGCCGCGAGGTCGGCGCGGAGTGCTCCGGAGTTGACGGTGTGGTCGGGGAGCTGAACAATAGCGTCCATGGATGTGCCTGTATTGATCGAGCCCCTTCCAACGAATGGTTATCGAGCCACGAGCCTCTCGCCCGCTCGCATCGTGGCCGAGGGCGCCACGCGCAAACAGGCGCTGGATCGCCTCGAGAGACTGTTGCGAGAGCAGATGTCGCGCGCTGAGCTCGTGCAGCTCACGGTCGCAGTGCCTGGCGAGATACACCCCTGGATGGCTCTGGCGGGGACGTGGAAAGACCACCCTTCCCTGGAAGCGTTCGAGGAGAGTATTAGAGAGTATCGCCGTCAGGTGGATGCTGAGGCCGAGCGCCTGTGAGCCTCTACGTCGTTGACACGGATCATCTCTCCCTCCTCCGGCGTGGTCACCCGGCGGTCGTTGCCCGCGTGCAATCCGTGCCTCCTCGGGACCTCGCGATCACGGTCATCACGATCGAAGAGCAGCTTCGAGGCTGGTTCACCCAGGTCCGGAAAGCGCGGGACGCTCTGGAGCTGTTCGGGGCGTACGAGGGCCTGCGCCAGGTGGCTGAGACCGGCGCTCACATCCGAGTGCTCCCGTTCAGCCTGGGCGCGGTCCACCGGTACCTTGATCTCCGGCGCCGGCTCCCGAGACTTGGCAAACTCGACCTGGCGATCTCAGCCATAGCGCTCGAGAGCCAGGGCACCCTTGTGACCCGAAACCGCCGGGACTACGAGCAGGTCCCAGGATTGGCCTTCGAGGACTGGTCTGCGCCGGTCGGATAGACGATCCCGGGGGGGAACGCTCGTCACCTGCTGGCTCGGGTGTGCCCTCCTGATAGTTCGGCCAGGCGACGACCCCCCTACCTCGCCGCCAGGTCGGCGCGGACGATCTCGCGGTCGTTGCGGGCGAAGACCGAGCGTAAGGCGAAGGCGGGGTGGGACCACACCACCTTGCGGCGCTGGATGGGCTGCGTGGCCTCGATCAGCTTGGCCCGGCTCTCCTCCTTGTAGCCCTCCGGCGAGAGCCTCGCCGTGATCAGGTCCCCCTGCTCGTTCGCGATGAAGAAGCGGTCCCGGTGCTTCACGAGGAAGGCGTTCCACCAGCGCCCCGAGCCCGTCGCCTCGAGCGTCTCCCAGAGCCGCTTCCCCGTCGCCGCCTCAAGGCAGCGGAGCTGCCCATAGCTGCAGACGCCGTAGATGTGCCCGTCCTGGAAGGCCGGCGTGCAGATGATGGCGTGGAGCCCGTCCGTCTGGTGCTCGCTCGACGACTTCCCCTTCCAGAGCAGCTTCGCCTCGGGCGCGTCGCGCGAGAGCTTCATCATGAGTGGACCGTTGTAGAAGGCGGTGACGAGGAGGAGGTCCGCGGCGGGGTCGTGGATGGGCGTCGCGAGCGCAAGCCCTGCCTGGAGCCGGAACGGCTCCTGCCAGTGGAGCTTTCCCGTCTCGGGGTCGAGGGACGAGAGGGCCGCGGGAGTCCACTGGACGAGCTGCCGCTTGCCGCCCGCCTCGATGATCACGGGCGGGGAGTAGCCGAAGTCCTCGACATCGAGGGCTCGCCAGAGCTCGGCGCCACTGTCCTTGTCGAGGGCCACCACGGCCGCACCCGGGCGGCCTCCCGCGACGGCGATCACCTTCCCCCCGTCGACGAGGGGCGCCGCCGCGAAGCCCCAGGTGTTGATCTCCCCCTTGAAGTCCTTCAGCAGGCTCCTCGACCAGAGGACCTTGCCGCCCTGCGCGTCGAGGCAGACGAGGTCCCCCATCGCCCCGGCGCTGTAGACCTTGCCCTCGTGGACGGTCGGGGTGGCCCGCGGCCCGCTCGGGTACTGGATCTCGTACTCGCAGGGGTACTCGTGCCTCCAGACGAGCGCACCCGTCTCGGCGTCCAGCGCAAGCAGCCGCTCGACGCCCCGCAGGCGCTTCCTGTCGAAGGGGTCGTCGGGGCCCCGCACGCCCTCGGCGAGCCCGCGCTCCGTCACGTAGACGCGGCCCCCGGCCACCGCGGGCCCCGCGTAGCCGGGCCCGATCTCGACGCGCCACTTGAAGGTGAGCTTCTCGGGCAGGCGCTCGACGATCCCCTCCTCGCGCCAGACGCCGTCCCGCCTCGGGCCGCGCCACTGGGGCCAGTCGTCGCCTACGGCCCCGGCTCCCGGGCCGAGCGCCACGAGCAGGGTCACGATCGCTTTGTGCTGCATGGCCTCGCAGGATAGAGGATCGGGAGCGGCGGCGCCAGGGCCTGCCTCGAGGCGGCCACGGGCAAACAGGTCTGGGAGACCGACAAGGTCACCGGCAGCAGGCGCCTCGCTGAACGCGGGACCGTGAGCGTCGAGCTACGTCCGGCCCTCCGCAGGCCCGAGCCGGTCCCGGAAGGCCCTGAGGATCGCGCTCCTCGGCTCGCGCACGAGGTCCGCGAGCGTGCCATGCTCCACGAGCCGCCCGTCCTCGAGGACCGCGGCCTGGCGGCACAGGGCGCTGACCTCCAGCGGGTCGTGCGACACCAGGACGAGGGCGATGCCGTCCTGCCTGGACGCGGCCGCGATGCGCGCGAGGACCTCGTCCTTCGTCACGAGGTCGAGGCCGCTGAAAGGCTCGTCGAGGAGGAGGAGCCACGGCCGCACAGCGAGGGCCCGGGCGAGCGCCGCCCGCTGGGCCTCGCCGCCCGAGAGCTGGGCGGGCTTCCGCTCGGCCAGGGGGAGAACGGAGCATGCTTCGAGGGCCTCCCGGGCGCGAGCGAGCCTGTCCCGCCGGCTCAGCCCCGAGCCCGCGAGACCCAAGAGCACGTTCCAGAGCACCGTGAGGTCGGGCCACAGCGCCAGGTCCTGGAAGAGCATCGCGATCCCGCGCCGGTGCGGCGGGATGAGGATCTCGCCGCCTCTGGACGCCTCTCGCCCGTCGAGGAGGACCCGCCCCGAGGCCGGCGCCTCGAGCCCCGCCGCGACGCGGAGCAGCGTGGACTTCCCCGAGCCCGAGCGGCCGAGGAGGGCGATGGAAGCGCCGGGCTCGATGGAGAGCGTCGCCTCGGAGAGCACCGGGCCTCCGCCCCGGCGCACCGTCACCCGCTCGAGCTCGAGGAAGGGGCGCGGCTCGCTCATGCGGCTCGGCTCCGGACGAGGAGGGCCGCGCCCAGGAGGGCCGCGGCCGCGAGGCTCAAGTGGAGCGCGCAGAGCGTCGCGACGAGGGCCTCGGGGGCGTTCGCCATGACGGTGAAGAGCGCCAGGGGCAGCGTCGACGCCCCCGGCGGAGCCAGGAGGAGGGCCGCGCTCACGTCCGAAGCGGCCAGGAGCGCCGTGAGGAGGAGCGCGGCGAAGGCGGCCGGCAGGATCCGCGGCAGCACGACGCGAAGGAGATAGCGCGGGAGCGGCACACCGTGGAGCTCCCCGGCGAGAGCCCAGGACTGGCTGAGGCTCCCCCAGGCCCTCAAGCCGAGCACGGCGGCGACCGGGAAGAGGTGCGCCCCCAGCGCCAGGCACAGCGCCGGCCGGCCGCGCACGATGGGATCCGCCCAGGCCGGAGCCCTCGTCCCTGCCTGGAGGATCCCCAAGGCGCCGAGGGATGAGGGAAGGGCGAGGACCACGGCCGATGCGGTCACGAGGATGGCCCGCAGCCCGCGCTCGCGCCCCGCGAGGAACGCCGCCGCGAAACCGAGGATGACGGCGCCAGCGCCGCCTCCCGCCCCCACGACCACCGTGTCGCCGAGGGTCCGGGCGACCGTGGCCGCGGCCCGGCCCAGCTCGACGCCGCGGCGGAGCGGCAGCAAGAGACCCGCCGCCGGCAGGACGGAGCCGAAGAGGACGACGGCGGAGAGGATCGCGAGCCCGGCCCTCCCGGCGGGCCGCGAGCTCCGGATCTCCGCGCCGCGGACCTCGCGCGCGAGCAGCCCCTCGGCGAGCCTCGGGGCCGCGAGGAGCGCCGCGGGCAGGGCGAGCGCCAGCGCCAGCGCCGCGAGGACCGCCGACTGGCGCGCCGCGAGCGCCGCATCGCGAGTCGCGGCGAAGCTCGTGAGGATCTCCGAGCCCGCTCCGCGAGGCCCGAGGATCTGTCCGGGCCCCGGATCGCCGAGGGCGAGGAGGCCCCCGAGGACCGCGGCGAGGAGCGCCGGCGGCGCCGCGTGCCCGGCGGCCCGCAGGAAGGCCGCGCGCTCGCCGCCTCCGAGGCGCGCCGCGTCGAGGGCCGAGCCGCTCGCCAAGGCGCAGGCGGCCCACGACGCGAGGATCACGAGGGGCACGGCGCTCCCGGCGAAGACGAGGACCGTCCCCGCGTGGCTCGACAGCGCCAGGGAGGCGGAGGGCCCGAGGCTCGAGGCGAGGCGGCTCCAGCCGATCGCCGCGAGAAGCGACGGGACGAGGAGGGGGAGCGCCGAGAAGGCGAGGAGGGCCCGCCGGACCGGGAAGTCGTAGAGCGCCGCGAGGACGCCGCCCGGGAGGCCCACGGCGAGGGCCAGGAGGGAGACGGCGAGGCCCTCCAGGGCGCTCGCCTTCAAAGAGTCCAGGAAGCGCGCCCCGCCGAGGGACCCGGCGCCCTCGAACGAGCCGAGCGCCTCGGCTGCCGGCGGGACGAGCGGCAGCGCCGCGAGGACCAGGAGCACCCCGAGACCCGCGGCGCGCCAGCGGCCGGGCCGCTCGAGGACCGCGGGGCCCATCACGGGGCCGCCCTGTCCGCCCACTCCTTGAGCCAGCCCCTCTGGAGGTCCTCGAGGAGCGCCGCGAGCTTCGCGTAGTCGACCTCCATGGGCTTCAGCCTCGAGACGGGGGTGACTCCCTCGGGCACGGGGACTTGCGGGCGGAGCGGCATCTGCGCCGCCTCGCTCCTCGCCAGTGCCTCCTCGGTCTCGGGCCGGAGCAGGTAGTCGATGAAGGCCTTGCCCTCCTCCGGGTGAGGGCCACGGGCCACCAGCACGGCGCAGCTCGGGACGATCAAGGTGCCCATGCCTTCGGAGTCGGGAAAAACGACTCCCACGGGCTTCTTCTCCAGGAGCGCCACGTGGGCGTCGTCGGTGTCGGTGATCCCCACCGCGAGCTCGCCCGCGGCGACGCGCCGCCGGACCTCGCCGTTCGAGGAGAGCATCCTGCCGCCGTTGGAGCGGAAGCCCTCGAAGAAGGCTCGCGCCTTCTCCTCGCCGAGAACCGCGAAGAGCGCGGCCGCGTGCATCGACGTCGTCCCGAAGAGGGGGTTCGCGATGCACGCCTTGCCCCGGAAGCGCGGGTCGAGGAGGTCCATGATGCCCCTGGGCTCGGAGCCGGCCGGGACGAGGTCCACGTTGTAGAGTATGACCCTCGCCCGGGCGGAGAAGCCGGTCCAGTGGCCGCCGGGGTCCGAGAGCTCCGCGGGCAGGCCTTCGGCTCGGGGAGAACGATAGGGCGCCGAGATCCCCTTCGCCTTGAGGACCGCGGCGCGCACGGGGTCTCCGCTCCAGAAGACGTCGGCCTGGGGGCGCTCCTTCTCGGCGATGAGGCGCAAGAGGAGCCCGGTGCTCTTCGCCTCCTCCGTGTCGGGCACGAGCAAGACCTCGACCCCCGTCTCCCTCGTGAACGACTCGGCGATGGGCCGCGCGAAGACGTCGTCCACCGAGGTGTAGACGACGAC
>JACQVW010000274.1 GCA_016209535.1 Planctomycetota bacterium | reverse complement strand
GTTCGAGAAGCCCGAGGCGGACGCCTGCGCCCGCGTGCGGCCAGGAGCCGACCTGACGGGGAACCTGCGGCAGATCTTCGCCGTCATCGAGGCGTGCCCGACCGACGCGATCCGGCTCGAGAGGACGCCGGCGGGGCTGGGATAGCCGCCCCCTACGGAAGCAAGTCCTGCGCGGGGACCTGGGCCACCGCCTGGCCCTTCAGCACGAGCGGGACGGTTTGACCCGGCAGGTACGTCTCACGGCGGCGGTAGGCGGGCGGGCTCGACCGTGGATCCGGATCGCTGTACACCTCCACCTGGCGGTCCACGAGGTTGATGATCCAGTAGATGGGAATGGCGGCACGGGCGTAGATGCGCCCCTTCTCGACTCGGTCCGTATCCAGGGAGGACTCGACCGCCTCCAGCACGAGGCCGGTGTCCGCCGGTCCAGGGTGCCGCGCGGCGAACGCTCGGAGATCCCCCGACACGACCGCCACGTCGGGCTCCGGCTGGCTGTCGTCGGTCGTGATGGCGTTCTGGACGCGCACCCTCCAGCCAGGCGGGAGGACGGGTCTCAGCGCCGCCTCGGCGAGGTCGATGGCCGTGTCGTGGGCTGGGACGCGCGGCGTCTTGATCGCGATCCATCCTTCCAGGAGCTCGACGGGATCATCCTCGGTGAGGATGCCCTTCTGGATCATCTCGTGGTACTTCTGCACGCTGATCGGATAGATCGGGAACGGCGGCACACGCGGTGCGGCGAGCGCTTGCTGCCGTGGCGCGGCGGGCGGTGCGGCGTGCGTGCCTGTGGACATGAGGACCTCCTGCGCAGGATTATACCCATGCTCCCGACGCGGGGAAGGCGAGGGGGTCTCCCAGGCTCCCAGGCTCCGCTGGCGGGGCCGCCATCGCCGCCCCCTCAGCCCCCGCGGCTCGCTCGCGGGTAGGGGCAGAGCCTCCTGAGCGGGCACTCGCCGCACCGCGGCCGCTGGGAGCGGCACGTCGTGCGGCCGTGGCGGATGAGCTGCAGGTGGAGGTCGATCCCGCGGCCCGCCGGGACGAGCGGGCGCAGGACCCGGAAGGCGCGCTCGGGGCTCGCCTTCCGCGGCACGACCCGCAGCCGCCGGAGGATGCGCGCGAGGTGCGTGTCCACGGCGCAGAGGTCCGCGCCGCAGGCGAACATCAAGGTGATGGCCGCGGTCTTGACCCCGACCCCCTTCACGCTCGAGAGGTCCGCGAGCGCACGGTCGGCGTCGAGCCCTGGCCTGAGGTCCGCGAGGGAGAGCCGCCCGCGCGTCGCGCGGAGGTGCCGCAGGAAGGCCTGGATGGCCGACGCCTTCCGCCGCGCGAGCCCCGAGCAGCGGACCGCGCGCTCGACCTCGCGCCGCGGGGCGGCCAGGACTCGCGACCAGGTGGGGAAGCGCCGGCGGAGCTCCCGGTAGGCGCGCTCCGCGAGGACATCGTTCGTGGCCTGGGCGAGGATCGTTCCCACGAGGCACGTGACGGGGTCCTCGCGCCGCCACCGGACGGGCCCGCGCGCGCGCTCGAGCGCCCGGAGGACGCGGGCGATGAAATCGGGACGCGCGTTGGGAGCGGCGGGCTTCACGATCGACCTGGTTTCCTGCGCTCGGTTATCGCCGCGGGCCGCGGCGAGGGCAAGCGCCGCGATGCGACCGCGCGGGCGCGTTTTTCCTGGACTGGAGGGGACGCGGGGCTTTGAATTGCGGGCAGGTCTGCCGCCCGCCAACGATTGGGTTCTCGACCCGGGGAGGTCACCATGAAGCGTGTCCTGTCCGCCTTCGCATCGTGCGCCGCTCTGTCCAGCGCCGCCATCGTCCCGTCCGCCGCCCTCGGCCAGGCCGAGCTCCTCCGCGGAGACTACGACCAGTCGGGAGACGTGAGCGTCGGGGACGCGCTGGCGCTCATCGCGCCCCTCACCTTGTGGGGCTCTCTCCAGCCCTGCGAGGCCGCCGGCGACGCGGACGGCGACGGCAAGCTGGGCTTGACGGACGTGGTCAGGATCCTCTCCTTCCTCTTCCTGGGCGCGCCGGCGCCGCCCCCGCCGTTCCCCGAGCCGGGGCCCTCGCCCGGGGACCCCCTCCCGTGCGAGGCCTACGCCGTGAAGCCTGCGCCCGAGGACTCGCGCGTCCGCCTCGAGGTCACCGACACGGGCAGCGCCACGCGCTCGGAGCCCCTCGTCTTCCCCGCGGCCGTCTATCTGTCCCTGCAGGGGACGGAGCCGCGCGAGGTGGCGACGGGCTGGTCCTTCGGCCTCACCCTGGAGGGCTGCCAGGTCATCGAGGCCACCATCGAGGGGACCGGCGCGGAGTCGATCATGAGCGGCGGGTTCTCGAAGACGGAGATCGTCCCGGCGCCCGGCGGGAACGGCGTCGTGAGCGCCGTGATCCTGAGCTTCACGGGGCCCCGCGGCGCCGGGAACGGCACCGACCTCCTGGCCCTGAAGTGGGTCCCGGTCTTCCCCGGGCCGAAGAAGGTCGTCCTCACGTGCAACCTCCAGTTCACGGAGAAGCTCCGGGGCTCGGGCCAGCCCGTGAAGAACCGGGTCACGCTCGGGTCGAGGGAAGTCGTCCCGAAGCTCGAGCCCCAGATGGTCTACGGCTACCCGCCGCCGCGCTTCGAGCCGGGCGACTGCAACGAGGACTACCTCACGGACATCTCCGATGCGATCTTCATCTTGAGCTTCCTCTTCCTCGGCGGCCGGCAGCCTGACTTCTTTGCGCCCTGCGACACCGACGGGAACGGCCAGATCCAGATCACGGACTCGGTCCGACTCCTCAACTACCTGTTCCTGGGCGGGCCGCCGCCGGTGCTCGTCTTCTGACGCGGACCTCGGCGCTGAAGCGGACCCAGGACCGGGACCGGGGCCGCCCCCCTTACTCCGTCGCGTCCCAGGAGAGGCAGAGGCACGCGGCGGCGGTGAAGACGACGAGATCCGCGGTGAGGACAGGCCAGAGCTGTGAGACCTTGAGCCCAAACGACGAGGCTTCCGACTCGACGAGGAGCCGGAGCGCCCCCAGGGCAACGTGGGCCGCAAGCACGAGCCCCCGCAGGAGGCGCTGCGCGCCCCCCTCGAGGAGCGGGAGGAACGCGCAGTAGGCTCCCCACGCGAACGGAGTCGCCCAGGCGATGCCGTAGAAGAGGCTCTCGCCCATGGCGAAGAACCCCGCCAGGGTGAAGAAGTAGAGCGGCATGGCCAGGACCATGGGCCCGTAGAGGCCGTGCCCCGCCCCCGCCGCCGCCCAGCCTAGCCCGAAGAGCAAGGCGCCGAGGCCGCACCCGAGCAGGAAGCGCAGGAGGACCTTCACGAGGAGCTTCATCGGTCACCTCGTCCCATTATGCATCCGCCGCCGCGGCAAGGTGCGCTCCCGCCTTCCCGCCTGGACTTCCCGCACCCCGGCGAGCACAATGGCTTCCCAGGCGTAAAGGTGTCTCCCGTGGTCGCGATCGCACTGGCCGTCACGCTCTTCGGGCAAGGGCCCGCTCAAGGCTCACCCGAGTGGTGGTCCCTCCGTCCCATCGCTCGGCCGCCGGCGCCCGTGCTCGACGCCGCGGAGGCGGCCTGGGCCCGCACGCCCGTCGACGCCTTCATCCTCCGGAAGCTCCGCGAGAAGGGCCTCGCGCCCGCGCCGGAAGCCGACCGGCGGACCCTCATCCGGCGCGCCGCATTCGACTTGACGGGCCTCCCGCCCGAGCCCGAGGAGGTCGAGGCGTTCCTCGGCGACTCGTCGCCCGGCGCGTACGAGCGGCTCGTCGAGCGCCTCCTCGCGAGCCCTCGCCATGGCGAGCGCTGGGCGCGGCACTGGATGGACGTGGTCCACTTCGCCGAGACCCACGGCCACGACCAGGACCGGATCCGGCCCAACGCGTGGCCCTACCGCGACTACCTGATCGAGTCCTTCAACGCGGACATGCCCTACGCCCGCTTCGTCGAGGAGCAGCTCGCGGCGGACGCCCTCTACCCCGACGAGCCGCGCCTCGCGCCGGCGCTGGGCTTCATCGCGGCGGGGCCCTGGGACGAGAGCTCGCTGAGGGACATACGGGACGACACGATCGACCGCCAGATCGGCTTCTACCTGGACCGCGACGACATGGTGTCGACGGCCGCGTCGGCGTTCCTGGGCGCCACGGTCCACTGCGCGCGCTGCCACGACCACAAGTTCGACCCGATCACCCAGGATGACTACTACGGCCTCCAGGCCGTCTTCGCCGGCGTGGGCCGCGCCGACCGCGCCTACGACCCGGACCCCGAGGTCCGCCGCGAGCGCCGGCGGCTCCGGGGCGAGCTCGAGGCCCTCGAGCGGCGCGAGCCGGCCGCCGTGGCGGCGCTCGGCAACCCCGGCCTCCAGGCCGAGGTGCGCGCGTGGGAGGAGAGCGTGCGGAGCGGCGCCGTGTCGTGGACCGTCCTCGTGCCCGAGAGCGTGACGTCGGCGGGCGGCTCGAGTCTTTCGGTGGAGCCCGACGGGTCCGTCCTCTCGGGCGGGCCGAGACCCGAGAAGGACACCTACACGATCGCGGCTCGCGCGGCGCTCGAGGGCATCACGGCCGTCCGGGTCGAGGTCCTCGCCGACTCGAGGCTCCCCAAGGGCGGCCCGGGCCGCCAGGACAACGGGAACCTGCACCTCTCGGAGATCCGGCTGCTCACCGGCCCCGCCGCGGGCGGCGCTTCGGGCCCCGCCCCGGGCGGCGCCGAGGCGTAGCCCATCGCCTTGCGGTCGCCGTCGGCGGACTTCGACCAGGCCGGCTGGACCGCCGAGCACGCGGTCGATGGCAAGCCCGAGACCGCCTGGGGCGTCTACCCCGAGGTGGGCCGCTCACACCAGGCCGTCTTCGAGCTCGCGGCGGATCTCGGCGACGCGGCCCGCGACCGTGAGACGCGCCTCACCTTCGTCCTCGAGCAGCTCCACGGCGGCGGGCACCTGATCGGCCGCCTGCGCCTCGCGGCGACGGCGGCGCCGAGGCCCGTGCGCGCGAGCCCGCTGCCCGACGCCATCGCGGCGGTCCTGGCCACGCCGCCCGCCGAGCGCACGGCGGAGGGCTCGCGCGAGCTCGCGGCCCACTACCTCCGCGGGAAGCTCGAGCGGAGGCTCGCGGACTTGCCGCCCCCGCGACTCGTCTACGCCGCCGCGAGCGACTTCGCCCCCGACGGCGGTCACGTACCGCCGAAGGGCCCGCGCCCGGTGCACGTGCTGCGGCGCGGCGACATCCACAGCCCCGGGAAGCCCGCCGGGCCGGGCGCCCTCGCCTGCGTGACGGACCTCCCGGCCCGTTTCGAGCTCGAGCGCCCCGACGACGAGGCCTCGCGCCGCGCCGCCCTCGCGCGCTGGGTCTCGAGCCCGCGGAACCCGCTCACGTGGCGCGCCATCGCGAACCGCCTCTGGCACCACCACTTCGGCCGCGGGATCGCCGACACGCCGAACGACCTCGGGCGCATGGGCGGCGCGCCCTCGCACCCCGAGCTCCTCGACTGGCTCGCCTCGGAGCTGCTCGAGGGCGGCGGGTCCCTCAAGAGGCTCCACGGGCTCCTCGTCACGAGCGCAGCGTACCGCCAGTCGTCGCGCCACGACCCGGCGTGCGCCGCGGTCGATGGCGACAACCGGCTCCTGTGGCGCGCGAGCCGCACGCGCCTCGACGCCGAGGCGGTGCGCGACGCGGTCCTCCAGGTCTCGGGGCGGCTCGACCTCGCCATGGGCGGCCCGTCGGTGCAGCAGTTCTCCCTGAGCCCCGGCATCCACGTGACGCCCGTGGTCGAGTACGGGAAGTACGACTGGGACGGCCCGGGCGCCGGCCGCCGCAGCATCTACCGGTTCTTGTTCCGCACGCTGCCCGACCCCTTCATGGACGCCCTCGACTGCCCCGACGCATCGCAGCTCACGGCGGCACGCACGGTCTCGGTCACGCCGCAGCAGGCGCTCGCCATGCTCAACGACGAGTTCATGCTGCGCGGGTGCGAGCGGTTCGCCGAGCGGCTCCGTGCGACCTGCGAGGGGCTCGAGGCACGGGTCCGCTTCGCATGCGAGCTCGCGCTGGGCCGGCCGCCGGCGCCCGAGGAGGCCGCCGAGCTCGCGGACTACGCGGAGCGGCACGGCCTCGAGAACCTCTCGAGGGTCCTCCTCAACTCGAACGAGCTCCTCTTCGTGAACTGAGTGAACCGAGCCATGCGCACGCCGACCTCGCACGACCTCCGACCCGTCGCGGCAGGGCCCGTGAGCCGCCGCGATGCCCTCTGGCGCCTCGGCGGCGGCCTCGGCGGCATCGCGCTGGCCCACATCCTGGGCCGCGGAGGCCTCCTCGCCGGCGCGGACGCCGCCCCGGGCACCACCCCGGCCGGGGCCCCGGCCGGGGCCCGCGCCGACCTGAACGGCGGCATCCACCACCGCGCCCGAGCCCGCCGCGTGATCCAGCTCTTCCTGAACGGCGGCGCGAGCCAGATGGACACCTTCGACCACAAGCCCGAGCTCGAGCGGCGGCACGGGCAGAAGTTCGACCCCGGGGAGCACGTCGAGGCGCCGACGAGCGTGCCCGGGAACCTCATGAAGTCCCCCTTCGAGTTCCGCCGGCACGGCCAGTGCGGGCGCTGGGTCTCGAGCGTGTTCCCACGCCTCGCGACGTGCGCCGACGACATGGCGTTCCTCATGAGCATGGCCTCGAAGACGAACGTCCACGGCCCGGCAAGCTACATGATGAACACCGGGTTCCTCCTTCCGGGCTTCCCGTGCCTCGGAGCGTGGATCTCCTACGGCCTGGGGCGCTTGACGGACGACCTGCCCACCTTCGTCGTGCTGCCCGACCCCCGCGGCTTGCCCTACAACCAGAAGGGGAACTTCGCGTCGGGCTTCCTGCCCGTGAGCCACCAGGGGACGATCTTGAACGCGCACCTCCCCGAGCCCATCCCCGACCTCGCCCCGGCCCGGCCGGCGCCGTTCCTGTCGCGGGACGCCGAACGAGAGGGCCTGGAGCTCCTCCGCCGCCTCAACCGCCGCCACGCTCTCGGGAACGAGGGCGACTCGAGGCTCGAGGCGAGGATCGCGAGCTACGAGCTCGCGGCGCGGCTCCAGCTCAGCGCGCCCGAGGCCCTGGACCTCTCGCGGGAGACCGAGGCGACGCGCCGCCTCTACGGCCTCGACGGGAAGGTCACCGAGGACTTCGGCCGCCGCTGTCTCCTCGCCCGCCGGCTCGTCGAGCGCGGCGTGAGGTTCGTGCAGGTCTGGAGCGGCGCCGGGGGGCCCAAGAACAACTGGGACAACCACGCGGACATCATCACGGAGCTGCCGGCGATCGCCGCGAGCGTCGACGGGCCCATCGCGGGTCTCCTGAAGGACCTGAAGTCGCGCGGCCTCCTCGAGGACACCATCGTCGTCGGCTCGACGGAGTTCGGCCGCATGCCCTTCACCCAGGGCGCGACGGGTCGCGACCACAACGGCGGCACCTCCGTCGCGTGGCTCGCGGGCGGCGGCATCCAGGGCGGCACGGCCCACGGCGAGAGCGACCCGTGGTCCTGGAAGGCCGCGACCGGCGTCACCTACTGCTACGACCTCCACGCGACGATCCTGCACCTCCTGGGGATCGATCACGAGCGCCTGACTTTCCGCCACAACGGCGCCGACCGCCGCCTCACGGACGTGCACGGGAGCGTGGTGGGCGAGATCCTCGCGTAGCGGCCGCAGCCTCACCGACGTGCACGGCAGCGTGCTGCGGGAGATCGTGGCGTAGCGGGCGCGGCGTCAGCGCCCGAGCTCCTGGATGTAAATGTTCCTGAACTGGAGCAGGCTCGGCGGGCCCACCCACTTGCCGTCCCGCTTCCCCCCGTGGTGCTGAAGGCCGACGGGGCCGCTCGCGGGGAGCCCGGGCAGCCGGGCCTCATCGATGACCTTCTTGCCGTTCAAGACGACGGAGACGCGGTCGCCGCGCACCGTGATCTCGAAGCGGTTCCACTCGCCCACGGGTTTGTCCGCCTGCGTCCTCGGCGTCACCGCGGCGCGCACCTCGGCCGGCTGGCCCGCGTCCGTCCTGTAGCCGTACATCTCGCCCGAGCCGATCGGCCAGCACCAGATGTTGACCTGGCTCTTGCTCGACCCGCGCAGGAAGATCCCCGAGTCCGAGTCCGGCAGCGCCATGCGCATCTCCTGGCCGTGGATGTCCCGGGCGTGGGTGCCGTCCGGCAGGATGTACGGCACGTTCGGGTTCACGTAGGGCGTCTCCTTGATGCGCCAGTCGACGCGGAGGACGAAGTCGCCGAAGGCGCGCTCTGTCCACAGCGACTTGTCTCCCTTCGCCTCGCTCTCGGCGTCGTAGTCGATGACGCCGTCCATGACCTTCCAGTGCCCGCCGTCGCCCTCGGGCACCTTCCAGCCCGTGAGGTCCTTGCCGTTGAAGAGCGCGGCGAAGCCGGGAGGAGGACCGTCACCGGGGACCAGCGCCGCCCCTGCCCCGAGCATCAAACCCAGCGCCGCAACGAGGGGGATCCGCACGAAGCTCCTGAAACCTTTCGCCATGGTCATGACCAGTCCTCCATGAAAACCGACACCCGGGACCCGCGGCGTCCCTGCACGCCTGCCAGGGCAGGCGCAGGCTCGCGGCGGCCGATCATAGTCGAGCCCCCCTGGGGCCGCCACGTGAAAGGACGGGGCGGACGGGGCTGGATGCGAGGGGCGTGGTCGTGGTGGCAAAGTGAGGCGGGCGCTGCCTCAGAACTGCCTCCACCCCCCCATGGCGTGGCGCATCTCGGCCCACCAGCGGCTGAAGATGAAGCTCGGCTCGAGCTCCGCGGCCATGCGGTACTCCTCGGCGGCGCGCGCGAGGTCCTTCCGCGCCTCGCACAGGACGGCGAGGTTGTGGTGCGCATCCGCCTCCGGCACGACCTGCGAGTACAGGCTCAGGCTCTCCTCGTACCGCCCGAGCATCCCCAGCGCGGCGGCCATGTTCGCCCGGTAGCGCGTGGCCTCGGGGTCGATCGCTGCCGCCTCCGAGAAGCGCTCGAGCGCCCTCTCGGGGTGTCCCTTCAGGAGGTGGCACATCCCCAGGTTGTTGAGGAGGACTTGGTCCTTCGGGCCGGCGCGGAGACCGGCGCCGAGCGTCTCGACGGCCCCATCGACGCGGTTCTGGCTCAGATTGAGGCGCGCGAGGTCCGAGTAGGCGGGGAGGAAGCGCGGGTGCTCCTCGATGATCCTCTTCAGCACGAACTCGTAGACGGACTCGCGGCCCTGGGCGGCGACGATCCTCGCCATCGCGTAGAGCGTCTCGGCCGTCGGGGCCCGCCGGGCGCCCTCCTCGAAGACGTCGTCGGAGCCGCCCGCGGGCAGGGCGCCGGCGGGGGCCGTCGGACCTCCTGTCGCGCAGCCCGGCTGCGCAAGTGGCAGGAGCGGCAGGGCGGCGAGGGCGCAGGCCCTCGCCAGGCAGGATCGCTTCAGGTCGTCGGTGGCGCGTCTCATGATCGTGCTCCAGCGCTGTCTTGCGTGCCCGTTCCCGTCCCCGTGCCCGTCCCGGTCCTGCCGCCCCGCGTCCCCGACCGCGCCGAGGCGCCCGCCCCTCGCCTCGGCGCCGCGGGACGCTCCTGCCCCTGGTCCTCCTCCTCGAGGATCCTCAGGACGCGCTCCGACGAGAGGCCCTCGCCGCCGGGCAGCCCGTCGGCGATCGCCACGCGCTCGGCGCTGACGCCCGCCTCGCCGAGGAGGTCGCGGACCTTCCGCACCCGCGCCTCGTACAGGGCCATCGGGGCGCCGCCGCGGCGGACGTTGAGGGGGCCCGGGTGGAGCAGGTAGTGGTCGGCGAGGACGTGGAAGTCGGCCTTCCCCAGCTCGTTGAGCCCCTCCGCGTCGTCGACGAAGTGGTAGGGGTAGAGCGTGTGCTGGGCGACGATGGCGTTCTTCATGGCTGCGTCCTGGACCGTCTTGACGAGCCAGGTGTTGATCTCCCCGCTCTCCTCGAGCCGGGGCGCCTGGCGGCACCCGGTGAGGAGGGCGAGGAGCGCCGCAGCCAGGAGTCTCGATGCTGGTCTCACGGTGCGTGTCCTTGGGGGGTGGGAGTGGAGGTGGTTCATCGGCCGCTTCCTGAGAGGGTCTTGAAGAGCTCGAGCGCCGCCGGACCGGCGACGACGATGAGCATGGCCGGGAAGATCGCGAGGACCATGGGGAAGAGGAGCTTCACGGCCATCTTCTCCGCCGCCTCCTCGGCCTTCTGCGTGCGGTGCTCGCGCAGGCTCGTGGCGAAGACCCGGAGGGCGTCGGCGATGCTCGTCCCGAAGCGCTCGGACTGGACCAGGGTGGCGACGAGCGACGTGAGCTCCTCGGCCCCCGTCCTCTCCGCCATGTGGCGCATGGCAGCGGCCCGGGGAGCGCCGAGGTGGATCTCGAGGTTCGTGAGGGCCATCTCGTCCGCCAGGATCGTGCTCACGCGGCGGACCTCGTCGGTCACGGCGTTCCAGGCCATGTCGAGCCCCATGCCGGAGCTGACGCAGATCTCGAGGAGGTCGACCGCGTCCGCGAGGTGCCGGCGGATCTCGGACGATCGTCGCTCGCGGCGCATGCGCACCGCGGCGTTCGGCGCGAAGGTCCCCAGGGTCGCGGCGGCGAGGACCCCGAGGACCTTCAGGGGCGCCGGGAGGCGAAGCGAAAGGACGAGGAGGGCCGCGGACGCGAGGCACAGGACGCCGAGGATGACCTTCGCGCCGATGTAGACCGTCGCGGCGTTGGCGTCGTGGTAGCCCGCCTGCGCCAGATCCTGGCGCAGGGTGCGCGAGGCCTTCCCTCGCGACAAGGCATGGCCCACGCTCGCCACCACGTCGATGGGCCTTCCCCTGTCCTTTGCCTTCTCGGGCTCCCCCGAGCCCTCCTCGAGCCCGAGGAGGCGCGACCGGAGGCGCGACCGGCGTTCGGCGCCGGCGACCACGAAGGCGCCGCCGATGGCGATGACCGAGAAGAAGGAGAGGATGGGGACGGCGATCTCTTGCACGGCGTTCGGCGCTCTCAGTACCTCAGGACCACCAGCCGGCTCATGACCCACCAGCCGAGCAGTATCCCTGCTCCGGCGGCGCACAGCAGGACCTGGCCCGCCGTGGTGGTGTAGAACGTGGACACATAGCGAGGGTTCACGATGTTGAGGAACAGGAACATGACGGTGGGGAGGGCGATCAGGATCCGCTTGCTGAGCTCCGTCTGGGCGGTCAGCACGCGGATGCGGCGGCTCAGCCGCATGCGGTCGCGGATCACGTCGGCGATGCGCTCCATCATGTCGGCCAGGCTCCCGCCGCTCCGCATCTGGATGATTACGCTCGTGGCGAACAGCTTGAGGTCGTCCCTGGCGGACTCGTCGGAGGCCCACCGGAGCGCCTCGGCGAGGCCGCGGCCCAAGGCCTGCTGCTGGCAGATCTCGGCGAAGACGGTGCTCACCGGCGGCGGGACCTCCTCCGCGATGAGCCGGAAGGCGCCCAGGATGGGGTGGCCGGCGCGCAGGGAGCGCGCCGCCAGGTCCATGGCGTCGACGAACTGGCGCTCGAAGCGCGCCAGCCGCTGGCTGGCCCTCCGCCTGAGGTAGACCGTGGCGGACGCGCCGAGAACGGCCACGGCGCCGAGGCCGGGCAGGGGGCTCCCCGTGGCGAGGAGGAGGAGGACGAACAGGAGGCCCGAGACCCCGGCGAGCCCCAGGATGATCGTCGTCACCGGCACGGACAGCTCGGCGTCGCGCGTGAAGCGTGCGAGCCTCTCCCGGAGCCGCCGCCTGCGCCCGAGGCCCGGCACCTCCGTCGTCTGCTCCCGGTCCTCGTGCCACAGGCGCAGGACTCTACCGTCGCCCCCCTCGGCCCCCTCGGCCGAGAGGCCGAGGCGCTGCTCCACCCTGAGGGCCCGGGCCGTGCGCCGCACGAGCCACGCCAGGAGCACGATGAGCCAGAGGCCGAGCACCAGGCCGAAAACGGCCATGCCCGTCAGCAGGTCGAGGAGGCTCACCGAGAGGTCGGGCACGTCACGCCTCCGTCGCCCCCGACTCAAGGACGCGCCGCTGGAAGAGGTCCGCCGGCATCTCGAACCCCTCCTCCTCGAGCCGCTCGAGGAGCCGCGGGCGGACGCCGCACGCCTCGAAGTGGCCCCTGGCGTGCCCCGAGGGGTCCACGCCAGTCTGCCGGAAGCGGAAGAGCTCCTGCAGGCAGATCGTGTCCCCCTCCATGCCCGTCACCTCGACCATGCTCAGCATGCGGCGGCGTCCGCCCGTGATCCGGCCCAGGTGGATCACCAGGTTGAGGGCCGAGGACGCCTGCTGGCGGATCACGTGGACCGGGTAGTTGAGCCCGGCCATGCTGACCATGTTCTCGACCCGCCGCAGGGCGTCACGGGGGTTGTTGGCGTGGACCGTGGTCATCGAGCCCTCGTGTCCCGTGTTCATGGCCTGGAGCATGTCGAGGGCCTCGGCGCCGCGGACCTCGCCGATGATGATCCTGTCCGGGCGCATGCGCAGGGTGTTGCGCAGGAGCTCCCGCTGGGTCACCTCGCCCTTGCCCTCGATGTTGGGCGGCCGGGTCTCGAGGCGCACCACGTGCTCCCGCTGGAGCTGGAGCTCCGCCGCGTCCTCGATCGTCACGAGCCGTTCCGCCGCGGGGATCCACTTCGAGAGCACGTTGAGGAGCGTCGTCTTCCCCGAGCCGGTCCCTCCGGAGATGAGGACGTTCATCTTGCTGCGCACGCAGGCCTCCAGGAAGGTCCTCATCTCGGGCGTCAGCGTGCCCAGCCCGATGAGGCTCTCCACGTCGATCGGGATCGTCCCGAACCGCCGGAGGCTCATGCACGGCCCGTCGATCGACAGGGGAGGGAGGATGGCGTTGACGCGGGACCCGTCCGCGAGGCGCGCGTCGAGCATCGGGGAGCTCTCGTCGATCCTCCTCCCGACGCGCGCCGCGATCCTCTGGATCACCTGCACCAGGTGCTCGTCGTCCCGGAAGCTCGCCGCCGTCTCCTCGAGCCTTCCCTGGCGCTCGATGTAGATCTTCCGCGTGCCGTTGACGAGGATGTCGCTGATCGTCGGGTCCCGCAGGAGCTCCTCGATCGGCCCCAGCCCGAAGATCTCGTCCATGAGCTCCCTGAGGAGTTGCTGCTTCTCCGGGGCCGACAGCGGGCAGCGCTGCTCGTTGAGCAGCACGTCCACGCGCCGCGAGCACTCGCGGTGGAGCTGGTCGACGGGCATGCGCCTCGCCTCGGCGAGGTCCATGGTCTCGATCAGCCTGCGATGGACCGCCTTCTTGATCTCCTGCGTGGCCGCGGGGCCCGCGGCCGCGACGGCCGCGCCCAAGGGGTTATGGTTCGCGATCATGGCTCGGGTTTACCGGGGGGTCTGGAGGCGAGGGCGCGAGGAGTGCTCGAGGGCCAGCCTGTCCGCGAGGCTCGCGAGGTCCCTCCGCAGGGGCGAGCGGCTGGCCGCTTCGTGCAGGAGCTGCCCGAAGTTGATGGCGCCCACGGCGCTCGGGAAGTCGTTCGAGATCGGGTACGGCTCGGCGCCGCCCAGCGCCCTGCGAGCCTCGTCGAGGGTGATCGTCGGGCCCCTCCTCCGGAAGCGGTTGGCCACGGGGATGACGCGGTCCGAGGGGACTCCCGCCTCGCCGAGGGAGGCGATGAGGCCCCGCGCGAAGCGGATGTCCTTCACGGCGAGCTGGAAGACGACCAGCGTCGCCAGGCTCGAGCGAGCGAGGACGGCCGCGACGGCGGCCGGGACGCGCGGTGCGTCCACCACGGTGTAGCGGTAGGCCTCCTTGCACGCGTCGAGGGCGTCGCCGAGGCGCTCGAAGGCCAGCCCCGCCTCGGGACGAGGGACGATGCTCGCAGGGCTCGCCAGGACGTGGACGCCCTTCGCCCCGGCGAGCGCCGTCGTCTTGATGACCTCCGGGTCGATCTTCTCCCGGCGGCCCAGCACGTCCGCGATCCCGTACTCGCCCCGCAGCCCGAGGTACGTCGTGACCGCGCCGTAGACCGTGTCCATGTCGACCACGAGGGCGGGGCTCGACTCCCTGAGGTTCAGCTCTCCCGCCAGGTTGACGGCGAGCGTCGTCGCGCCGCAGCCGCCGCTGGCCGACAGCACCGTCACGACGGCCCCCTGCCGCGCGGGACCGCTCGCGGCGAGGCGCTGCATGATCCCCGGCAGGTCCGCCGGGATCGAGCCCTTGACCACGAAGTGGCGGGCGCCGGCCTCCATGGCCTCGAGGACCAGCCCGTTCTCGAGGCTGCGCGAGAGCACCACGAACCTCGTCGCCGAGAACCGGCTCGTCCACTCGTCGAGCTCGCGCAAGATCCGTTCGGGCTGCAGGTCGATGTCGACCAGCGCGGCCGCGGGCTGCCACTCCTCGAGCCGCGTCACGAGCTCGGGACTCCCGCGGCAGACGATGAGCGCCGCCGAGCGCCCGAGGGGCGCGAGGGCGGCCGCGACATGCCGCTCCGTCTCCGGCTCCGTGGTGAGCAGGGCTACCGTCTGCTGGGCCATCGGGTCACCTCGCTCACTTCGAACCGGCTTCCTCCGGCTTCAGGTCCGCGCGGCTCGGCGCCGCGGGCCGGTCGTAGCTCCCCCACGATCCCGGGCCCCTCAGCCGATCGAGCCCCATCTCGCGGATCGCCCGGATGCGGGGGTGCTCCACCGAGGGAGGCTCGCCCTCGATCCGGCCGCCCGCGAAGAGCTCCCAGTCGTCCGGCGGCGTGTGCATGGCGCCGGGCTCGGACGGAGGCGCCCCGGTGGACAGGGGCTCGACGAGGGAGGCCGTCACGAGGACGACCATCTCGGTCTCCCCGGACTGGTAGCGGACGGAGCGGAAGAGGGCCCCGAGCACCGGGATGTCGCCGAGGAGCGGGACGCGCGAGGTCCTTGCGTCGTTGCGGCGGTTCAGGAGGCCCGCCATGGCGAAGGTCTGGCCGCTCTCGAGCTCCAGGGTCGTCTGCGCTCGCCTCGTGAGGAGCGAGGGGACGCGGAAGCCCTGGATCTCGATGGCTCCGACGTCGGTGAGGTCGCTGACCTCCGGCGCCACCTCGAGCCGGATCGTGCCGTCGCCGAGGACGGTCGGGCGGAACTTGAGCCGGACCCCGAACTCGCGGTACTCGATCGTGATCGAGGTGGTGATGCTCGAGCCCCCCTGCACCACGGGGATCGGGAACTCCCCGCCGGCGAGGAAGCTCGCTTCCTCGCCGCTCATGGCGACGAGGTTGGGCTCGGCGAGGATCCGCAGGTACTGGTTCTCCGCGAGCGCCTGGAGGAACACCTGCAGGTCGGCGTCAGGGAACCCCGTGAAGAGGCTGACGAGCGGGCTGACGTTCACGGGGCTGTTGAAGACGAAGGGAAGGTCGCCGCCGGCAGTCGCGCCCTCCGGGGGCCCGACGTTGATGCGGTTGGTCGCTCCGCCGCTGGAGGAGCCGATCGTGGAGGCCCCGAAGAAGTGCGGGCCCGTGTGCAGGGCGTTGATCCCCAGGGCGCGGATCGCGGTGCGGCTCACCTCGGCGACGCGCACCTGGATCTGCACCTGCTGGACCCCGGCGACACTCGTCATGTCCACGTGCCTCTGGCCCGAGGCCTCGAGCAGCTTGCGGAGCTGCGAAGCGTGCTCGGCCTTCGCGAGGAGGCCCTTGACCACGAGCACGTCGCGCGTGCGCGTGACCTCGAGGGTCGAGTGAGGGAATAGCCGGGCGAGCTCCTCCTGGATCCGGCCGAGGTCCTCGTCCACCTCGACCCGCGACTGCATCGCCTCCTCGGCCTCGCTCCAGAGGATCACGTCGGTCGAGCCGATCGACTTCCCCATGACGAGCACCTGGTCGGGGGTCAGCGCCTGCACGTCGGCCACGAGGGGGTCCGTGACCGAAATGCGCGTCACCTTCCACGGGGCCTTCAGGATCGCCGAGCGGCCGACGCGGAGCTGGATCGTCTTCCCCTCGGGGGCCGGTGCCGCGGCCCTCTCCTGGGGGACCTGGGCGGCCGATCGGCCGGCGCCGCCGGCGATGGCCGCGGCCGCGAAAGCTGCGAGCGCGGCGCGGACCGATGTGCGTGTGAGCGGGGTGGTCGTCTTCACTTTCTCTGGATCTCCTGGGGCAGGGGGATCGACTGGGTGGTCACCTCGCCCCCACGGATCACGGTGACCTTCCACTGCGGCTCCGCCGGAGGGCGGGCCCTCTCCTTCGCCGTACGTTCCACGCCGTCCTCGCCCGCCTCGCCGCGCTCCTCGGCGGCCGCGCGCCGGGGCGGGGCGAGGCTCTCGACCAGCTTCTGCAGCGCGTCCGGCAACCCGGTCAAGCCGCGCTTCGCGAGCTGGCTGAGCAGGGCCTCCTGCTTGGCGACGGGGTTTGTGTCGAGGGGGTTCCTCAAGGCGAGGGACACGCTGCCGTACTGCATCGCGAGCTGGAGCGTGGTCGCCTGCTCCACCGTCACCATGAGCGTGACGAGGAGGCGCTTGAGCCGGCTCTGGGACTGGGTCCGCTTCCTCGCCTCGCTCGGCTCCTTGTCGCCCGACACGAGGGTCTCGTCTTCCACCGCGAGCACCTGGATGCCCTGGATGAGCGGCGTCGACAGCGCCTCCCCCTCGATGCCGCGGCTCACCCTGAACGAGGCCAGCACATCCACCGTGCAGCCGGCGTAGAGGAGGCCGTAGAGCCCCTCGTGGTCGAGGAGGGAGAGGGTGACCGCCCTCATGCCCTCGGGGAGGACCGAGGCGACTCGATAGCCCGAGCCTTCGGACGCGAAGCACCCCTTGGTGAAAGGCTGGCCTTCCTTCACCGGCACCGCCAGCACCTTCCCCACCACCTGGACGGCGTTCGACAGGAAGCCGTCGGGAGCATCCTTCCGCGGGACGACCTTCGTGGCAAGGCAGTCCGCGTCCAGCATCTTGCTGCGGGGGAGCTCCCTCGCCGCCACGAGGACCTCCACCTCGCCGCCCTCGCCGCCCCGGCGGGAGCCTGCGCGCAGGGTCGCGACGAGCACCGCGGCTCCCAGCGCGGCGATGACCCCGGACGCCAGCAATCCTGCGATGGACCACTTCATGATGGGTGTTCCTTCGAGTCGGGAGGGAGGAGGGGTGAGAGTCGGGGGCCGGAGGCTAGGGCCCTTCCTTGGCCATGGCCGTGGCGGCCCGGAGGCGCTCGGGGACGGGGATGAACGGCACGCCGGTGAGCTGCACGTTCTCGTAGGGGACGCTGATCGTCACCGTCAGGACCTCGCCGCCATCGAGGCTCGAGACGTCCGCCGGCGAGGTCGTGAGCGTGTAGTCCGCTGCGACGAGGCCGGTGCCGGCCAGCGCGTTCTGGACGGCGGCCCGGACGTCGGCGTTGACGGCGTCCGCCCTGGCCGCGACCCGCGCGCCCTGACGGGCGGCGTTCGTGATCTGCTGGGCCCTGAGGAAGAGCCAGCCGTACTCGATGAGGGCGAACGTCAAGAGGAAGAGGACGGGCAGGAGGAGCGCCGCCTCGACGAGCGCCAGCCCCCGCTGCCCGTCGAGCGATGGACGGCGCCGCACGCTGCGCATCAGGGCCGCCATAGGTGGATCCCTCCGGCAGCGATGCAGACCCCCGCGAGGATGGCGACCGCATAGGGCACCGCCTGCATGTCCTTGGCCGCGGGCAGCACCGTCGATGCGTCCCGCCACCGGCCGAGGGCGGCCCAGGACACGGTCCTCAAGATCGAGGCGATGTTCTCCAGCGCCGCGCGCAGGCGCCCCCGTGCGAGGGACATCCCCACGGCCAGCGCGACGCCCGAGAGCGCCACCGCCGCGAGGACCAGGACCCCGTTGCGGACGCCGAGCCAGGCGCCCACGGCCCCCATGAGCTTCGCGTCGCCCGCTCCTCCACCCGCTAAGAGGAAGAGGAGGACGAAGGGAAGCGCGAGGACCACCGCGGCGGCGAGGCCGTCGGCGAGCCCCGGGAGCCCCCGGAAGGCGCACCCCCAGACGAGCCCGCCCAGGAAAAGGGGGCCCGTCAGGGCGTTCGGGATCCTCCGGGTGCGGAGGTCGAGGACGGCCGCCGCGAGGGAGGCGGCGATGACGGCGCCCCACTGGATCGCCGCCATCTCGTGACGCCAGAGGGCGTCAAGCCACACGGTCGGCTTCCTCCACTCCGGACCGATCAGGCTCCGAGGTCCGTCTCGAGGCCGGTGAACTGCTGGCTGACCCAGACGCCTATGGCGGCGATGGACGTGATCGTCGCGGCGACGATGAGCCCCACGATGATCGCGTATTCCACGGTCTCGAGACCCCTCTCGTCGGAGATGAGCTTCTTGAAGAGGGCCTTCATGGCTGTTCCTCGCGTAAAGAGCCTGAGGTCGCTCCGTCTATCCGAGCTTCCTCGATCGTGGGCCGAACCCGTCTAC
>JACQVW010000273.1 GCA_016209535.1 Planctomycetota bacterium | reverse complement strand
GGCCGAAGCGCTCCTCGAGCTCGGCCTTTCACTGCTCGAGCACGAAGGGCGGCGTGGCGACCACGCAGCGTGTGGAGGAACGCCGCGAAGCGCGGCGGCTGGACTTCCACCGTCTGCTTGCAGGACGACCTGACCGAGACCCTCGCCCGGCTCTTGCTCACCCGCCCCCGCCTCGACGACCCAGCCCGCTCTCTTGCCGCGGAGGCGGGAGGCCGGTAACGTCTGTCCCCATGCGCATGACACTCGAAGAGCTCACCCGGAGGCTCGCCGAGGCGGACGTGATCCGCGCGGTCCTCCGGCGGGCGACGATCGCGTGCCGGAAGCTCGGCGAGGAGGTCCTCGCGAGCCGACGCCGTGGACCTGAACGACCCCACGACGGTAGCGCTGCTCGCCGCTGAGGCGTTCGAGCGGGCCGGGCTCTCCGCTCAGAACGCCCGCTCCGGCCCCCCCGGCTCGTAGAGCAGCACGTCGTCGACGAGGAGCTCCGAGCCCGCGGGCGCGTGGAGCCGCAGCTCGTCGGCGCGGGCCTCGCCGCTGCCCGTGGCGAAGTCCGCCGTCGCGAGCGTCCACAGGCCGGCGGGCAGGCCCGCCACCTCGCGCTCCCAGCGCTCTCCCGTCCGCGAGCACGCGAGCTCGGCCACGAGCGACGTCGCGCCCAGGAGGAGGCACTGGAAGCGCAGTCGCACGGGGCCGCCGAGCGGTCGCTCGCCGCGCAGGCCGATCCGGATCCAGGGCGGGCCCGAGCCGTCGCGCCGCACGGAGCGCGCGGCCTTCCAGGTGCGGGGAGGCTCGTGCTTCACGATCTCGAAGCCTCCGGGCCACTCGGCTCCCTGCTTCCCCGTGTCGAACCAGCCCGTGAAGATCACGCGGCGCGGGAACGGCTCGCGCTCGCCTTCGGCGGCCGCCTCGTACAGGAGGATATCGTCGACCCAGAGGTCCGCTCCCGGATCGACGTAGAGCTGGATGTCGTCGATGCGCTCGTCGCGCGACAGGGGCCCGCCCGACCCGTCGGGCCGGCGCGCGAGGGTCATGTCCACCACGGCGTCGCGCCAGGCGCCCTGCTCCAGGCCGCGCAGCTCGAGCTTCCGGTGGTAGCCGTTCGTGAGGCTGTAGATCTGGACGCGCAGGGCGTCCGTGCCCTCCAGGCGGTAGCGGAAGGAGAGCCGCGTGCGGTCGCCCACGGGCGGGCCCGGGACGGGGTTGAAGACGACGGCCTTCCAGTCCCTCGCCGGGTCGCCCTGGAGGTCGTCGAAGTCCTTCGTGGGCCCGGCGCGGCACGCCCGGCGGTTCGCCACCGACGCGGAGGAGGGCGGCGGCACGGTCTCCCCGCCGGGAGCGCCGCGAAGCCACCAGCGCCACACGATCTCGGTCTCGTAGTCCTCGAAGACGTGGACCCGCTCCGGGAGGGCGGCGCGGGGCCTCACGGAGAACGTCCGCTCGACGCGGCCCGTGTTCCCCTGGCGGTCCTTCACCGAGACCGCGAGGCGGCCTCGCTCGAGGGCCCAGACCGGCGGGTCGAGCCGCAGCTCCCAGACGCCCGGCGAGGCGGGCTTGAGCCGCGAGGCCAGGTCCTGGCCCGGCGCGGCCCCGGCCAGGGGGAAGTCCGCGGTGACCGAGAGCGTCTCGAGGTCCAGGCCCGATCCGTAGTCGTGCATGCCCACGAGGACCCGGTGCAGGACGTCGTTCGAGCCGCGGCGAGGCCACGTCACGGTGACCACGGGCCGGTTGTCGTCGCACATCCAGCCGTGGCCCCGGCGGTCGGGCCGGGCGGGGTCGAAGTCGAGGTCGATGGGGCAGCCGAGGTCGATCCAGCGCACGATGGCGCGCCGGTCCTCGTCGCTCAAGGGCTCGACGCGGACCGTGCGGCCGCCGGGCGCCTCGTAGCGGCCCTCGACGGCCTCCGGGGGCGGCATGGCGCTCCCGGTGAAGTCCACGTCCATGCGGGCGCGGTGCTCCTCGAGCTTCAACGCCTTCCCCTTCCACGCGAGGACCCCCGAGCCCGGCTCCGTCTCCGAGGGGTGGTCGTCGTTCGCGAAGCCGTCGAGCCTCCGGCCGAAGATCTTCCAGACGAGAAGGCTGCGGCGCGACTGGAGCTTGCGGACGTAGCGCGACGCCTGCGGGTAGCCCCAGCTATCCCACCCGGCGGGCTTGTGCCCGAACTTCGCCCCCTCGTCGAGGGCGAGGCGGTAATAGGTCCCGGGGAAGCGGCCCACCTGGGGCACGTCGACGAGGTCCCCGTCGGCGTCGAGGACGAGGTTTCCCGCGGGCTTCTCCCACCGCTTCGTGTGGCAGGCGGCGCAGCTCCGCTCGAGGATCGGCTTCACGTGGCGGAAGTACTCGACGTCGGCCGGGCCCTTCGCGAAACGGAGGCCCGCCTTCCCCTCGGCGTCCCACCGCACGCCCGACTCGTCGCGCTCCGCCGAGGTGACGAGCGGCGTCCGGGTCACGAGGTCCCAGACCTCGTAGCCGGGCCTCGCGGCCGCCGTCTGCTCGAAGTGCGTGGGCTGCTGGCTGTGCGCGTGGCACCCGCCGCAGTCCGTGCGCGCCTCCCCGGGGCGGAGCTGGTGCCAGGTCTGGGCCATGTTGAGGACCATGCCGTGGCGGTCGATCGTCTGAAAGGTGAAGGACGTGTCGGCGGGGATCCGCGCGAGGAAGCTCGTGTCCGGGTTCCCGTCGGGGTCGAGGGGCTGCTCGCCGCCGGGGCCCTGGAGCTTGCGCACGGGGATCTCGCCCAGGATCCGGAGCCGCTCCAGCGTGTGCGAGTGGAAGAGGCGCCCGCTGCGCGGCCCCCGGTTCCGGTCCGTCGTGGGCTCCTGGACGAGGATGCGGACGGCGTGGATGTCGCCGTTCGAGTAGAGCCCCGCGTCGGCCCCCTGGTTGTGCCAGTTGAGGGGCATGCCGTTCCCGTGGCTCGTGAAGGCGTCGAGGCCGCGCCACGGGTCGTTCCCTCCGGGGTAGCTCGCCGTCACGGCCCCGGGCGGCACCGCGCCGCCCGGGTAGCTCTCGCGCTTGTAGAGGCTCGAGGTGCCGACGAGGCCGAAGGGCGAGCCCTCGCCGAGCTGCGGCGAGAGCCTCCCGTCGTTCGGCAAAGGGGGGATCGAGCGCGGCTCGGCGATGCCGTAGATCCGCTCGTAGGGCACCACGGCGCGCGGCCAGGACTCGTTGTAGCGGGGGTCGTTCTTGATCAGGAGGAGCTGCCCGGGCTCGTCGATGGGCTTCCCGCCCTTCAAGAGGTAGATCCCGCCGTCGAGCTGCGGGAGGAAGGTGTACTGGTGGTTGACGGGGCCCGGGGACCAGACCGTCAAGAGGTGGTTGTCCGGCGCCCCCGAGGGGTGGGTGAACTTGCCGACCCAGGGGGACTTCTCGTCGCGGAGCGCGGAGCGGTCCGCCGGGCCCTCGCCGTTGAGCGCGAAGGGCGTGAGCGACTCGGCGCCCGCGGGCAGGAAGGGCAGGTGGTACCACTTGCCGCGCCCGTTGTCGAACCGCCCGAAGCGGAGCGGCTTCTGCCTCGGGTCGCCCGCGTGGGCCGGCGCGAAGGCCGGGTACCCCGCCGGCGGGGCCGCGGGCAGCTTGATGTACGCTCCGAATCCGCTGTTGTTCTGGTTGTAGTACTCCTCGACGACGAGGGAGCCGTCCGAGAGCTGCGTCTGGAAATGGAAGGCGTTGGGCGCGCCGCCCGTGTCGAAGGCGCTCACGACGGGGCCCCAGCGCGTGCCGTCGGGGTGGATGCTCCAGATGCCCCAGAGGATGTCGCTCCGGATGCCCTGGGACTCGAGCGAGCTGAAGATGATCCGCCCGTCGGCGAGCACCACCGGGTGGAGGGCCCCCGCGAGGTTCAGGTGACCGATCTGCTCGAGATTCGCGCCGTCCTCGTCCATGACGAAGAGCTGGAGCGCGATGGTGGGGTAGCCGCGGGGCGGGCGGAAGGCGTTCCGGTTCGAGGTGAAGGCGATCCGGCCGCCGGGGAGCGGGCAGGGGCCGAAGTTGAGGACGCCGTAGGAGAGGTGCGTCCTGGAGGCGTCCCGGGGCGCACCGGGCGTCACGACGTCGGGGCTCCAGTCGGCGGCGCCCGTGTTGGGCGAGAGCTCCTGCCGCGTGAGCCGCCGGACCTCGCGCGTGCGGGCGTGGACCTTGTAGATGTCCGCGCCGCGGACCGGCGGCTGCCACTGGTTCGCGCCCTCGAGGGTGTGGATGAGCGTGTAGTAGATCCACTCGCCGTCGAGGGAGACCATCGGGTCCGTGACGGCCCCGTCGCCCCCCTCGACGAGCAGCTCCTCCGAGCCGTCGGGGTGGAGGAGCATGAGGTCGGCGCCCGGCTCGAGGAACACGGGGGCCGCGATGTCCGTGTAGAAGCGCTTGTGGACCTCGTCGCCGGCCCGCCGGGCCCGCACGTAGGCGATGTCGTAGTCCCAGCGGACCGAAGGGTCCGTCGCCATGTGCGGGGGGTGGACGTCGAGATCCCGATCGAAGAGCGGCTCCTCGCCGGCGAGGGCGGCGTGGGGCCCCGGCGGCACGAGCGAGAGGAAGCTCAGGGCAAGCGCGGCCAGGGCGGGAGCAGGGGGCAAGCGTCGCATCCTTTCCATGGGTCCTCCTCCTTGAGGACCACGATATGCGAGACCGCGCCGCGTTTCCAGACGCGGCGGGTGCCCGGGAGGGCCGCCCAGTCGTTTCCGTCCCCGCCTGCGGGCCGGGCGCTGCCGTGCGGGCCCCTGGCGACCGGGCTCCCCGGCGGCCCCGGCGGGCCCCCCCGGCAGGACCCGCCGCTGCTCCCCGCAGGACCCGGGGGTCCCGGGGCGGCCGCCAACTTCTTGCATCCAGACCATTGCGTTGTGGCCCGCTTTCCGGTAATTGTTACCGGTTCAGCATCACAGACCCCACCACGGGAGGTTCTCAGCCAATGGCCAAGGGCGTATTCGAACGGACCAAACCACACGTCAACGTCGGCACGATCGGACACGTCGATCACGGCAAGACCACGCTCACGGCGGCCATCACCGCCGTCCAGGCGCGGAAGAAGCTTGCCAGCTTCCGGTCCTACGACGAGGTCGCCAAGGCCTCCGAGAAGGACGGCCGGCGCGACCCCACGAAGATCCTCACCATCGCCACCAGCCACGTGGAGTACGAGTCCGAGAACCGGCACTACGCCCACGTGGACTGCCCCGGCCACGCCGACTACGTGAAGAACATGATCACGGGAGCCGCCCAGATGGACGGCGCCATCCTGGTCGTGTCCGCCGCGGACGGCCCGATGCCCCAGACGCGCGAGCACGTGCTGCTCGCACGCCAGGTGAACGTCCCCAAGCTCGTCGTGTTCCTGAACAAGTGCGACCTGGTGGACGACAAGGAACTCCTGGACCTGGTCGAGCTCGAGGTCCAGGATCTGCTGGGCAAGTACAAGTTCGAGCCCAACACGCCGATGATCCGCGGGGCCGCCTGGTCCGTCCTGCAGAAGCCCGACGACCCCGCGGCCGCCAAGTGCATCGACGAGCTCATGGCGGCCCTGGACCGCTGGATCCCGGTCCCCCAGCGGGAGGTGGACAAGCCCTTCCTGATGGCGGTCGAGGACGTCTTCTCGATCAAGGGCCGCGGGACCGTG
>JACQVW010000005.1 GCA_016209535.1 Planctomycetota bacterium | reverse complement strand
GCGCGCCGTCGACGAGGCCGTGCGGCGCAAGCTCGCGGAGCTCGTCCCCGAGGACGCCGCCGCGTGGTGCAGCCCGAAGGCCTTCGTCGCCTCGGGGCTCCCGTGGGAGAAGATCACGGAGCATGCGAGGGCGAACGCCGCGGACCTGATCGTCCTGGGCCAGCACGGGCACGGCCTCCTCGACCGGCTCCTCGTGGGCTCGACCACGGACCGCGTGCTGCGCAAGGCCCCCTGCCCGATCCTCGTCGTGCGGCCGCAGAGGACGACCGAGGCTTGAGGCCGGCGCGGGCGCCGCGGCGCCGCGGCCTCACCGCGCTGCGGCCTCACCGCGCTGCGGCCTCGCGGCCTCGCGCCCTCGCGGGATCCTGATGCCTCGGGCGGGGCCATGGTGTATCCTGCGTGGGCACGGTGACAAGCTCCCCGGCCACTACACCCTTGCCCCGTCCCCCATGTTCCTAGCCGTCTTCGAGGCCATGAAGGGCTACTCGGGCTTCGACGCGGCGTCCGAGGCTGCCCTCCGAGAGGTCCACCCGCGCATCGCGGGTCGGTTCCCGGCCATCGTGGACCACTTCTACCGCGAGATCCTGCGCCACCCGGGGACGGCGCGAGTCATCGAGGGGCCCGAGCAGGTCGAGAAGCTCCGCGGCTCCCTCGAGCGGTGGCTCGCGGAGGTGTTCCTCGGCCCCCACGATGCGAGCTACCTCGAGAAGCGCTCGCGGATCGGCCTGACCCACGTCCGCATCGGGCTCCCCCAGGCTTACGTCTTCGCAGCGATGAGCCACATCCGGTGCGAGCTGGTGGACGCGATCGTCGCTCGGACGGCGGACGACCCCGGGCTGAGGAAGCGAGCCCTCGACGCGCTCTCGAAGATCCTCGACCTCGACCTCGCCCTGATCGCGGGCTCCTACCATGAGGCCGAAAAGTACCGGGACCTCGTCGAGTCCGCACCGGACATGATCCACCAGGTGAACCGCAAGGGCCGATTCATCAGCGTCAACCGCACCGAGCAGACACGCCTAGGGTATCCCCTCGAGGCTCTCCTCTCGATGCGCCTCGAGGACATCGTCCACGAGGAGGACCGGCAGGCGGTCCGGGAGCACCTCGGCCGCGTCTTCACGACGGGGGAGAGCCGCTGCGAGGTGCGGCTCGTCACGGCCGCGGGCGAGGCCGTGCACGTCGAGATCCGCGCCACGGGCGTCCGCGATCCCCTCACGAACGAGGTGATCCACACGCGCGCCTACGTCCGGGAGATCGGCGAGCGCAAGCGGCATGAGGAGGCCCTGCGGAGGGAGCGGGACACGGCCCAGCGGTACCTCGACGTGGCGGGGGCCATCATCTGCGTGATCGGCAGGGACGAGCGGTTCACCCTCATGAACAAGCGGGGCTGCGAGGTCCTCGGGTACCGCGAGGAGGAGCTCGTGGGCAGGCCATTCCTCGACATCATCCCCGAGAGGCACCGCGAGGAGGTCCTGCGGGTCTTCCGGGGGCTCATGGCGGGGGACGTGGAGGCGTTCGATCGCTACGAGAACGCCGTCGTCACGAAGCTCGGCGAGGAGAGGACGGTCGCCTGGCGCAACACGGTGCTGAGGGACGCCGCGGGTGAGATCACGGCGACCCTCAGCTCGGGGATCGACGTCACCGAGCACAAGCGCATGGAGCGCCTCATCGTGGAGCGGGAGAGCCTCGCGCGCCTCGGCGAGATGGCCGCCGTCGTCGCCCACGAGGTCAAGAACCCCCTGGCGGGGATCGGCGGCGCGCTCCAGATCATCCAGGGGCAGATCCCGGCCCAGAGCTCGGGGCGGGCCGTCGTGCGCGAGATCCTGGAGCGCCTCGAGGCCCTCAACAACACCGTGAACGACCTCCTCCTGTTCGCGCGCCCGCGCCTGCCCCGCGTGGCGCCCGTGCCGTTCCTCACGCTCATCCAGGACACGGCGGCCCTGCTCCTCCAGGACCCGAAGATGAAGGGCATGGAGGTGGAGAGCCTCGGCGAGGACATCGTGGTGCCCGCCGATGCCGAGCTCCTGAAGCCCGTCTTCCTCAACTTGCTCCTCAACGCCGCACAGGCCCTCGGCGGCCGCGGCAAGGTCGCGGTCTCGGTGGCGCAGAACGGCTGCCTCTGCCGCATCCTGATCCAGGACAAGGGACCCGGAATCCCCGCCGCCGTCCGGGAGAGGATCTTCGAGCCCTTCTTCTCGACGAAGCACCGGGGCACGGGCCTGGGGCTCCCCATCGCGAAGCGGATCGTGGAGGCCCACGGCGGCCGCATCGCCGTGGACTGCCCCCCCGGAGGCGGGACGACGGTCATGATCGAGCTGCCCTTGCCCGTCGGGCCGGGCCAGGGACGGTGATCCTAATGCCCTTCATGCTGAAGAAGACGGTCGTGGGGGCGAAGGCGCCGGTGTGGCCGGCACACCCGCACCCCGGCGTGCGAGGCGTCCTCGAGCGGCTTTGACAGCCCGCGCCCCGCGGGCGATCATCGCGCCCATGGCTTGCCCCTCCCTCGAGGAACGCTTCGTGGGCTCGCTCCTGGGCCTCGCCCTCGGAGACTCCCTGGGCGCGCCGCACGAGGGCGGGCCCGTCGCGCAGGCGGCCTGGTGGCTCCTGGGGCTCGGGAAGCGGGGGATCCTCCGCTGGACCGACGACACGCAGATGGCGCTGGTCCTCGCGCGATCGCTGGCCGAGAAGCGCGGCGTCGACCCCGACGACCTGGCGCGCCGCTGGGCCGAGGCGCTGGACCCGAGGCGAGGCTACGGCCCGGGCACGCGGAAGCTCCTCGGACGCATCCGAGGCGGCGAGGACTGGCGCGCCGCGAACCGCGCCGTCTTCCCCGAGGGTTCCTTCGGGAACGGCGCCGCCATGCGCTCCGCGCCCCTGGGGCTCTTCTTCCACCGGGACCTCGCGGCCCTCGAGCGCGAGGCGGCGCTCGCGAGCTCCATCACCCACGCGCACCCCCTCGGGATCGAGGGCGGCGTCCTCATCGCGCTGGCGGCGGCCCTCGCCCTCGAGGATCCCTTCGACGAGGCGCGGTTCGTAGCGGGCCTGCGGGAACGGTGCGCTCGACCGGAGATCCGCAACCGCCTCGAGCTCGCGGGGAAGCCCCTGTCTCCGGCCGAGGTCCGGAAGCGCCTCGGCTGCGGCGTCCTCGCGCACGAGTCGGCCGTCACGGCGATCCACGCCTTCCTCCGCCACCGCGACGACTTCCTCGAGCTCCAGCGCTTCGTCGTGGAGCTCGGGGGCGACACGGACACCATCGGCGCCATGGCGGGAGGGATCTTCGGCGCCCACCGGGGCGCGAGCGCGCTGCCCGGCGAGGCCCTCGCCCGCCTCGAGGCCCGCGACGAGATCGAGCGCGCGGCGCGGGAGCTTTATCGAGCGTGGGAGGGCTGCCCGCGCGAGGGCTCCGAGCGCGGCACGCGACCCGTTGCGTGAGGCCCAGTCGGCGCTTTGCCGGGTGTGCGCCCCGCGGTAGAATCGGCTCGTCGCAGAGTTCCGGTCCGCGCATGCCCATCCACGATTGGACTCGAGTCGATGCCGGCATCTTCCATGACTTCCACAACGTGTGGATCGCGGAGCTGCGGAACGCGCTGAACGGTGGGTTGCTGCCGCCGGGCTACTATTCCTTGACGGAGCAGCACGCCGGGAAGTACATCGCCCAAGTGCTGACCCTTCCTTCCGGGGCCGCGCCGAGCGAGCCACCCCCGCGGCCGACATCCGGGGGCGTCGCCGTCTTGACCACCTACGCTCGAGTCGTCGGCTCGCCGTGCTACGCTCCCCCCAATCCCCCGTGCCCACCCCCAAGCTCTTCTGCTACGTCGACGAGACCGGCCAGGATTCCCGCGCCCAGCTCTTCATTGTGTCCGTCGTGCTCACCGCCGCCCAGCGCGACACCCTCAGACGTGAGCTCGCCCGCATCGAGAAGATCAGTGGGAAAGGCCGGGTGAAGTGGGTCGAGGCGAAGCACACCGCCCGGCTCGCCTACATCCAGGACGTCGTCAGCACCCCCGCCTTCCAGGGAACCTTCAAGTACGCTGCCTACCGCCACGTCACGCAGTACTTCGGCCCCACGGTGCTCACCGTCGCCCGCGCCGTCACCCTCGCCGCCGTGCCCAACGCCAAGACCACCGTTTTCGTCGACGGCCTGCCGAAGTCGATGACCCACCGCTTCGCCACGCAGCTGCGCCACCTCGGCATTCGGACCGAGAAGGTCCGCGGCGTCCGCCGCGAGCAGGCTGACTCCCTCATGTGCCTGGCGGACGCGCTCTGCGGCTTCGTGCGCGCCGCCCTCGCCGGGCAGCAGCCTTTCACCGATCTCCTCACCCAGGCCACGCAGGCCGGCTACGTCGAGGCCCTGTGACCCGTGGGCATAAAAAAACCCCCTTGGGTAGGGGGAGCAGCCTATCCCCGTTTCCGGGGCACCCACGAATACTCGCAGTATTCGGCTGTTATTTGATTGGAGTGTAGGGCAACACCCCGCACCTGTCAAGAGGTACCGCGCAGTCCGTTCCCCCCTCAGCACTCACCCCCGGCGCCTGGACCGGGCAGAGCCCGCCCAGACCCAGGACCAGGGATCCCGCCACCGCCGCACGACCTGCGTTCGACCTTCGCATGTCCGCCCTCCTTTCGTGAGCGTCGATGCCTTCAGAACCTACGCCTGTACGTGACACTTCCAGCGCTTCTCTCCGCCAGGCCCGGATCGCGTCCCCGTGGCGCCCCAGGCCTCCGAGGCACTCGGCTCGCAGCCGCTCCCGGAGGAGCCCATCGCCCACGCACGCGGCCCACTCGAGGCCCCGCTCGCGGTCGCCCGGAGACCGGTAGACGTTCGCGATCCAGAGGGCCGCCTCGTCCGTCGATTCCGCCCCTCGGTAGAGGTCTGCGAAGACACGCTCCGCGTCGTTCCTCGAGCCCTCGAGGTAGTAGGCCTTCCCGAGGAGGAGCGGCGGCTCGAGGAAGCCGGACCCCAGGGTCCAGGCGGCCACGAAGTCGCGCTGGGCGGCCTTGAAGTCCTTGAGCTCAAGGGATGCGATGCCCCGCCCGAGGAAACTCTCGATGTGGCAGCCCGGATAGGGCTCGCGACCTCCTCGCCCGTGGAAGGCGAGCAGCTCTCCGCAGGCCTCGACGACCTCGCGGCACCGCCTTTCCTTCGCGGCCTGGTGGGCCCCGAGCCACGCTCGCGCCCAGCCTTCGGCGGCCGCGCCCTCGCCCGTTCCCTCCCCGCCTTGCGTGCCCTTCTCCCCCAGGATCTGTGCGCGGAACGCGCGCGCCGGGCGGAAGTCCGGTCGCGCTTTGAGCGCGACGTCCAGCTCGCGAAGGGCCTCCTCGCGCCGGCCCACTAACCAGAGCCCTCGCGCCCGGTGGAACAGCGCCTCGAAGCGCTCCGGGAACGCCGCGATCGCCCGCTCCAGATCGGCGAGCCCCTCCTCCACGGCGCGCCGGGCGTGCTCGTCGAGGGCGATTGCCCTGTTCGGGCGTCAGGAAAGGGCTGGAGGGAACGTATCCCCACGCGAGCCTCGGCGGCCACAGGCCCGTGCGCCCGCGGAGGACCTTCATCGCCGCCTCGAGCACCCTCTTCTCATCGAGTCTTCCTCGGCCATGGTGCTCCGCATTCCGGCCGGATGAGTTGACAAGAGCGGCGAATGTGACAGGGAATCGTCAAGAATCTTACCTGAGAGCCGCGGCTGGGAGCTTCCAGATCCTCACGCGGCAAGGTATCATGGAGCAGCGTGACTCAAGGCACAGGCTTTGCGGCTCGTATCTGCGCGTGAGCGGATCGTCGGGATGGCCCCTCCGATCGCGGAAGTTTTCCCGGAGACGCGAGAATTTTCCGAGGCCAGTATGACATTGGACACGGCAACCTTGGCCCGACTGTACGGCGAGGAGCAGGACGCTGCGGTCCGCTGGGGTTTCCTGGACGAGGTCTCGGACCCCTGCTGCGTCGTCTCGCCGCGCATGGAGCTGGTCTTCATGAGCGCCGCGGCCCGCGACCTCGTGCCGCGGGCCTGGTTCGGGTGCCGGTGCTGGCAGGTCTTCCCTGTGGGTCCGGCGGCCTGCGCGGCGCGGTGCCCGGCCGTGAAGGCCGTGGCCGCTGGGACCGAGGCCATCTACTGCGAGGAGACGATCCGGCCACCGGGCGTCGATCCCATCGTCGTCGGCGTGGCCGTGGTCCCCCTCTCGCGGGCGGCGGCGGGGGAGAAGGCGCTCCTCGTCCTGCGGCCGAAGCCGGCGCAGGGCGGCGAGAGCGGAGGTGCGGACGCCGCGTTCCGCGAAGAGCTCCTCGAGCGCGGGAGGGCTCTCCGTGACCTCTCGGACTGGTGCATCCAGGACGGCGACGAGGCTCTTGGCGAAAGCCCTGGCGGGGACCCTTGTGGGAGTCCTTGCGGGAGCCTTGGCCGAGCCGACTGAAGGATCGATCGCATGAGAAGACTCTCGAAAGACAAGGAAGAGGTGAAGTCCTTCCTCGCCGAGGAGACCCTCTTCGGGGGCGCCGGACCGAAGGCCCTCGAGCGGTTGAGCGAGATCACTGTGGAGCGGTCGGTGCCGGGGGGCTGCACGCTCTTCTCCATGGGCCAGGTCTGCGATGCCCTGCACATCGTGGTCGAGGGGAGCGCCATCCTCGTCGTCATGGCCCCGGACGGACGGGAGCGGATCCTCCACCGCGTGGTGGCGGGCGAGATGGTGGGGGCCGTGCCCTTCTTCGACGGCAAGTGCTACCCGGCCAGCTTCGTCGCGGAGACGGATACCGTCGTCATCGCTTTCCCCCGCCAGGACCTCCTCCGCGTGCTGGGCGACGAGCCGGGACTCGCCCTCTCGATCCTGGGGGGGATCGCGGACAGGCTGCGCATGATGGTCACCCTCGTCGAGCAGCACTCCTTCGACGACACGCAGCGCCGGCTGTGGGCCTACCTGGTGGCGGGCTCGCGCGGCACCGGGCACGCGGAGTTCCCCCGGGAGATCGTCTCCATGCCCACGCGGGAGCACATCGCGCACTCCATCGGGACCGTGCGCGAGGTCGTCTCGCGCCGCCTCTCCCGGCTCGTCGACTCGGGCCACGTGAGGATCGACGGCCGGCGGCTCGTGCTCGTGAAGCCGCTCCTGTGAGCCTCGCGGGAGCCGTACGCGGGAAGGCGGCCGCCGGTGCCGCCTACACCGCCCTCGAGTACGTCGGCGCCTCGGGCGGGGCCTTCTGGAGGTAGGCGTCGAACACGGCCGCCACGTTCCGGAGGAGGAGGCGGCCCAGGGGCAGGACGTCGATCGCCCGCGGCGTCACGCGCACGAGCCCGTCGGCCTGCAGCGGGCGCAAGCCATCGATCTCGCGGGCGAAGCGCTCGGCGAAGGGCTCGCCGAAGCGCGCCTCGAACTCCGCCGTGTCCAGGCGCAAGGTGCACAGGACCTCCTGGATCACGTGCCGGCGGACGGCGTCGTCCTCCGTGAGGAGGAGCCCGCGCTCGATGGGCGCCTCGCCGCGGTCGAGCGCGCGGTAGTAGTCCGACAGCTTCTTCTCGACCTGGAAGTACCCCGAGCCCAGGTCCGAGATGGCGCTCACGCCGAAACCGACGACCTTGATCCCCTTGAAGGGCGTGTAGCCCATGAAGTTCCGGCCGAGCCGGCCCTCCTCGCGCGCCAGCGCCAGCTCGTCGCCCGGGAGCGCGAAGTGGTCGAGCCCGATGTGCTCGTAGCCGCCCCGGGTGAGCTCCTCGTGAGCGAGCGCGCAGAGCTCGACGCGCTCGGGGCCCGTGGGCAGCGTCGCGGGGTCGATCGCCTTCTGGTTCGGGCGCACCCACGGCACGTGGGCGTAGCCGAAGACGGCGAGGCGCTCGGGCCGGAGCGCGAGGACGTCGCGCAGGGTCCCGAGGAAGCGCTCCCGCGTCTGGAGGGGAAGGCCGTAGACGAGGTCCACGTTGATGCTGCGGAAGCCCTTCGAGCGGCAGAGCTCGAAGAAACGCACCGTCAGGTCCCGTCCCTGGAAGCGCCCGATCGCCTGCTGCACCTCCTCCGAGGTGTCCTGGACGCCGAGGCTGACGCGGGTCGCGCCGCAGCGCGCGAGGGCGTCGAGGTGCTCCGCCGTCGTGACGCGCGGGTCGAGCTCCACCGCGACCTCGGCGCCGCTCTCGAGCAGGAAGGCTTCGCGGCACGCGCCGAGCAGCCGCTCGAGCTGGGCCGGGCTCAGGTAGGTCGGCGTCCCGCCCCCGAGGTGCACCGAGGCGGCGCGGAGGGGCTCCCGCGCCGCGCCCCGGACGAGGGCGATCTCCTGCTCGAGGCGCTCGAGGTACTCCTCGCCGGCGGCCTTCTTCCGCGTAGGGACGACGTGGCAGCCGCAGTAGATGCAGCGGCGCTCGCAGAAGGGTATGTGGACGTAGAGCGCGACGGCCTCGCCCCCGGGGATCCCGGCGAGGGCGTCCAGGTACTCCCTCGCTCCCACCCCCTCGTGGAAGTGGTTCGCGGGAGGGTAGCTCGTGTACCTCGGGACGGCCCGGTCGTACTTCGCAAGGAGGCGCTGGACTTGGGTTTCGCTCATGTCTCGCTCCTCGAGATCTTGCCCAGGAAGGCGGCGGACGCCGCAGGGATCTCGGCTGGGCGCGGCGCCGCGGCGCGTGCTCGGAAGACCTCGTCCAGGGCCTCGAGCAGCTTCGCCTCCTCGATCCCCTTCAAGGCGCACGCCTGGCGGACCGTCACGGTCCTCGCCACGGTCTCCCGGAGCAACCGGTTCGTGATCGCCGTGAACCCCATGCGCTCGAAGACAGGGATCGTCTCGGGCGCGACGCGCGTCAGCCACCCCACGATGTGCTCCGGCGACGCGCGGGCCGGGGCGCCGCCGGCGAACCCGCCGGCCAGGGCGAAGCGGTAGCGGCCCGCCAGGACCCGCGCCACGTGGACGCCCCAGAGCCCGAGCCCGGCGACCTCCAGGACGCCGCTCGAGCCCGCCACGGGGAAGGCGGCGGGGGTGAAGTCCGTCAGGATCTGGAACACGACTCGGAAGTAGCAGCCCACGTTGATAAGGATGAAGGGCGCCCAGAGGCCAGGCAAGGCCGCGGCGGGCACCCCGTTCAGGGTCGGCACTACCTTGGACGCCACGCCCACGATCATGAGGCTGATGAACCCGACCGTCACGGCGTGGCGCGTGGCGCCGAAATACGCGTGGGAGAAGCCGTGCCCCAGGAGCGCGAGATACGCCGGGAACAGGATCAGGAGGAAGAGCGAGACGAAGAGCCAGGCGTAGGCGGCGCGGAGGAACTTCACCGAGCGGTCCTTCTCGGCTCGCAAGTGCAGGATCCCGAGCTGCCAGGTGAGGACCCCTGCCGCCGCCGTGAAGGCGATGACCGAGGCCTCGAGGAGGACCGCGAAGGCCATGGAGCCCGTG
>JACQVW010000257.1 GCA_016209535.1 Planctomycetota bacterium | reverse complement strand
GAGGATGTCCTCGAGGAACGCGAGCGTCTTCCGGAAGGCGTCCAGGAGCCCCTCCGGGTCGCGGGGGCTCCCGGCCTCGGCCCACTGCTCGAGGAAGAGCGCGAAGAGGTGCTCCGAGTCCGTCGTCCCGCGGATCTGGGCGAAGGAGGAGCCGGAGAGGTAGCGCCGCGCCCAGTCGCGCAGGTGCGGGAAGCCGCCCACGGACCCGTTGTGCATCCAGAGGAAGGGCCCCGACGCGAAGGGGTGGCAGTTGGCCTCGGAGACCTCGGAGCCCGGGCTCGCCGAGCGCACGTGGGCGAAGGCGAGGCCCGTGCGGACCAGGGTCGAGACGCTCCGCAGGGACGCGCAGGACCAGGCGGGCTGCGGCGAGCGGAAGACGGCCGGGAAGGGCGAGATCTCGGGAGCGAACCACCCGACCCCCACGCCGTCGGCGTTCACCGGGTCCTCGTCCCGCCGCGCGGCGCAGCTCTGGGCGATGAGCGAGTGCTCGGGCCCGTAGAGGAGGTCGTGGAGCACGAGGGGCTCCCCGGAGTAGGCCAAGAACCGGCACATTCCGCCGCATGATAGCCGGGCCCGGCGAAACCTCAACGCCGCCGGGGCCGCCTCAGCGCCGCGTCACCCCCGCACGGACGCAGCATCGACGCCGCCCGAGCCGCCACGCTGAGCATGCCGCGCTCGCGGCTGGCCCGGAGGGCCTGGGTTGAAACGCTCTCCGCTGCCGATATGAAGGCGTTGGGCGTGGTTCTGAACCGCGTAGTCGCGGTTCTTGAACCACGCCCGTTTTTGCCGCAGTCGTTGCCGGATCGTCTAACCGGTAGGACAACAGACTCTGGATCTGTGAGTGGAGGTTCGAGCCCTTCTCCGGCAACCAGGTTCAAGGGTTGGGGGCCCCTGGACTTGTGGACGAGGCCGCCACGTGAGCTTTGGAACGGGTGGGCTTGCGCTACCGCCGCGCTACCACCCGAGAGGTCCCGCCCCCTCGCCTCCACCCCTCGCCCCCGGTACCATGACGCCCAAGGCCGGGCCGCTGGGGCCGCCGGCCGCGCAGCGGTTCGTCTTTTCCGAAGGGGTCCTCACCATGGCGAAGCGAAAGAGCAAGGCGAGCAAGAAGGGCGCGAACCCCTGGCAGCAGGCCGTTGAGCAGGTCCTCGCGACGGAGGGCCCCAAGCTCCGCGCCGCCTACGACCGCTTCGAGGCGAAGTACGGCCCCCGGACCTTCGTCTACATGGGCAAGGTCAAGGGCGGGACCATCGCGCTCGTCGTCGAGCCGAAGGGCCGCCGGCGGCCGGCCCCGCTCCTCCACCTCAACGCGCTCTTCGCAATGCCGCCCGCTCGGCGCCGCAAATTCCTCGACGCTCTCGAGAAGGAGGCGAGCCGGGACCGACGGCGCATCGCGAGGAGACGCGGGGCGCAGCGCGAGAGGTAGCCCTCGCCCGCGCGGACGCCCCCTCTGTGTGAATCCGCGACGCCCCCACGCTCGAAACTCCGTGCTTTCGCCGCCGTGCGCCCGGGCGCGACGAATCGAGCGAGAGGGCCAGAGTCAGCGCGGCGCGTGAACGCCTTTCGTGCGGTTTCGTCGCCCTTGCTCGCGGCGGCCTACCCGCCGAGGCGCCGGGCGACTCGCCAGAGGCAGAGAAGACCGCGGGGTATGGCCTGGGCGGCGACCACCAGCAGGAGGGGCCGCGATACGAGGGGAAACGGTATCGGGACGCAGCAGAAATCCAGCATCGCCAGGCCAGTCGCAAGGTTGGCGAATCCCGTCGATAGGACAGATACCACCGTATTCCTTCTGGAGAGGAGCTCAACGCCTCTGCAGCATAGGAAAACCGCGGCAAGTGCCAATAAGACGAAGGGCGCAAACCCACCGAGAGCGATGGCGGTTGCCGTCCCGCCAATGAGCACCGCAGCGCCCCACAAGATCCCCCCGAGGATAAGTCCTTGCCGGGAGAGCATCCGGTCCACGAGCCTACCGCCGAGCCGATCGACACGGAAGCACCGGTCCACGGCGGCACCAGCCACGAGTGGAATCGCTGGCGCCAGGGTGGGAGGTCGGCGCGCCGCTTGGGTCCGTCCGCCGGCCCTTCGGCAGCGGCCGGTGCACGACGGACTTGCGCTGGGGTGGCGCTGGCGAGGTAGTATGGTCTTGATGAGAGCCCCCACGAGGAGATTGCTGCTTTCGCTTGGTCCTGCACTGGCAGGCCTCGCTTGTCTTCTTCTCCTCGTTCTGGCCGGTGGTTGCGCCTACTACCACGCAGAGGCGGTGGTGATCCCTGAGCCTCGCTATCAAGAGCGGTGCAAAGGAATGGTCGCCGCGGCGATCCGCAAGGCAAACCAACTCGGCTTCGATCTGTTCCCATGGTGCGAAGAACGTCTGAGGGGGGGTCCAAGCCCAATCGCGAATACCACCCTCGAGCTCTTCGGCACCGAGCCGCGCACACGAGGACACCGGCTGGTTGTGAGTTTTTTCGCCCTGACGGAAGGGCGGAGGATCTCGGTCGACGGGACCTTCGGTGATAGCCCCCTGCAGTGCGCGTGGCTGTACTTCACCCACTTGCCACGGAGCAGCGTCACCGGGGACGTCAAGGCATTGCATGCCGCGATCCTCGCGTCACCTGAATAGCCAGGCCTCCACGATCGCCGGCCGCCGCCTCGGGGACTCTCCGTCCGCCAAGGCCACGGGCCGGTCCTCCTTCGCCCGGGCCGGTGAGCGGTCGAGACCCGCCCCACGGCTGCCCACCGATTGGGTCCGGCGTGTCCTCGAGATCCGAGGCGCGAGCTGGGAAACGCCGGCGTGGTTCAAATCAGGCTCCATTCGGGTAACAGGAAAGAGCTCAGCAG
>JACQVW010000256.1 GCA_016209535.1 Planctomycetota bacterium | reverse complement strand
CGCTCACACCCCCGCCAGGTTCGGCTCGAGCTTCGCATAGCCTTGCTCGCGGGCGAGGACGTCGAGGGGCAAGGACGCGAGCTCGTCGACCATCGGCTCCGCCTCGGGCGCGGCCCTCAGGTCCACGGCCTTCAAGTAGCGTTTGCAGACATCGCAAGCCTCGACGCGCACCCAGGCGATCTCCTCGGCCGCGAAGCGGGGGAGCCTCTCGGGGCTCTGCTCCCCGCAGCGCGGGCAGAGGACGCGCGGGTAGCGCCATTCGAGGGCGCAGAGGGAGCAGAGGAGCGAGCGGGCCGCGGCATCGCCGCCCGCGCCCTCGCGCAGCACGCTCGCGGCGGGTGGGTGGCGGCAGAAGGGGCAGGAGCGAGCCGGCTCGCCGGGCTCAGGCGCCGGGGCAGGCCCGCTCAGGGCGAGGCGCGCGGCCACGGCGTAGGGCTGGAGCAGGACCTTCGGGAAGAAGAGGTCCGCGATGCCTCGCGCATCGCCTCCCGAGCCTGCGGTGCCGTCCCACGAGGCTCGCAGGACGCGCTCCCGCTCGGCCTGCGAGCGCACCCGCCACCGCCGGGCCGCAGCGGCGAGGCCGGCGGGCCCCTCGCGCTCGGCGAGGTCGAGGAGGCGCGGCAGCTCGGGCGCGAGCGCGCCGGGGTCCTCGGGCACGCGGGCCGCGAGCGCGTCCGCCGCCACCGCCTGGAGCCGGGCGACGGCCCCGTAGAAGACGAGCACCTCGCGCGACGCCGGCCACAGCTCGGCGAGCCGCGCCGCGCGCTCGATCCGGCGCTCGAAGAGGCTCCTCACTCGCGCAGCTTCTCCTCGGCCCACTTCGCGTGGTGGTGGCGGGCCCACTCCTCCGAGACCTTCCCCTCCACCATGGCCCGCAAGGCCCCCTGGGTCACGAAGAGGGCCATGTAGACGTGCAGGATCAGGGCGAGGATCGACGCGACGGCCGAGGCCGAGTGGATCACCACGGCCCAGAGCCGAAGCCACCGCGGGATCTCCTCGGGGAACCAGATCGGGACGCCGCTCGCGAGGAGGACGAGCCCGAGGAGGACCTGGAGCCAGAAGAGGAGCTTCTGGCCTGCATTGAAGCGGCCGCTCGGGGGCACCTGCGCGTCGCGCCCGGCCATGTAGTCGCGGATCCGCCGCAGCCACAAGCGGTCGCCGGGGGTGATGGTGAGGTCCCGGAGCCACCGCAGGAGCTGCACGAGCACGGCGCCCGTGAAGACGCAGCCCACGATGGGGTGCCACTCGCGCGCGACCTGGCCTCCCCCGAGGAGCGTCAGGAGCCAGGAGAGCTTCGGCGTGAAGAGCCCGAGGCCCGTGAGCGCGAGGTAGAGGAACGTGAAGGCGACGGTCCAGTGGACGGCGCGCTCCGAGAGCGTGTAGCGGACGATCTCGCGGCCTGCTGCCCCCTCCGCTCGGGCTTCGTGGGGCTCGCGCGCCTCATGGAGCTCACGACGCTCGCGGGCCTCGCGCGCCTCCGGCACCCGGCGGCGGCCCACCTTCAGGTAGTGCAGGGCGGCGGCAGCGAGGGAGAGGCCGAAGAGGACCCCGCCGAGGACCTTCAAGGGCCCCTTCCAGAGGCGGAGCTGGGGGTCGATCCTCGGGTCCCGCGGCAGCCCGCCGTAGAGCTCGGGCTTGTCAGCGTGGTGCAGCACGTAGATCACGCCCGTGCCGCCGACCCCCGGCGGGTCGTAGACCCCCGCCCCGTCGAACCCTTCGGCTCGCACCTGCCCCGCTCGCCGGCGCGCCCGCTCGAGCATCTCCCCCTTCGAGCCGAACTCGAGGCAACCCGTCGGGCACGCCTTCACACAGGCGGGCCCCAGCCCGTTCGAGACGCGGTCGGAGCACATCGTGCACTTGTAGACGCGCCGCGAGACCGGGTCGAACTTGGGGATGTCGAAAGGACAGCCCGTCATGCAGTAGCCGCAGCCGATGCAATGCTCCTGCGCGAAATCCACGATGCCGCTCGTGTACTGCACGATCGCGCCCTCGGCGGGGCACGCGATCAGGCACCCCGGCTCGGCGCAGTGCATGCACATGTCCTTGCGCATGAGCCACTGCACGGCGGCGCCCTCGGCGGCCGCCTCGGGCGCGAGCGGCTTGCGGTCCGCGCCCACCGGCACCTCGTCGAAGCGGATGAGGTTCCAGTAGCTCGGCGTCATGTCGGGCATCGTCTGGTAGGAGTCGAGGACCCGCTGTGCGTACTCGGGCTCGACGCGCAGGTCGTTCCACTCCACGCAGGCTATCTCGCAAGCCTTGCAGCCGATGCAGGTCGTGGTGTCGATGAGCATGCAGAGCCCCTCGCCCTGCCCCTCGCCCTCGCGGACGGCGGAGCCCTCCCCCGTCGCGGAGATCCGGCGCACGTCGAGGTGCCCGCTCACGACACCTTCTCCAGCTTCACGAGGAAGGTCTTGTACTCCGGGGTGAAGGAGTTCGGGTCCACCACGCTCGCGGTGAGGAGGTTCGCCATGGGCCCGCGACCCTCCGCCCCCCCCTTCGCGCCGCTCGCGCGGCCGGCGAAGCCCCAGTGGATGGGGATCGCGACCTGCCAGATCGTCCTCCCCGCCACCTTGAGGGCCCGGATGCGCTTCGTGACGAGGGCTCGGCCCTCGACCGCGCCCCGTGGCGTCGAGACGCGCACGCGGTCCTCGTTCCGGATGCCGCGAGCGGCGGCGAGCCCCTCCGGGACCTCGACGAAGAACTCGGGCTGGAGGGCCGTCGTGGGCGCGATGTGCTTCGTCCAGTAGTGGAAGTGCTCCGTGAGCCGGAAGGTCGTCGCGACGATGTCGTACTCCTTCACGTCGCCGAGGCGGTCGAGGTCGCCCTTGAAGACGGGCGCCACGGGGTTCGAGGTCGTCTTCGGGTGGAGGAGGTTCTCGACGGGATGCTCCGCGGCCTCGTAGTGCTCGGGGAAGGGGCCGTCGGCGAAGTCGGGAGCCCACAGCTTCGCGACGCCCTCGGGGAGCATGATGAAGGCATCGAGCGCGCCGGGCGGCGCGTCGGACAACGTGTCGGGCACGTCCCCCGTCCACCTCGAGCCGTCCCACCGGATCGCGGGCCGAGACGGGTCCCAGGGCCGGCCCTCGGCATCGGCGCCGGCGCGGTTGTAGAGGATCCGGCGGTTCATGGGCCAGTTCCAGGCCCACCCTTCGTGGCGGCCGAGGCCCGAGGGGTCGCGCGGGTCGCGGCGCGCCATGAGGTTCCCCGCCTCCGTGAAGCTCCCGCAGTAGAGCCAGTTCCCGGAGGACGTCGACCCGTCGGCCTTGAGCTCGGCGAAGCCCGAGAGCTGCTTCCCCGCCGTCAGGTCCCTGCCGTTGATCTCCTTCGCGACCTCCTCGAGGGACGGGTCGAAGGGGTTCGCGTAGGGCCACTCGAGCCCCAGGATCGGGTCCGGGAACCGGCCGCCTTCCTTCGCGTAGAGCTCGCGGACGCGGAGGAAGATCCGCGCGAGGATCTCCTGGTCCGCCCTCGCCTCTCCGGGCGGGTCCGCGGCCTTGTGCTTCCACTGGGCCCAGCGCGAGGAGTTGGTGAAGGAGCCGTCCTTCTCGGCGAAGATCGCCGCGGGCAGGAGGAACACCTCGGCCCGCGTGGGCTGCCGCGTCACTCGCCAGAACTGCGCCGTCTCGGTCTCGAAGGCCTCGGCGATCACGGCCCACTCGAGCTTGCCCAGGGCCGCGATCATCTTCTCCGTGTTGGGGCCGTTCGCGACGGGGTTCATGCCGAGGTCGATGAGGCCCTGGATCCCTCCCGAGTACATGCGGTCGAAGATGTAGACCCAGGAGTAGTTGTCCGCGACCTTCGGGAGCCAGTCGAAGGCCCACCCGTTCGCGGCGGTCGCGCGGGCCCCGTACAGGGCCTTCATGAGGGAGACGAAGAACCTGGGCGTGTTGCCCCAGTAGTTCATGGAGGCCGGCGAGAGCGGCCTCGGCGTGATGCGCTCGAGGTAGCGCTCGACGGTGGCGTCCTCCGGCACGGGCATACGCAGGTAGCCCGGCAGTGCGTGGAACGCGACGCCGTGGTCGGTGCCGCCCTGGATGTTCGCGTGACCCCGCAGCGCGTTCACGCCGCCCCCGGGCCGGCCCACGTTCCCCAGGAGGAGCTGCAGGATCGCCGCGGCCCGGATGATCTGGACGCTCGTCGAGTGCTGCGTCCAGCCCAAGGCGTACAGGATCGTGCCGGCGCGGTCCGCCGTGCCCGTCGAGGTCACGACGTCCGCGGCCTTGAGGAAGTCCTGGACGCTCGAGCCGCAGATGTCCGCCACGACCGCGGGCGTGTACCGGTCGAAGTGGCGCTTCAGGTGCTGGAAGACGCAGCCCGGGTCATCGAGGGACGCCGCGCGCCTCGCGTGGCCGCCCTCGAGTGCGTACCGCCACCGCGAGCGATCATAGCGCGTGCCGTCGAAGCCGCCGAAGAGCCCGTCCTCGCCCAGCTCGCTCCCCGGCTCGAGGAGGAAGAGGGCGTTCGTGTGGAGCTTGACGTACTCCTCGTGGAAGCGGCCGCTCGAGAGGGCGTGGCGGATGAGGCCGCCCAGGAACGCGATGTCCGTCCCCGAGCGGATCGGCACGTAGAGGTCGGCCACGGCCGAGGTGCGGTTGTAGCGCGGGTCGACGGACACGAGCTTCGCGCCGCGCTTCCGCTTGGCCTCCATGACCCACTTGAAGCCGCAGGGGTGGTTCTCGGCAGGGTTCCCGCCCATGGCCAGGACCACATCGGCGTTCTTTATGTCCGTCCACCCGTTGGTCATGGCGCCGCGGCCGAACGTCGGGGCGAGACTCGCCACCGTGGGGCCGTGTCATATCCGCGACTGCTGCTCGAGGTGGACGATCCCGAGCGCCCGGGCGACCTTCTGGAAGAGCCAGTTGAGCTCGTTCGTGTCGGTGCAGCCGCCGATCGCCGCGACCGACTCGAGCCGGTTCACCGTGCGGCCCTCGGCGTCCTTCTCGATGAAGGCCGCGTCGCGGGTCGCCTTGATGCGCCGCGCGATCCTTTCGACGGCCTCCTCCCAGGACATCGGCGCCCACTCCGTCGCGCCCGGCGGGCGGTGGAGGACGCGCGTCAAGCGCCGGTCGTTCATGACGTAGTGCTTGAGGGTGGCGCCCTTCGGGCAGAGGGTCCCGAGGTTGATCGGGTGGTCCGGGTCGCCCTCGACGTGCACGACGTCGCGGCGCGTGTTCTTGCCGTCGCCGCGGGTGTGGACGATCACGCCGCAGGAGACCGAGCAGTAGGGGCAGATCGAGCGCGTCTCCGTGGTGCGCGAGATCTTGAGCCGCTTCGCCTCGGCGGCGGCGGGCGCGAGGTCGAAGCCGAAGGGGCTCGCGAGGGCCCCCGTGACGGCGAGCTTGAGGAATGACCGGCGGTCGAGGGACATGGGCGTGGACTCCGGGATGATGGCTCCTGGGTGCTGGCGGCGCGGCCGGAGGGCCGATGCCGGACAGGATACATCGCCCGGGGGCCGAGCGCGCCCCCCGAGGTGCCGCCGGCTGCGCGGCGGCGAAGCATGGGCGCCTCCGCCTCGCCCGCTCACCGCCGGTAGGTGCCGTGCACCGCTATGCCCTTCTCGACAGTGACGGAGAAGGTCTGCCGGACCTTCGTGCCCTTGTAGCTCAGCTCGGCCGTGTACTCGCCCGGCGGGACGAAGCGGTCCGCCTGGTCGCCGCCGTAGTCGACGCGGAAGTCCTTCCCGACGCGGAGGTCCCAGGGGATCCGCGTGAGGCCCGGCACGGCGGGCGCCTCGAGCTTGGCGACGGTCTGGCCGAGCGGGCTCTCGATCGTGATCGTGAGCTTCTCGCCGCTCAGCTCGCCGATCCAGACGGTCAGGAGCGCCCCCTCCGGCGGGTTCTCGCCCTTGAACCAGCCCTTCCCGCTCTCGCTCTCCCAGCCGGGGAGGAGGTAGCGGCCATGGGCCGGGCGGATCGTGAAGAGGTGCGCCTCCTTCGCGGCGACCTCCGGCGTCAGCTCCCGGAGCGGACGCGTGTCGTCGAGGACGTAGATCCCCCGGCCGTGCGTGCCCACGACGAGGTCGGCCTCGAGCGGGTGGACCTTCAGGTCATCGACGCGGACCGCGGGCAGGCCGCCCAGCTTGAGCCACCGCTTGCCGCCGTCCAGCGTCGCGAAGAGGCCGAGCTCCGTGCCGAGGTAGAGCAGGCTCGGGTTGACCGGGTCCTCCCGCACGACGATCGCGGGGTTCCCTGCGGGCAGGTCGCCGCTCACGCGGACCCACTCCCTGCCAAGCCCCGCCATGCGGTAGACGTAAGGCGCATCGTCGCCCGAGCGGTAGGCGGTGAAGACGACGTAGGCGGCCGAGGCGTCGAAGCGGCTCGGCTCGATGCGCGCGACCCACTTGCCGCGGGCCTCCTCGGGGACCGTCCCCGTGATCTCCGTCCACCGGCCTCCCTCGTCCTCCGTGGCCCAGAGCCGCCCGTCGTCGGTCCCGGCGAAGAGGAGGCCCGCCTTCAGGGGCGACTCGGCGAGGGCGTAGACGACGGCGTAGGTCTCCGCCGCGCTGCCCACGGCGGTGGTCTTGTCGGGCTCGTTGCGGGAGAGGTCGGGGCTGATCACCTCGAACTGCTCGGCGCCGCCCGTGAGCTTGAAGACGCGGTTCCCGGCGAGGTAGAGCGTGCCCTTCGCGTGCCGGCTCCCGATCAGCGGCGAGCACCAGTGGAAGCGGAAGGCCGGCTGCCCTTCCGTGGGCTTCGGCTGCAGGACGCGCATCTCGCCCGTGCGAAGCTGGAAGCGGTGGACGACCCCGCCCTGGGACTCGGCGTAGATCACGTCAGGGTCGCCGGGGTCAAACACGCAGTAGAAGCCGTCGCCGCCGCCGATCTGCGTCCAGTCGGCGTTGCGGATGCCCTCCTTCGAGAAGGTCCGGCTCGGGCCGACCCAGTTGGTGTTGTCCTGGAGGCCGCCGGCGATGCGGTACGGCGTCGAGCCGTCGACCTCGATCCGGTAGTACTGCGCAGCCGGGACCTTGTTGAGGAAGTCCCAGGACTTCCCCGCGTCGAAGGTCTGGTAGATGCCGCCGTCGTTCCCGGCGACGATCCTCCGCGAGACGGGCGGACGGGGCACGAGGCCCTCGCGCACGCTCGCGCTCGGCGGCTCGGGGCCGGCGCTGCCGGGCTGGATCGCGATCGCGTGCATGTCCACGTGCACCTTGCCGTAGAGGTCCTCGCGGAACGTGCGCCCGCCGTCGTCGGAGGCGTACAGGATCCAGCCGAGCACGTACACCCTCTGGTCGTTCGCGGGATCGATCTCGAGGCGGCTGAAGTAGAAGGCGCGCGGGTTGAGGGCATTCACGCGCTTCCACGTCGCGCCCGAGTCCTCGGACCGGAAGATGCCGCCCCTGCGGCTGTGGTTCTCGTCGATGTCGCTCGTCCCGCCCTCGTCGCTCTGGACGACGGCCATGACGACCTCGGGCCTCGAGCGCGAGACCGCGAGGCCGATGCGGCCCGTCCTGGCGGGCAGGCCCTTCTCGAGCTTCGTCCACGCGGCGCCGCCGTCGGTGCTCTTGAAGATGCCGCCCGCGTCGGCGCCGCCCGTGGCGTTCGCGCCGTAGAGGAACTCCCACGGCTTCCGCTGGCGGGCGTAGAGCGCGGCGTAGAGGACGTCGGGGCTCCTCGGGTCCAGGACCACGTCGGCGCAGCCCGTGACGGCGTCGTGGGGCTCCGCCGCGGCGAGGACGCGCCTCCAAGTCTTCCCGCCGTCGGCGGTCTTGTAGAGACCGCGCACGCCGCCATGGGCCCAGAGGGAGCCCGCCGCGGCGACGTAGGCGACGTCCGGGTTCGCCGGATGGACCGCGATGCGCCGGATGGCGCGGCTCTCCTTGAGGCCGGCGTGCTCCCACTTGCCGCCGCCGTCCGCCGACCGGTACACGCCGTTCCCCCAGCCGGAGGAGTTGCGGTCGTTGCCCTCGCCGGTGCCGGCCCAGACGACCTGCGGGTCCGACGGCGCCACGGCCACGGCGCCGATCGACTGGACGGGCTGGCCATCGAAGATCGGCTCCAGCGTCACGCCGTTGTTCGCGGTCTTCCAGACGCCGCTCGTGGCGAACCCGACGTAAAACGTGAAGGGGTCCTTCGGGTCGAGGGCGATGTCGGAGACGCGGCCGCCCATGACGGCGGGGCCGATCGAGCGGGCCTTGAGGCCCTTGAGCATGGCCTCGGTAAGGGGGAGAGGGCCTGAGGCGCCCGGTGCAGTCTGCCCTCGAGCGCCGGCATGCCAAGCGAGAACGGAGAGAAGCACGAAGGGAAGGAGCCGGCGTGGAGTCATGAGCGCGCGCCTCGGATTTACGACCTCGAAGGCCTCGTCGTGGGGGGATGGGGAGACCCAGCGAATTGTCAGCCCGCCGCCGAGCGGGGTCAAGCACGCGGCCCAGGAGCCCCCGGACAGGCACACCGACCACCTTCCGTTTCCTCCGGGCCTCAGGTATCTTGAGTGCCGCCGGTCCCCGCGCCTTCAGGGCGGCCGGCGGGTTCGCTGACCGCTCAACGAGAAAGGAGTCCACCCCCCATGACCGCGCCCAAGACGACCCGGCTCGCCCGGGCGGCCCTCCCGCCCGCCCTCGCCCTGGCCCT
>JACQVW010000281.1 GCA_016209535.1 Planctomycetota bacterium | reverse complement strand
GTGCTGGGAAGGGGGGCGTTGGAAGGACTACTTCAAGAAATCCTTGGAGAACCTTTTCGAAGAAAAGATGGATCTACTTCCCTCCCCGGCCGGTCCGGAAATTCCCTCCCCGGCCGTGACAGCCAGGGTCTTCACGGCCTTGACGTCCCCCCGGCGGACCATGCGTAGAGGACCTTGCTTCCGGACATCGGGGTGTCTCCCGGAGCCATGAGGGTATGCCCCGCCTCGAGGACTGGCCGGCGGCTAGCAGTTCGAGTAGGTCTCGCAGCCCAGGTCCGGCGACCCCGGCGGGTCGGAGCCGCAGGAGCTCTCCGGCGGCGGGCCCGGGGGCGCCGGCGGCGGCCCGCCGAGGAAGAGGAACCCCAGGATCCGGATCGCGTCCGTGAGCTGGAGCGTCCCGTTGTCGTCGGCGTCCGCCGCCACCATGCAGGAGGGCGCGAGGCCACCGAGGAACAGGAACCCGAGGATGCGGATCGCGTCCGTGAGCTGGAGCGAGCCGTTGTCGTCGGCGTCGCCGCGGTGGAAGCGCTTCGCCTGGCAGATGGGCAGGCCGGCGCAGTCCTCGTCGGCGCAGTCGGCCTTCCCGTCCACGTCCTCGTCGCCGGGCGCCGCGCAGTCCTCCGGGGGCACCTCGTCGCCGAAGCTGAGCTCGGCGCAATACCGCCCCACCACCGTGATATCTCCCGATGACGCCGCGAAGCCCACGAAGAGCTCGGGGACGTTGAGGTTCGGGATGTCCTCGCGGTGGTACTCGACGAAGCTCGAGCCGTCCGTCGAGTAGGAGCCGATGAAGAGGCTGGCCTGTCGCTCGAGCTGGACCCAGGCGGGCAGCCCGGCAAGCGGCGTGGCCGCGGGGCCGCCCTTCCTCGCCGTGCCCGAGTTGTTCAGCCGCCGGTACTGGAAACCGTAGCCGTCGTCGTCGCCGTCGACCTCCATCATGGCGTTCGCGCTCTTTGCGTCGAGGCCGAGCCGGGCCATGATCCCCGCCTTCGGCCGGCCGACCGAGAGATCGCCTGCGGTGATCTTGGCCGTCACCTTGAAGTCGCCGGCGACCTTCTTCTGGAGGAAGAAGCCTTGGTCGGTCGTCCCCAGGATCGCGCCCCCTCCCACCTCGAGGCAGTAGGCGGGCTGCGCGCCCGAGCGGTCCACCCTCGCGATGCCGTTCTGGCCCTGGGTGCCGAGCCGCACGAGCGCGAGCGGCGACGTGTCGTCGGAGAGGTAGAGGTCCACCGTCGCGGTGCCGACGTTCTTCTCGTCGTCGGTGGCCGTGAGGGTCACGGTCACGATGCCCGGGGCGGTGTAGGTGTGCCTCACGATCTCGCCCTCCCCCGTCGCGCCGTCGCCGAAGTCCCACTTGAAGGTGAGCGTGCCGCCGCTCGGGTCCTCGGAGTCCGCGGCCGAGAAGGCCACCTCCAGGGGCACGGACCCGGAGGGGGGCTCGACGATGATCTTCGCCTCCGGCGGGCTGTCCGCGACCTGGAGGCAGAAGTAGTCGAAGTCGGCCGTCACCTCGGGCGCGCCGCCGCCCCAGGTCTTGATGAGGAGGCCCACGCGGCTGACGGGAGTCCCGGCGGGCGGCGAGGCCCCGGGGTTGTTGGGGAAAGGAAGCCGGAGGGAGTAGGTAGCGTCGTTGATCCAGTCGTCGCCGTCGTCCTGGCGATGGCTGAAGGTGTACTGGGTCCCCGCCTTCTGCACCTGGAGCGAGACGGGCGCGCCGTCGTAGGCCATCTGGGGCGTGAGGGCGGCGCCGGTGCGCTCGACGCGCAGGGTGGTGGCGTTCCCGTACTGCCCCCAGTAGGTGACGTCGTTGAACGGGTCGTCGGGCTGCCCGCGGCCGTAGGCGAACATGAGGCCCACGTGGTGCGTGCCCGGGGGCGAGCCGATCTCCTCAGGCCATTCCAGGCGCGTCGAGATCAACCAGTCCCTCGTGCCCATGTCGTAGCGCTCGAGGCTCGGCCCGAGGTCGACTCCCGCCCAGTTGTCGAAGTGCTGGCCCGCCATGGCCGCCGACGGCGTGTAGAAGCGGAGGTAGCCGGGGTGGTCCTCCACGTTCACCGTGGGCCCCGCGGCCACGCTGAGCGGGGTCCGGAGCACCCAGTCTCCGCCCACGAGGGGGTCCTCGTCGAAGTCATCGCAGATGTCGACGATCGTCTTCGTGATCGTGCAGCTCACGGGGCGCATGAAACCGTTGTCCACGGTGACGGTGATGATGGTGCCTCCCGGGAGCGGCGGCGGGATGGTCGCCGCTGTCGCCGTGGACGGCAGCGTGGCCACGACCTGGTCCCCGATCTTGACGCGGATCTCCCCCGAGGCGTCGGGGCAGTTCGTCCAGTCGAGCTGGATCCCTCCCTCGGGGGTCTTCGAGCAGGAGAAGCCCGTGATGGGGGCGACGATCGGGATCGGGTCCGCGACCACGCCCGCGGGCAGCGTCGCGTCGGGCACGCTGAGGCAGAAGTAGTCGAAGTCGGCCGTCGCCTGCGGCGCCGCCCCGCCGCCCCAGGTCTTCAGGATGAGGCCCACGCGGCCCACGGGCTCGGTGGAGGTCATGTTGGCCGTGTCGACGACATCCTCCGTCCAGTCGAGGCCGTCGTCGGCCCGGTGGCGGAAGTGGTACTCACCCCCCACCTTCTCGACCTGGAGGGACACGGGGCCCGGATCGGCCGTGTAGGTGGGCCGGATGTTGTTCCCGGCGCGCTCGACGGCGAGGATGCCGTTCCCCGAGTACTCGCCCCAGTAGACGAGGTCGTTGTCCGCCTCGGAGCCGAAGGCGAAGAAGAGGCCTGCGTGGTAGAAAGTCCCCGTAGGAAGCAGCTCGAACTCGACGCGGCTCGAGATGGTCCAGTCCCCGGAGCCCATGTCGGTCCGCTGGAAGGTGGGCGCCGCGTCCGCGCCGGCCCAGTTGTCGAAGTCTCCCGGCGCCGTGCTGCCGTCGGGGACATCCAGGCGCAGGTAGCCCGGCTTCGCGTCGAGGCTCATGGTGGCCCCGCACTTGGGCACGCGGTAGGTCCACCGCGCGTGGACCTCGGGGAACTCGTCGCAGACCTCGTCGCCCCACGCAGGGGCACCCGCGTGCAACAAGGAGACGAGGAGGACGGACGACAGAAAGCCTCTGAGAGCCAAGGGACCCTTCACAGCGCGCTCCTCCATGCAGCAGGACTGAGGTTCACAGGTTCACCCAAACCTAGGGCCTTCCAGGGTAAGGGCAAGGGAGCGAGAAATCCAGAGGCGAGACGCGCGGGGGGGCGGGCGGCGGGCGGGCCCGCTCCGCTTCTTGTCAACCTCCGCGGCAGCCTGTACATCGCCGAGAGCCGCATGGCGGTCATCCGCGGTTCGACCGTGACCTCCGTCCACATGAACCCCCACATCGACTACTCCGTGCCGGCGGGCCCGGTGGAGGAGAGGGACCAGAGCCTCGCCTTCCCGCTGGGCATGGAGATCGCCTCGGACGGCGAGACCCTGTACGCCGCGGCCTTCGGCTCGCGCAAGGTCGCGGTGCTGGACAAGGACGCCAGGGTCCTCGCGCGCATCCCGGTCGGCGGCGGCCCGAGCGGCCTCGCCCTCGACGAGGGGCGCGGCCGCCTCTACATCCTCAACCGCTTCGACCAGACGGTCTCGATCGTAGACACGCGAGCGCGCCTCCAGGTGTCCGCCGTCCCGCTGCGCTACGACCCCGAGCCGCCCCCCGTGCGGAGCGGCCGGCGGGTCCTCTACGACGCGAGCCGCTCGGGCCACGGCGACGCGGCCTGCGCGAGCTGCCACGTCTTCGCCGACTTCGACAGCCTCGCCTGGGACCTGGGCGACCCGGGCGGCGCGGTGGAGGACAACCCGCTCGTCCGCGTCGCGGTCCAGGGCGGCTCTCCGCTCGCCGACTTCCACCCCATGAAGGGCCCCATGACGACCCAGAGCCTCCGCGGCATGGCCGGCGCCGGCGCGATGCACTGGCGCGGCGACCGGAACGGCGGCTCCGGCGATCCCTTCAGCGAGGAGAAGGCCTTCCTCGCGTTCCGGCCCGCGTTCCAGGGCCTCCTCGGGATGGACGCGCCGCTTCCCGTCGAGGAGATGGAGCGCTTCCGGGACTTCATCCTGACCGTGCGCTATCCTCCCAACCCCATCGCCAATCTCGACGGCACCCTCACGCCCCAGCAGGCCGCCGGGAAGCAGATCTTCGACTCGAACGGGAGCCGCAGCGGGCTCGGCGGCGACGGCGACCCTTGCGCCTCCTGCCACGCGCTGCCCCTGGGGACCGACGGCCATGGGTCCTTCGAGATCCTCACGCAGGACTTCAAGGTCGCGCACCTGCGCAACCTCTACCAGAAGGTGGGCATGTACGGTTACGCGCTTCCCAGCATCGCGAGCGACTCGCCCTTCCGGCTCGAGGCGGCGCCCACGCCCCACACGGGCGACCAGGTGCGCGGCTTCGGCTTCCTCCACGACGGTGCCGTCCCGAACCTCTTCAACTTCTTCCGCCTCCCCGCGAGGCAGTTCACGTTCCCCGACCAGCCGGGCCGGAGCGGGAGCCAGAAGGTGCGCGAGCTCGAGGCCTTCCTCCTCGCGTTCCCGACGGGCCTCGCGCCCGCCGTGGGCCAGCAGGTCACGCTCGACCAGGCCAACATCCGCCTGAGCCCGTCACCGAAGCTGGAGCGGTACGTCCTCCTGCGCGCCCGGGCCGACGCCGGGGAATGCGACCTCGCAATCCACGGGCCGGTCTCCGGCGTCCTGCGGGGCTACGTCTACCGCGGCGGCGGCGCCTTCGACTCCGACCGCACGAGCGAGAGCCGCACCGAGAGCGCGCTCTCGGCGTTCGTCGCGGCGGGGGACGCGGTGCTGACGGTCACCGCCGTGCCGCCCGGGTGCGGGCGGAGGATCGGGATCGACCGCGACGAGGACGGCTGGCGGAACCTAGACGAGGTCGAGAGCGGCTCCGATCCCGCAGACCCGTCGAGCATCCCGTGTCCGCCCGCGCCGGCGGGTCTCACGGCCGAGGCTTCCGGCGGCTCGGTGGCGCTCGCCTGGCAGCCCGCGGCGTCGCCGCTCTTCGCCATCGACGGGTACAACGTTCACCGCAGCGGAGACGGCGGGGCCTCCTGGGCGCGCTGCAACGGCGCCCCCGTCGTCGCCACGAGCTTCACCGACGAGGGGGTGCCCCCCGGCCCCCACGCCTACCGCGTGACGGCCCTCGGGAACGGCAAGGAGGGCCCGCCCTCGGAGGCGATGGAGGTCCTCGTGGGCCCGCCGGGCTCCCTCTTCCTGCGCGGCGACTGCGAGGGAGGCGGGGAGCTCGACATCTCCGACGCCGTGTTCGGGCTCGCGTTCCTCTTCACGGGAGGCGCCCTTCCCCCCTGTCTCGAGGCCTGCGACTCGAACGGAGACGGCGAGGTCGACATCTCCGACGCGGTCCACACGCTCCTCTTCCTCTTCGCGGGAGGCGCGCCGCCGGGGCTCTACCCCGAGTGCGAGCCGTCCGCGGAGGCGGATTGCGCGGGCTCGCCGGGGTGCGCCTGAGCGCGCGCCCGCGTGCGGGGGCGGGCGGCCTCCTCGCTGCTAGTCGTTCGTTATCGCCCGTTCTCTCGGGCGGCGTCCGCGGCCCGGTCCGTGCCATGATGTCGCTCCGACACGTCAGCGCAGGATCTCGGGGAGATGCTCGAGGAAGTCGCGGAGCGGCAGGATCTTCACCGGGCCGTCTTTTGTAGTAGCTCAGCTCACCGCCCAGCCTCGAGCAGGCCAGTTGCGCCCGCAGCTCATGGAGCACCCAAGTCTCGAGCAAAGGACCTCGTCGACGACGATCCAGCCGGGATCGAGCGCCTCGACCTCGCGCCGGAACTGGGCCGGCTCCGCCAGGAGTCGGACATACTCCTCGTTGTGTAGCAGGTCGTACCAGCGGGCCGATGGCAGGACCTGCCGCAGCCAGGTGGACTTCCCCGTCCCACGCGGCCCGAAGCGCAAGAAGGATCGCTTTGGAGCCACCAACCTTCGTGTAAACATGGCGAGCGTTTTAACAGGTAAATTGCTCGCTAGCTATACAGGTAGTCGACGCGAGCGGAACCGGGTGCGCAGCAAGCCGGTCCGATGCGGACGGCGAGATCGACCGAGACGTCTTGGCTCGTCGAGAGAAGGAGACGGTGATCCTCGCCGGGGTCGGGGGAGTCTTGGCGCGTGATGACCAAGCCTCCCGACTCCGTGAGCCGCACGGCCCGATCGGCCACTCGCGCGACGAGGAGCCCATCGACTTCGCGGGACGCGAGCCGCCGGGGATCTACCCCGAGTGCGAGCCGACCGGCGAGCCGGACTGCGCGGCCTCGCCGGGGTGCGCGTGAGG
>JACQVW010000280.1 GCA_016209535.1 Planctomycetota bacterium | reverse complement strand
CTGGCAGACGGTGCCGGCGGTACGGGCGGCCTGCCTGCTCCGAACGCCGTCACCTTCCGCGGGGCGACGGTGGCCGCGCGCCTCGAGGCCCTGACCGTTCGCTTCTGCGAAGCCCAGTTCCACCGCGGCGATGCGAACGGCGACGGACGCAACGACGTCAGCGACGCGGTGGCGATCTTCGCGTTCCTCTTCCTCGGCGGCAAGCGGCCCGATTGCCTGGAGGCAGCCAACACGGACGACAGCCCGGTGCTCGACATCTCCGACGGCATTTCTCTCCTGATCTTCCTGTTCCTGGGCGGGGTAGTGCCTGCCCCGCCGGGAGCGCCGAGCCGGGGTCCCTGTGGTCCGGACCCGAGCGGACCCCAGGGGAACCTGGGCTGCGAGCGCTACGACGGGTGCGATCCACGCCCTTGACGGCACCAGAAGCCTCGACGAGAATCCCTGTTGGGTTCTATCGGAATGGACACCGTAGCCGCCCGAGGGGTCGACGGGCGGAGCCGGCAGCTAAAGGAGCCGAGGAGCTTCTTCATGAGCGCTCGCACGAGAAGGGGGAGTTGTCTCGCCGTTCAAGCCCTTTGCGCGCTCCTCGTCTTCGGGCTCGAGTCTTCAGGCCGGGCTGACCCCGGCGACGTCAATCCCTCCGGCTGGATCCGGGCGGGCGGGTGGAACATGCTCTTCCCGCTCGGCAACCCCTACGGCTGCGACGGCGGGGGGGCGGCGACCATGCTGGGGAGCTGGCTGGCCCCCCACGACCTCGCCCAGGAGAGCCCCGCACCGGGCGAGATCTGGTCCGACATCGACTTCGGAGGCGAGGCGCTGGCGACGGCCTTCGAGGCGGCGCAGCTCTACGGCGCGATCGCGGGGAACGCGAGCCCTCGCTGGGTATCCGTCGAGGTCCTCGAGGGTTTGGGCCTGGCGGAGCCGGGCCTCGACTGCGACGCCCCTGCCTTCTTCGGCTGCGACCTGATCGACTACGAGGCGTTCGTCGAGCGGTACGACGACTTCGCGAGCGACTTCTCGATACCCTTCGTCGCCCGGGAGAACGTCCTCGGGGTCGCGCAGACCTTCGTCGAGAACCGCACGGGGCAGCCGCTGTGCGTCGACCTCTGCACGGCGAGCGACGACGCCCTGCAGGTCTGGCTCAACGACAAGCTCATCCTGAACCGCAGCGTCTGCCGCGCGGCGGACCCCGATTGCTCCGAGAGGACCCCCGCCCTCCTAGAGGCGGGCCGCAACAAGATCACGGTCCTCGTCTGGCAGGGGGTCGGAGACTGGTCCTTCCGGCTCGGGCTCGTGGACCCGGAGACGGGCAAGAAGCTCTCCAACAAGAACCAGGACCAGGTCGCGTTCCTGGGCGCGCTCCCGAGCGCCATCGACGAGCAGACGCTCGAGGTCCGGCGGTCCGTCGAGAACCCCGACTGCTGCCCGGTCGCGAACCCCATCCGGGTGGTGCTCCAGGGGAACGGGAAGGGGTCGGGGACCGTGAGGCTCACGGAGTGGTACCGTCCCACCGCGGGGGCGACGGGCACGATCTCGAACGTCTCTCACGGCGGCGTCGTGACGACCGTCGAGGACGGCCCCTTCATCACCTGGAACGTGGCGGCCTCGGTCCTTGGCTCGACGGGAGTGTACTATGACGTCGCCCTGGCGCCTGGAGCCGCCGGCGCGCCGCTCGGCACCGTGAACGACTGTGCTCTCGTCGCGGGGGAGGCCGAGGTTAAGGGCTCGCTCGCCCATACCGGCCGCCTCGGCGTCTTCGACGACTCGCACGACATCGGCCGGCCGGCCGACCTGGCCGCCGGCCCCGGCTCGCTCACGGCCACGGCGGGCCCCGACGAGATGCTGGGCACCGCGGACGACGTCTACACGATCCAGGGCTCCGGGAACGACGTCTGGGACGGAGGAGACTCCTTCCACTTCGCCTACGTGCGCGTGCGCGGGGACTTCAGGGCCACCGTGCGGGTCACGAGCCGCACCTTCCCCGCGTCCGGAGGCCGGTGGGGCCGCTACGGGCTCATGGCGCGCAAGGACTGCGCCCCCAACTCGAAGTACTCCCTGGTCCACGCCAACCTCGAAGCCGACCCCGGCGCCGGCGCCGACCATGTACGCGGCGACGGCGTCTTCTGGCAGCTCCGCCGCAACCACCGGGTCGATGCGCCGAACGTCAACTCGGGGTACCTCTTCCCCGACCCCGACATGGGCGGCCCGCATCTCGTGAACCAGCCGAGCTACTTCCGGCTCGAGCGGCGCGGCGAGGTCCTCTCCGGCTACGCCTCGTTTGACGGGGCCTCCTGGAAGCTCGTGGGCTCGGACGCCTGGCAGGGGCTGGCGGCCGATGACGAGCTCCTGGTGGGGTTCATGCACTCGAAGCACCAGAGCGCGTCCAACCCGGGGCGCATCTCCTTCACGCAGTTCCAGGTGGGCCCGCCGCCCAGGATCGAGCAGTTCGACAACCAGGACGGCAGGCAGGGCAGGGTCGTCTACAGCCAGGACTTCGACACGACTCCCGCGGGGACCCTGCCCTCGTCGATGCAGGGAAACTGCGGGGCCGGCTGCGGCGGCGCGTCGGGCTTCTCGCCCCGGGTGATGGGGGGCCGCCTGCGGCTCACCCAGGAAGGGTCCTTCGACAACGCGACGTCCGCTTTCATCAAGACGCCCGTCCCCGCCGGCACGGGCGCCATCGTCGTCGAGTACACGGTGTACATGTCCCACAGCGGGATCCCGAAGATCCCGCCCGCGGGCGACCCGAACCCGGCCGACGGGGTGACCCTGACCCTCATGGCGGGGCGGGACACGGGCCGCGTCGGCGCCGCCGGCGGCGGGCTCGGCTACTCGGGGATCCACCACGACTTCAACCGGGCTGCCCCGAGCTTCTCGGTCGAGGTGGACACCTGGGCCGCACAGCTCTTCAACGAGCGCAGCGGCGCCCCCGCGAACGACGCGGCCTGGCACCTGGGGATCAACAACTCGGGCAGCGTGCACTCCGTGGCGGTGAGCCCCTCGCCGCTGCCGGACTGCTGGGGCCCGAGCGGCGTTCGCTTCCGCGTGGTCTATCGGTCCGAGGGCAAGGTTTCCGTCTACGTCGTGGGAGGCCAGGGGGCGGGGGCCGGCGCGGGCGACGAGCAGCCCATCGCCGAGGCGCAAGTGGATCCGCTCTCGAACCAGGGGGACACCGACGCCGTGGTCGGCTTCACGGGGAGCACCGGAGGCGCGTCGGAGACGGGGGAGATCGACGACGTGGTCGTCACCGTCGTGGACTGCAATGACTCGCAGGAGGTGGGGCGCATCGCCGGCCCCGAGACCGCGGGGAAGGGCGCGCTCGTCGTCCTCGATGCGGGCGGCTCCACCGCCGGGACCGGCGACGCCGGCGAGCCCCTTGCCTTCAAGTGGATGGTCTCGGGCGATGGCGCGATCGAGGGAGCCGACGACGGGCCCACGGTGATCCTCCGGACGGGGAGTCCCGTCGGCGACGGCGAGGTCATCGGGCGCGTCTTCGTGGACGACAGGCGCTGCGCCGCGCCGGTCAGCTCGACGGCGGAGCACAAGATCCGGGTGACCTCGGGTGGGGGCAGACAGGTCACCTACGATGCGAACGGCGACGGCAAGATGGACCTCTCCGACGCGGTCTTCCACCTGTCGTTCCTGTTCTCCGGCGGCAGGCAGCCGGCTTGCCTCGAGGCCTTGGACTTCAACGGGGACCAGCGGAAGGACATCTCCGACCCCATCGCCGAGCTGACCTTCCTCTTCGGGGGCGGCTTGCCTCCCGCGAAGGGCATGGGCTGCCAGACCTATGCCACGTGCGCGGCGGGTCCGGGGTGCCCATAGCGTCGCCCTCACCCGCCGATCCCCGCCCCGTATCCGGAGTGCGGGATCGACGCCGGCCCCGCGGACCTGCGCGGCTGCGGCCCGGGGGCGTGCCCGGAGTAGGCAGTGCGCTGGAATCTGCCGGCGCGACCTGGTCATGAGGCGGGCCGAACCCGCGTGGGCCCGTCAAGCCAGACAGCCACAGGCTGACAGCCTCAGGCTCAGGCCGCCCTTCCCCCCCGCTCGCGGCGTTTTCACGTGAAAGGGGACGGTCCGGTGAGCGACAATCCGTCTATCCTCAAACCTCCTATCCTCAAACCTCAACTCGGGAGGCTCACCATGCCGCGACCACCGGTCCGCCGCGTCGCTGTCCCCTGCGTCACTCTCCTCGGCCTTGCGCTCCTCGGCCTCGCGCTTGCGTGCTGGCCTTCCGCGGGCGCGGCCCAGGAGGCCGAGAAGCCCGGCGCGGCGAAGCGCTTCTCGCCCGAGGCTCATTTCCCGGCGCCGGCGCTCGTCTACGCCGGTGTGGGGAACGTGGCGCGGCTCGACGAGAAGCTCTCGGGCACGCTGCCGGGCCGCATCCTCTCCGACCCCGGCACGCAGCGCACCTTCGCAGGCCTCATCGCGCTCGTCCAAGAGCAGGTGCGCCAGGGCTCGGGACCCTTCGTCCAGCTCACGGGGAAGAGCCCCCTCGAGGTGCTCGGGCTCCTCCGGGGCGAGGTGGCGTTCTGCTTGCGCGGGATCTCGCTCGCCGGCGTGCCCGAGGCGGTGCTCGCGGTGGAGCTGGGCAAGGACGCCGAGGACATCCTCGGCGTCGTCGCGAGGCTGCGCGCGGCCGGTCGGGGAGACGGCGGGGGAGCCGCCGAGGAGGGCGAGACGGCGAGCTTCGAGGGCGTCGAGGCGAATCT
>JACQVW010000004.1 GCA_016209535.1 Planctomycetota bacterium | reverse complement strand
GTTCAAGATCGGGTGACACCCGATCTTGAACCACGCCGGAACTGGAGCTCTCAGCTCCCGCTCCCGCCCAGCATCTCCTCCTCGAGGCGGCGCAAGCTCGACCGATAACGGTCCCGGACCTCGTCGTAGCTCAACTCGAGGCGCTGGGCCACCTTGCGCAGGGAGAGCCCCTCGAAGGCGTGGAGCCGCACCACGGCGCGGGCGGTCTCGTCGAGGAGCCGTTCCATGGCGGCGTGCAGCCGGAGCGCCTCCTCCTTCCGGATCGCCTGGTCGATGGGCGTCGAGCCCGAGCCGGCCAGCTCGGCAGCCCCTGACCCGCTTTCGCGTCCGCCGGAGAGCGGCCCGCCCTGGCGGAGGAGGCGTCCTGCCGCAGGCCTGCGGCGCTGGGCGCCGCGCTTGCGCTCCAGGTTCAAGCCCACCCGCCGCACGATCTGGGCGAGCCAGCTCCGGAACATCGCCAGGCTCTCCGCGTCGTTCTTGCCGCCGCAGAACTGGTCCAGCTTCTGCCACACCCGCACCTCCGCCTCCTGGACCAGGTCGGAGACGCTCTGGCTGCCTCGGGCCGGACGGGCGCAGGTCCGGGCCACCTGCGCGAGGTAGGGTCGCGCCACTTCGAGGAGCTCCTCCATGGCCCCTCTCTCCCCAGCCTGCGCCCGCTGAAGGAGGTCCTGGAACCCTGCGCTCTCCATGGCTCAAGCCGAAGCCCGTATCCACGCCGCGTATAGTCTCGCCCAGGGACCCGGTCCGGGTCAAGGTCGTGCGCCGGGACCCGCGGCGCGCCTCGCCCGCGGGATGCCTCCCCCCTTTTCACCCCGTGGCCCTCGCAGTCTAATGGCTCCGTTCCCTCTCCCAACCTCCACGACCGTCAAAGGAGGCTAACATGCCCGGCAATTACCGATTCTCCTTCGGCCCCTGGAACATCCACGAGGGCGCGGACCCCTTCGGCCCCCCCGTGCGCGAGTCGTTCGCCTTCGACGAGAAGCTCAAGGTCTACACGCAGCTCGGGTTCGAGGGCGTCCAGTTCCACGACGACGACGTCGTGCCCCAGATCGACCGCTACTCCCAGGCCGACGCCCTCCGCAAGGCCCGCGATGTCAAGAAGCGCCTGGACGACCTCGGCCTCGTCGCCGAGTTCGTGGCGCCGCGGCTCTGGGAGGACCCGCGCACGGCCGACGGCGCCTACACCTCGAACAGCGCCTCGGACCGCCAGTACGCCATCGACCGCTCGCTCAGGGCCGTCGAGATCGCCCGCGAGGTGGGCTGCGACCGGATCGTCCTCTGGCTCGCCCGCGAGGGCACCTACATCCGCGAGGCGAAGGACCCGGCGCGGGCCGCCGGGCAGATCGTGGAGGCCGTGAACCACCTCCTCGCAGCCGACAAGGGGATCCGGATCTTGATCGAGCCCAAGCCCAACGAGCCCATGGACCTCGCGTACCTGCCCACCATGGGCCATGCGGTCGCGACGGCGTACCTGACGGACGACCCGTCGCGCGTGGGAGCGCTCATGGAGTCGGCCCACGCGATCCTCGCGGGCCTCGACCCCTCGGACGAGATGGCCTACGCGCTCCGCCACAAGAAGCTCTGGAGCGTCCACCTGAACGACCAGAACGGGCTCAAGTACGACCAGGACAAGGCCTTCGGCTCCGTGGACCTGCGGCGGGCCTTCAACCAGGTGCGCGTCCTCGAGCGTCACGACTACGGCCAGCGCGGCGAGTGGGTGGGGCTGGACGTGAAGGCCCTGCGCACCCAGAAGCGCGAGGTCTCCACCGCGCACTTGAAGCACTCGAAGGAGACGTTCCTCTTGCTCGTGGACAAGGCGCGGAGCCTCGACGAGGCGACGGTCTCGAGGCTCGTCGCGGCGCGCGACTACGAGGCGCTGGACCAGCTCGTCTTGCGGCACCTGCTCGGCGCGCGGGGCTGACCCTCGCGGCCGCCAACGTCGCGGATGTCACGGCCCCTCGCGGCCCCTCACGGCCTCAAGCGCAAGTCCACGTCCCCGTTCGACGTCTCGGCCGCGATCTCCCCCGCTCCGCCGTTCAGGACCGCCCGCACGCGGCTCCGCGAGGCCTCGAGGTCCTCCACGTGGCCCGCCTCGAGGACTTTCCTGACCCTGCCGTTCCGCGTCGCGAGGGACAGCCTCGCACTGACCGCGGACGGCAGCTCGAGAGACACCGAGCCGTTCCGGGTCACGGCGCGCACGCTCGGCGGCGAGGAGAGGCCCACCGCGCTCAGGCGGATGGAGCCGTTCCTCGTCTCGAGGTCCACCTTCCCATCGAGGTCCCGCGCCGCGATCCGGCCGTTCCAGGTCTCCGCGCGGACATCGCCCTGCACCCGGGCGAGCTCGATCGACCCGCTCTAGGTCCGGGCCTCGACCGAGCCCCGCGCACCCTCCACGGCCAGGTCTCCGTTCGAGGAGCGCAGCTCGAGGTGGAAGCCCGGGGGCATGGCGAGCTCCAGGTGCGTCCCCGCGCTCTCGTCCCGCAGGAGGCCGCCCCGGGGCCGGGGGCCGGGAACCGGGTCCGCTGAAGCTGGTTTTCCCCCAGGGGTGGATTGCAGCCAGACACACGCGAGGGCCGCGGTGGGTCCGCCTCGGTGCGCAGGAGTTGGACCGAGCTTGCGCCAAGTCGGCCCGGCACGCGGCGCTCGAGCGGCCCCACTGTTGCGCCTGTGATGGAGGCACGTGGGTTGCTGGTCAGGCCCAGGACATCGCTGCTCGGGAACTGGCAACCCGGAAAGGAGCCCTCCTCATGCACCGTGCCCCAAGCAAGTCCTCTCCCGGCTTCACGCTCCTCGAGCTGATCGTGGTCCTCGCCATCCTGGGCACCCTGGCGACGATCGTCACAGTGAAGGTGATTCCCATGATCGGCGAGGGCTATCGCACGAAGGTTCGCGCAGACCTCATGGCCATCGTCACCGCCGCGAACACCCTCTATGCCCTCGAGGGGCGCTACCGCGAGTCCAGCGAGGAGCTCGTGGACCCCCGCTCGAGCGACGGCAGGAAGCTCCCGGGCCTCGACGACTACCCCATCGACCCCTGGGGCGGCGAGTACGCCTACGAGCTCACGGACGACGGCCCCGTGGTCCGCTGCCTCGGCAAGGATGGCCGCGAGGGTGGCGAGGGCGACGATGCGGACACGGTCTGGCCGTCGAACCGCCGCCGCGCCCCGGGTCAGGAGGGCTGAGGGAGTCGGAGCCACCGTGCCGTGGCGGCGAGCCACAGCACGCCCAGCGCGCCGGCCCCCGCCGCGAGACCGAAGGCCCAGCCCGGCCGGCCCGCGTCGAGGAGGTGCCCCACGGCGACGCTCGAGGCCATGTCCCCCACCGAGTTGGCCGCAGCCAGGAGGCCGAGGCCCAGGCTCCGGACCTCCCGCGGCAGGATCGAGGCGGCCAGGGCCTTCTCGAGGGTCTCCTCCACCGCCACGTAGACGCCCGAGAGGACGATCACGATCCCGATGCAGGCGGCGGAGCCGGAGAACCCCGCGAGGAGGAGGTTCGTGGCCACGCCCACGGCGTAGCCTGCGACGAGGACGCGCCGCCTGCCGAACCGGTCGCCGAGGGCTCCGGCCGGATAGGCCGCCGCGGCGCTCACCGCGTTGTGGAGCGCGTAGAGGCCGACCGCGGCCGCGCTGAAGGCCCCAGCGCTCGGTGCTCCGCCGCCGAGCGCCCCTCCGGCCGGCGCCGCCCCGCCGAGCGCCTGGCCCGCGAGCAGGATCAGGAACGTGCGGGAGAAGTCGCCCAGGCCGAAGAGGAGGACGCCGGCCAGGAGGACCCAGAATGCGCGCGGGATCGCGGCGGGGCCTGCGCCGGCGTCGCGGTGGGTGCCGGTGCCCGCCCCGGGTCCGGCGTTCGAGCCGGCGGTCGAGGCGGCGCCCTCGCCACCGGCTCCCGGCGCAGGCCCCGCCGCACGCCGCTCCCGGACCAGGAAGAGCATCGCCCCTGCCGCGACCACGCCGGGCACCGCGCTCCAGAGGATCACGCTCCGGAACCCGAAGCCCAGGGCGACGATCGTGGCCGCCGCGAGGGGTCCCGCCACCGCGCCCAGCATGTCCGCGGCCCGCTCGAGGCCATGGGCGCGGCCGTAGCGGCTCCGGTCCACCGCGTCGGCGAGGAGGAAGTCCCGCAGCGGACCCCGGAAGCCGCGGGCGGCCCAGGCGCCGCTCCGGAGCGACACGAGCGCCGCCGCCGTCTCGACGAGGGCGATGGCGCCGGTCGCGAGGGCCGTCACGAGGTACCCGAGCGCCGCCAGGGGCTGCTTCCGCCGCGCGATGTGCCCCACGTAGCCCCCGGCGAGCTTCGAGAGGCTCACGAAGAGGTCCGCGACCCCCTCGATCCACCCCAGCGC
>JACQVW010000263.1 GCA_016209535.1 Planctomycetota bacterium | reverse complement strand
TCTCTCGGAAATGGCGCCAGGAGGCCTTCGGCGGCAGGCTGCGGACCACTTCGTCGGCAAAGAGGACCACGCCCGCGGCATCCTGCTGGCGGATCATGAGGTGCGCCAACGCCGCCGCGATCGCTTCCGCGTACCGCAGCTTCGTGACCGGCTCGCCGAACCCCATGGAGGCCGAGCAATCGACGAGCAGATGGCCGCGCAGGTTCGTCTCCGAGTGGTACTTCTTCACGTAGTGGCGGTCCGACTTCGCGAGGGCCTTCCAGTCGAAGTGGCGCAGGTCGTCGCCGGGCGTGTACTGCCGGTACTCGGCGAACTCGACGCTGAAGCCGTGGTAGGGCGACTTGTGGAGGCCGGAGAGGAAGCCTTCGACGATCCAGCGCGCGACGAGGTCGAGGTTGGCGAAGCGGGCGAGCGCCGCCGGCGGAAGCAACTCCGTGACCGCACGCATGGATCTCAGCAATCAGCAATCAGCAACCAGCAATCAGCCACCGGCGATCAGCAGACGGCTGAGAGCTGAACGCTGATGGCTGACGACTCACTTGGGCAGGTCCTTGGATTCCGGCTCCTTCACTTCCTTGAGGAGCATCTCGACGATCTTGTCGGAGGTCACGCCCTCCGCGTCCGCGTTGAAGTTCGTGAAGACGCGGTGCCGCATCACGATCGGGGCGACCGCGCGGACGTCGTTGCACGAGACGTTGATGCGCCCGTCGAGGAGCGCGCGCGCCTTGGCGCCGAGGACGAGGTACTGCACCGCGCGCGGCCCGGCTCCCCAAGTCACGAAGTCGTTCACGAACTTCGGCGCCGGGGGCGTCTTGGGCCGCGACGCGCGCACGAGGTCCGTCGCATAGGTAACCACATAATCCGACACCGGCACCTTGCGGACGAGCCCCTGGAGCGCCGTGATCTCGTCGCCCGAGAGGACGCGGCCCGGCGTCGGCGCCTCCTCCTGCGTCGTCCGCAGCGCGATCGCGACCTCTTCGGCGCGCTCGGGGTAGTCCACCTTGAGCATGAACATGAAGCGGTCGAGCTGGGCCTCGGGCAGCGGATAGGTCCCCTCCTGCTCGATCGGGTTCTGGGTCGCCAGCACGAAGAAGGGCAGCGGGAGCGCGTGCCGCGCGCCGCCCGCAGTCACCTGCCCCTCGGCCATGCCCTCGAGGAGCGCCGCCTGCGTCTTGGGCGGGGTCCGGTTGATCTCGTCGGCGAGGAGCAGGTGGACGAAGATCGGCCCCTTGCGGAAGGAGAGCCGCCGCTCCCGCGTGGCGGGGTCCTCGCTCATGACCTGGGTGCCCGTGACATCGCTCGGCATGAGGTCCGGCGTGAACTGGATCCGGCCCGAGTCCAGCGACAGGACGGAGCCCAGGGTGTTGACAAGGAGGGTCTTCGCGAGGCCCGGCACTCCCTCGAGGAGGACGTGGCCCCCGGCGAGGAGGGCGATCAAGATCTCCTCGACCACCCTCGCCTGCCCCACGATCACGCGGCCCACCTCGCGCCGCACGATCTCCGCGCGCAGGGCGAAGGAGTCGGCGAGCTTGAGGAGCCGCTCGGGATCGGGGGCGGTTTTCGAGGATGGGTCGGGGGCCACGGGCTCCAGTATAGCCGATTCTCAGGAGCTGGCCCGTTTCAGTAGCAAGCCCGTCTCAGTAGCAGGCCTGGCTCCCGGCGCAGCCGAGGCTCGACAGGAGGGGCACGCACCCCGCGCCCCCGGCCGGCGGCGGCCCGCCCAGGAAGAGGTACTGCGCAAGGTCGCACCCGTCGTTCGCGGCGTCGATGCCGGCCGCGCCCAGGTTCCCCGCGCCGCCGGGGTCGACGGCGAAGTCGAGGAGGTCGCCCGGGCGCACCCGGGTCACGATGGAGAAGCTGGCCGCGGTCCCCTTGGTGACGCCCGTGAAGATCGGCGATCCGTTCAAGAGCACGCGCCCGACGGTCCCGTCCCCGCAAGGGCCGCGGCGGAGAAGGTCCCGGAGATCGCGACGCGGGAGTCCACGTCGCTCGTCCAGCGGCGCACGATGCCCGCCGCAAGAGGTTTCTTCGAGGTTCGGCTCCTGTCAGGTGAGCTTCCTGAGCAAGGTCACGCGCCCGGTGTGCACCCACTCGACGACGTAGATGTTGCCCCCGGCGTCGAAGCACGCGTCGTGGGGGTGGACGAACTTGCCGGGCACCCACCGCTTCTCGTCCTTGCGCACCTCGAACTTCTTGACCTCTTCGGTCCACGCCGGGTCGTCGCCGAGGTGCGCGATGACCTTGTTGTCCCTCCCGAACAGCGACACGCGGGCGTGGAGGTCCGGGACGAGGAGGACGTCGCCGCGGATGTCGAAGTGGGCCGGGTACAGCAGGCCCTGCACGAAGCTCCGGTGCTTCCCGTCGAGGGTGAAGTACTGGAGGCGCGCGTTGGCCCTGTCCGCGACCACGAGGGACGGCTCGCGCCCGGGCCGGTCGTCGAGCCAGAGGCCGTGGGGCGTGTCCATCTTGCCCGGCTCGGTCCCCTTGCCGCCCCAGGTGCGCACCCACTTGCCACCCTTGTCGTACTGGTGGATGTAGTGCGAGCCGTAGCCGTCCCCGACGTAGAAGCCGCCGTCGGGGGCGAAGGCGACGTTCGTCGGCCGGTACTCCTCGAGCTTCTGGTAGACGCCGGCCTCGGCGGGGAAGCTCTTCTTCCACACCACCTCGCCCGCGAGGCTCGTCTTCACGACCTGCCGGTTGTGGATATCCGAGAGGTAGAGGAACTCCTCGGACCCCTCCCTGCGGACGTCGATCCCGTGGCCGCCGGGGTAGTACTCCTTCCCGAAGGAGCGGACGAACTTCCCCTTGGGGTCGAAGACGGCGATGGTGTCCATCGGCGTCTTGCCGTGCCCCTGGTGCTTGATGTAGACGAGCCCCGCCGCGTCGATGCAGACGCCGTGAGTCGTCTCCCACTGGATGTGTGGGGGCAGCTCGCCCCACCCGTGGATGCACTCGTAGGTGTGCTCGCCCTTGCCGACGAAGGTACCCTTCGGTCCCGCCTTGGCGGTGCAGCCCACGAGGGTGGACAGGGACGGCGCGAGCGCCGCGGCGCCGGCGGCAGCGGTCTTCTTGAGGAACGTCCTACGCTTCATGGCGGTCTCCTTTGGCTGGCAACGCTCGCAGGCTCCGCGGCGACGGGCCGCGGGATGCGAGGCGGCCAATGTACTCCCGCCGCGGGGGACGCCGCAATGGATCCCGGGGATCCCGGCCCTTCGCGCCGCATTGCAATTCCCGGCCTCCCACCTATCATGGGCGCCTTCACATCCAACGAGAGAGATGGAACGAGTCGGAACCAGCCCCATGACCGAGCCCGCCGAGATCAAGGGAATCCCCCGCGACCACTACGCGCTCCTCCACTCCACGGCCCACGTGATGGCCACGGCCATCCGCCGCCTGTGGCCCGAGGCGAAGTTCACCGTGGGGCCTCCGATCTCGCGCCCCTTCCTCGGGTTCTACTACGACTTCGACATCGACCACCGCCTCGCCCCCGAGGACCTGGAGCGGATCTCGAAGGAGATGGAGCGGGTCGTGGCGGAGAACGCGCCCTTCCAGCGCGAGGTCCTACCCAAGGCCAGGGCCCTCGACCTCTTCCGGGGCCTGGGCCAGGACTACAAGCTCCTCCTGATCGAGGCGAAGGCCACGGGCTCCTCCGACGAGGCCGCCGAGGGCGAGGTCGTGAGCGTCTACCGGAACGGCGACTTCACCGACCTCTGCAAGGGGCCCCACGTGGAAGCGACGGGGAGGTGCCGCCACTTCAAGCTCCTCAGCTTCTCCGGCGCCTACCTCTGGGGCGACTCGAGCCAGAAGCAGATCCAGCGAATCTACGGCACGGCCTGGCCGACCCGGGAGGCCTTGAAGGTCGACGTGGCGCGCCACGAGGGAGCCGCCGAGCGGGACCACCGGAAGATCGGGAAGGAGCTCAAGCTCTTCCAGCACCACCCCGAGGCGCCCGGCTCCTTCTTCTGGCTGCCGCGCGGCACTCTCGTCTACAACACGCTCGCCCAGAAGATGCGGGAGCTTCTCGTCCGGAACGGCTACGTCGAGGTGAGGACCCCGCTCCTCTTCCACAAGTCGCTCTGGGAGACGTCGGGCCACTGGGAGAAGTTCCGCGAGAAGCTCTTCCAGTTCGGCGAAGGGGACAAGTGCTACAGCTTGAAGCCCATGAACTGCCCCTCCCACATGCTCATCTACAAGAGCGAGCGGAGGAGCTACCGCGAGCTGCCGCTCCGCATCCACGACCAGGGCGTGCTCCACCGCAAGGAGGACACGGGGGCCATCGAGGGCATCCGCCGCGCCTTCCAGTTCTGTCAGGACGACGCCCACATCTTCTTGAGGCCCGACCAGGTCGAGGACGAGATCACGACCCTGATCGGGCTCGTCCGGCGCGTGTACGGGGCCTTCGGGATCGACTTCCGCACCTACCTCTCGACCTCGGACTGGGAGCGGCACCCCGAGAGCTGGCTCGGGACGCGCGAGATGTGGGCCCGCGCCGAGGACGCCCTCGCGAAGGCCCTCGCGAAGAACGGCCTCGAGGTCCAGCGCGACCCGGGCGAGGCGGCGTTCTACGGCCCCAAGATCGACTTCATCATCCCGAACGTCTTCGGCGTCTTCGAGCACCAGTGCGCGACGATCCAGCTCGACTTCAACCTGCCCGAGCGCTTCGACCTGCGCTACGTGGACGCGGACAACACGGAGAAGCGGCCCATCGTGGTGCACCGGGCGATCTACGGCAGCTTCGAGCGCTTCATCGCGAGCGTGATCGAACACACGGCCGGTAAGTTCCCCGTCTGGCTCGCGCCGGTCCAGGTGAAGGTGCTCACGATCTCCGAGGGGTTCCTCGAGTACGGCCGCAAGGTGCACGGGCGGCTCCTCGAGGCCGGCATCCGGAGCGATCTCGACGACCGCGACGACAAGGTGAGCTTCAAGGTCCGCGCCGCGGCGAAGGAGAAGGTCCCCTACGTCCTCGTGGTGGGTGCGAAGGAGGCCGCCGACGGCACCGTGAGCGTGCGCTCCCGGGAGAAGCAGGACGTCCAGGAGGTGGTGCCGCTCGAGGCCTTCGTCCAGCGGGTCGCGAAGGAAGCGGAGATGAGCTTCTGAGGCCGGCGGGCTCCGTGCGAGAGCGGCGGCTATAATGGGGACCGATGTCTCGACGAGGCCCGACGCTCCTCCTCGCGGCCGTGCTCGCCACCGGAGCGATCCTTGCCGCTGTGGTGGTGGCGGTCGGCTCGCGACAGCCCGCGCCTCCTGAGGCGGCGAGACCTTCCCCGCCCGACGCTCGGCTCGAGGCGGACCTGCGCCGCCAGCACGAGGCGATCGCCGAACTCCGTGCGGCCGTGGCCCGGCTGGAGGAGCAGGTCGGAAAGCTGGCCGCTGGGCTCGAGCTCGCTCCGCCGCCGCCAGCCGAAGCCCCTGAGCCGGACCCGGCGAACGCCGACGGCCTTTCCAGCGGCTCCCCGGCGCTCGAGGCCGCGGCGAGCTGGCTGCGAAGCTTCCTCCCGCCGGACCGGGTCGACCTGAGCCCCGAGGAGGCCGCGCACCTCCGCGAGCTCGAGCTGCACGGCGCCGAGGTCACGGACGCCGACCTCGAGCACCTCGCAGCGCTCACGAACCTGCGCTCCTTGAGCCTGCGCGAGACCGCGGTGACCGACGCGGGCCTCGGCCACCTGCAGAGGCTCTCGCGGCTCGAGAGCCTCGACCTGCGCGGCGAGAAGGTCCAGGGCCCAGGGCTGCGCCACCTGCCATCGGGACTCCTGGACCTCGACCTCTCGGACACCAAGGTCTCGACGAGCCGCCTCGCCCACCTGCCCCGCCTGCCGTCGCTCGAGTCCCTTGACCTCAACCGCCTCCCGATCGACGACGCCGCGATCGAGATCCTCCGCAGCTACCCGTCCCTGCGGCGACTCGAGCTCGACGGCACGGCGGTGACGGACGCAGGGCTCAGACGACTCCTCGAGGTGAACCCCGCCCTCGAGCGCATCGAGGTCCGAGGAACCGCGGTCACCCGGGCCGCAATCCTCGAGCTGTCGGAGGCGTACCCCGGCCTCACGGTCGTGCACGATTCCGCGGGGCCGCCTGGATTCTGATCGGGCCTGCCGTCACGCGCCCGCCTGCTGAACCTAGCTCGCCGCGGCGTGCCGGCGCTGGATCTCCTCGGGGGACAGGTCCTCCTTGTGCGTGGCGATCGTCCAGACGTGGCCGAACGGGTCCTCGAGCGTGCCCGAGCGGTCCCCGTAGAACTGGTCCTTCACCGGCCGCAGGGCCTTCGCGCCGGCCGCCATGGCCCTCGCGAAGACGGCGTCGACGTCCTCGACGTACAGCAGGATCCCGACCGGCGAGCCGCCGATCGCCCGCGGGCCGCGGAAGCCCATCTCGGGGAACTCGTCCGCCAGCATGATGCAAGAGCCGCCGATCACGAGCTCCGCGTGCCCCACCTTGCCTCCCGGCGCGGGCATGCGCAGGCGCTCGCTGGCGCCGAACGCCTGCTGGTAGAACTCGATCGCCCGCGCGGCCCCTTCGACGATGAGGTACGGCGTGACGGAGTGGTAACCATCGGGGATAGGTTTCACCGGCATGTTCGTTCCTCCTGCTCGACGCCGCGCGTCGTTGCGCGGCTCCACCGATTCTGCCCAATCCGGGGCCCACACGCCAGGCCTGGTGCTCGCGAGCAACGCCAGCTCGAGCCGTTTCCAGAGGCAGTCGACGTCCTCGAAGCCGATCTCCCTGAGCCAGCGGAGCTGGGTCTCGACGTCGAGATGCTGGACGGTCCTCAACGATCGACCGTCAACCCCCGCTCCTCAACTTCCCGTGCACCTCCCACGCGTGGTACGAGCTGCGCACGAGCGGCCCGCTCACCACGTGGCGGAAGCCGAGCGCGCGGGCCTCGGCCTCGAGATCCTGGAACTCCCCGGGCGGCACGTAGCGGAAGACCTCGACCTGGTCGGCCGTCGGCCTCAGGTACTGGCCCAGGGTGAGGATGTCGCAGCGGTGGTCCCGGAGGTCGCGGAAGACCTGGAGGAGCTCCTCGCGCGACTCGCCGAGGCCCAGCATGAGGCTCGACTTCGTGATGATCTCCGGGCGCACGGCCTTCGCGAGCTCCAGCACCCGCAGCGACCGCCGGTAGTCCGAGCCGGGCCGCACCCGGACGTAGAGCCGCGGCACCGTCTCGACGTTGTGGGCGAAGACGAAGAGCGGCGAGAGGACCACGGCCTCGATGAGCTCCCGGCGAGCGTGGAAGTCGGGCACGAGGGCCTCGACGCGGCAGTCGGGCAGGCGCCGCCGAATCGCCCGGACCGTGGCCGCGAAGTGCCCCGCGCCCTCGTCCGGCAGGTCGTCGCGGTCCACCGACGTGAGGACCGCGTAGTCGAGCTTCAAGGCCTCCACGACCTCGGCCACGTGCTCGGGCTCGCCGGGGTCGAGCGGCGCGGGCCTCCCCTTCCCGACGGCGCAGAAGGTGCAGCCCCGGGTGCACGTGTCGCCCAGCAGCATGAAGGTCGCCGTGCCGTGGGCCCAGCACTCGCCGACGTTCGGGCACTCCGCCTCCTCGCAGACCGTGTGGAGCCCCTTCTCGCGCAGGACCCCCTTCAGGAAGCGATAGCGGTCGTTCGCGCTGAAGCGGGTCTTGATCCAGGAGGGGTGCTTCGAGGGTCCCCGGCCCCTCGCCGCTGCCGGGAGGACCGGGAGGGGCCTCAGGCCCGCCCCAGGAGACCCGGGAGGCTCGTCGAGCTGCGTCGCAGGGGTCATGGAGGGGCTATTGTAACGGCGCCGGAGCGCGATGGGGATCCAGGCGGCCCTCGAGGCGCAGGCTCACGAGCCTCCCCAGCTCCTCGCCCCCGGGCCCCTGGAGGGGCGTCGCCTCGACCCTCGCCGGCTCCTTGCCTGCCAGGTCGCCGGCGATCCACGCGAAGGACGCCCCCCGCTCGAGGACGAGGCGGCGGGCCTCCTCGTTCGATGCGAGGAGCCTCCCCTCGGGGGTGACGACGCCCCGGGCCCCTCCCGCGGGCTCGAGGAGCCTCTCGAGGGCCGCGCAGGCGAGGAGGAGGTCCCTCCGCGGCGCTGCCTCGAGCCGCTGGATGCGGTCGGCGAGCGTGTTGAGGCCCGCCGCAAGCTCGGCGATGGCCCCCGTCGAGCCGTCGGCGGACAGCCTGCGGCCCAGGTCCCCCGCCTGGACGGCCTCGAGGCCCTTGACGAGGCCCTCTAGGGGCTGCGCGAGGCGCCTCGAGAGCCACCAGCCGAATAAGAGCGCGAGGACGAGAGCCAGGGCGCCGCCCACGGCGAGGAGCCCCATGCCCGTGTCGCAGGTCCTTCCGGCGTGCTCGAGGTCGTCCCGCAGCTCGGAGGAGCCGCGCGAGGCGAGCTCCCGGGAGAGCGCGATGGGCCTCTCGACGGACCCCTTGCCCTCGAGGTAGGCGTCCACGGATCGCTCGAGGCCCGCCAGGACGAGGTCCGTCTTGCCGCCGGCCGAGGCGCCGCGGGCGAGGGCCAGCGCCTCGCGGAAGGCGTCGCGCCCCGGACCCGGCCGCTCACCCTCGCGACGGGCGAGCTCCGAGCCAAGGAGCGCCGTCTCGAGGCGCTGCGCCGCCGAGGCCAGGGCGAGCCGCCGGCGGAGCACGCGGTCCCCCGTCCCCTTCACCTCGTCGAGGATCGCGATCCCCGAAGCCGCGATGCCCACCAGGGCGATCACCAGGAACGAGTGACAGACGAGCAGGAACGTCGCGAGACGCATCAGCGGATCTCCTTCAAGAGCTGCTCGACCTCGGCGGGTGTGCCGATCACGAGGGCCACCTCGCCGCGCTGGAGCGGCTGGTCGGGCGGCGGCCCCGGCACGAGGGCCATCCTCCCTCCCGCGCCGGGCCGCTGGAGCGCCACGACGGTGACGCCGATGCGGCGGCGGAGGTTCAGGTCCGCGAGCGTGCGCCCCACCCACGCCTCGGGCACGGCCACCTCGATGGCCGTGACGCCCTCGGCGAGGTCGAGCTGCCCCATGAGGCCCGGCGACGCGAGCTCCGAGGCGAGCCGGTCCCCCATGAGGCTCTCGGGCTGCACCACGCGGTCGACGCCGAGGGCCGTGAGGATCCGCTCGTGGAGCTTGCTCTTGGCCCGGGCGATGATCCTGCGCGCCCCGAGCTGCCGCAGGAGCGCGGTGCACAGGATGGACCCCTCGAGGAACTCGGCGCCGATGGCGTTCACGGCCGCGGAGTAGGCCTCGACGCGCAGCTCGGCGAGGGCCCGCTCGTCCGTCGCGTCGGCCACGACGGCCCGCGCGACGTCGAGGGAGACGTCCTTCACCTTGTCTTCCGACCGGTCCACGGCGGTCACGTCCATCCCGCGCCGCGCGAGCCCTCGGGCGACGCTCGTCCCGAACTGCCCCAGGCCGATCACGAGGAATCTCTGGCTCATGGTCTCCTTCCCGCCCGCCCTCCGTGCTTCCTCCGCGCCGTCATCCGATCAGGACCTCCTCCTCGGGATAGCGCAACCGGTCCTCGCCACGGTGGTGGAAGAGGAGCATCAAGGTCAAGGGGCCCGTGCGCCCGGCGAACATGAGCCCCATGACGATGAGCTTGCCCACGGGATCGAGGCGCTGGGTCGCGCCCAGGGACAGCCCCACGGTCCCGAAGGCCGAGACGGCCTCGAAGAGGAGCGACTCGAAGGGCTGGGCCTGGGTCGCCAGGAGGAGCGCGGTCCCCGCGGCGACGAGGGCCGCCGAGACGCCCGCCACGGCGGCGGCCCGGAACACCGCCGAGGCCGGGATCCTCCTCCCGAAGGCCTGAACGTGGCTCGACTGCTTGAGGACGGCGCGCACCGAGAGGAAGAGCACCGCCGCCGTAGCCGTCTTGGTGCCTCCTCCCGTGGACGCGGGGCTCGCGCCGATGAACATGAGGAGCATCGCGACGAGCGCCGTCGCCGGTGCGATCCCCGCGAAGTCCACCGAGTGGAACCCCGCCGTCCGCGTCGTCACCGACTGGAGCCAGGCGTTGTGGAGCTTGTCCGCGAGGCCCAGGCCCGCGAGGGACCGGTTCCACTCGAGCAGCAGGAACAGCGCGAGACCGCCCGCGAGGAGGACACCCGTCGTCGAGACCACGATCCGGGAGTGGAGCGGGACCCTGCGCGCCCGGCGGGCCGCAAGGTCGGCCAGGCCCGTGAGGACCCCGAACCCGAGGCCTCCCGCGACGATCAGGCCGCCGATCACGTGGAGGATCCAGGGGCTCCGCTGGTAGGCGACGAGGCTGTCGGCCTGCAGGGCGAACCCGGCGTTGCAGAACGCGCTCACGGCGTGGAAGGCGGCCTTCCAGAGGGCTCCCAGGGGAGGGACGCCCTCGAGGAGGAAGGCCGGGAGGAGGAGGAGGGCGCCCGCGCCCTCGATGACCAGGGTCCAGAGGACGATCGCGCGCAGGAGGCGCACGGTTCGCGCCGGCGTGCTGGAGCCGACGATGTCCGCCAGGCCCTGCTCCTCCTCCGAGGGCAAGCCACCGCCCACGAGCAGCGTCGCGAAGGCCGACAGGGTCATGATCCCGAGGCCCCCGACCTGGACGAGTCCGAGGATCACGGCCTGTCCCGCGAAGCTGAAGTCCGTCGGCGTCTCGAGGACGACGAGGCCGGTGACGCAGCAGGCGCTCACGGCCGTGAAGAGGGCATCCACGGCGGCGATCGGCCGCGTCGTGCAGCCCGGGAACTTGAGGACGATGCCGCCCGCGAGCGCGAGGGCCGCGAAGGTGAGGACGACGAGGGCGGCGGGCCTGCGCCAGAGGAACGCCACGACCTCGCCGTGGAGCTCGTGGGCGCGGGCCGCGCCGGCGATCGCGAGCGCCACGCGCGCCGCGAGCACGAGGCACGCCGCGCCCGGCGCGGCGAGGAGCGCGAGGCCCAGGGCCGTGGCCGCCGAGAGGAGACCCGCCGTCCAGGCCTCGAGGCGGCCCGCTCGCACGAGGAGCCATTCGGCGGCCGTCGCGACCAGGGCCGGCACGAGGAGGAGCCCCGGCACGGCCCACCGGCCGACGGGCGTCGCGTGGAGCGCGTGGCCCGCGGCGAACCCGGCGAGGAGCAGGGCCACGGGCCCCGAGGTGAGGACGGCGGGGCTGAGGACGGCGCCCGGGTCCTCCCCCGGCCTGAACCGGACCACGCGCGACGCGCGAGGCCGGAAGATGAGGAGGTAGGTGACGAGGGCGGCCCACGCGCCGCAGAGGAAGACGAGCGCGGGCGACCTCGCGGCGCGGGCCGAGAGCGGCACGGCCCAGCCGCTCCAGGCGAGCAGGGCGAGGGGGAGGGCGCCGCGGGCGCCGCGCAGGGCGAGGAGGGCCGCGAGGAGGAGGAGGACCGATGCCGCGGCCGCCGCGGCGAGGAAGATCGGCCCCTCGGCGAGGCCGAAGGGCTGCCCGCGCTCGGTCCAGGCGAGGGCGGTCCAGAAGGCGGGCGCCGAGACGGCCAGGAGCGCCGTCTCGCTCAAGACCGCGCTCCTCCGCCTGGCCCGCGCCGAGAGCCGCGAGACGGTACGGGCGGCGCGGGCGGCTTCAGGCATGGCGCGCGGCCTCCGCAGCCGCCGGCGCCCCCGCTCGAGCTCCAGGAGCGTTCGGCCTCATGAGCCCAGCTCGACGAGGGTAGCCCCGCTCCCCTGGCGCACGAGGACGATCCGGTCGGGCGGGACCTCCTCCCAGGCGGGGTCGGCGAAGAGGGGCTCCGAGGCGACGAGGACGCCGCCGCCGCCCGCGGCCGGCTCGAACCGCGGCGGACGGCCCGGAAGGTACCGCACGCCGCGGGCGACGTGGAGCGCGAGGGGCGGACCCGCGAGGCCGAGCCCGTGGCGCGAGACCATGGTCGTCGCGCCGTCCGTGAGGGCGAGGTTGAGGCTCGAGGGCTCGGTGACGCGCGAGTCGCGGAGGATGTCCTCGAGGAACGCGAGCGTCTTCCGGAAGGCGTCCAGGAG
>JACQVW010000262.1 GCA_016209535.1 Planctomycetota bacterium | reverse complement strand
GTGCGCGACCGGGACATCGTGGGCTTCGTCGAGGAGGCGAAGCGGGCCGTCGAGGCCCAGCTTGCCCGCGAGGAGCTGCGGGCAGGCTACTACGTCGAGTGGAGCGGGCAGTTCGAGCACCAGGTGCACGCCCAGAGGACGCTCACGGTCGTGATGCCCCTCGTGATCCTCATCATCTTCGTGATCCTGTTCATGACCTACAAGGACCTCGCGGACACGTTCATGATGTTCCTCGCCGTGCCCGGCGCCGTGGCGGGCGGAGCGCTGGCCCAGTACCTGGCCCAGACGCTCGCGGGCTCGGGCTACGACTTCAGCGTGGCCGTCTGGGTGGGCTACATCGCCTGCTTCGGCCTCGCGACCGAGACCGGGATCGTCATGCTCGTCTACCTGCGCGAGGCCCTCGAGAAGCGCGGCGGGCTCGGAAAGATCGGGAGCATCGACGAGATCAAGGAGGCCGTGATCGAGGGGGCGGTCCACCGCCTGCGGCCGAAGCTGCTCACCGAGGGCACGACGGTCCTCGCGCTGATCCCCATGCTCTGGGCGACGGGCGTCGGCGCGGAGTTCATGAAGCCCATGGCGGTGCCGATCCTCGGGGGGATCCTCGTCGCCGACGAGGTGGTGGACATCTTCATCCCGGTGCTCTTCTACCTCGAGCGCGTGCGGCGGTGGCGGCGGCTGCGCGGGGAGGCGGCAGGCGCCGAGGCCGCGGCCGGCGCATGACGGCGGCGCATCACATCGGCTCGTCCGCCGTCGGCCCGTAGACGGAGGGGACCGGCACGTCGAGGAGGCGCAGGTAGACCGTGAGCTGCCCCCGGTGGTGGATCGCGTGACCGAAGAGCATCGAGCGGAGGACGGCGACCTTGGGGAGGGTGAAGAACGCATGGCCTCCCTTGAGGAGGGACCAGGGCCTCATGGCCGCCGCGTCGTCCAGGACGGCGATGGCCGCCTGCGCCTCGCGGACGTTGCCGTCGAACCTCCGGAGCACGTCCCCGCGCGTCGCGTCGACGGGCGGAGCGTAGGCGCGGCCGCCGGGCGGGGCGAGGTCGAAGGAGTCGGCCGCGGTGATGGCCTTCGCCCAGCCGGGGATCTCGGCGATGTGGGTCGCGAGCTGGCCGAGGCTCATCGACTTCGGGTGCGGCTTCCAGGAGAGCTTCGTCTCGGGGAGCCGATCGAGGAGCTTCCGGGTCGAGGCCATCTCGTGATCGAGCTCGGGGAGAAGGGAGCTGGCGATGGTCATGGGTTCCTCCTTGAGGCGCGCCATTGTACCCGTGCCCCCGGGGCGCGGGCACGCGAGTTGCCGCGGCGGCGACTTTGCGTGCCGCCCCGCGGGCATGGTAGATTGCGGTACGCTTCGCGTGCGTCAGGCCAGCTTTCGCTGGCCCAGGAGAGGAGGGACCGATGAGGGAGTCTTGGTGGACTTGGTCGTCCGCGGCGGTCGTGACAGGCTTGCTCACGCTCGGCTTGCGTGCCGAGGATCCGCCCGCCGGCGGCGCGGATCCGGACGGCGCGAAGGACAAGGTCGAGGAGGTCAAGGACCAGGCCGGGGAGGTCAAGGACCAGGTCGGGGAGGGGAAGGACCAGGTCGAGGACCGCAAGGACCTCCGCGAGGAGCGGCGAGACCGGCGCGAAGACGGCCGCGATGGCCGAGAGGACGTGCGGGACCGCCGGGAAGGCGTCAAGGACCGCGGCGAGGACCACCGCGACCGCCGCGAGGACGTGCGCGACAAGCGCGAGGGCGATCGCGACCGAGGAGGGAGTGATCGCCGCGACGCGCGGGACGACGCGGTCAAGGCCCGCAGGCTCAAGTCGCTCGAGGAGGAGATCGCGCGCCTGAAGGCCCAGGGCGGCGACCCGAAGAAGCTCGCGTTCCTCGAGAAGCGCGCCGCGATGCTCCGCGCGAACATCCGGCGGGACAAGCTGGAAGACAAGCGCGACAGGCTCGAGGACAGACGGGACAAGCTGGAGGACGTCCGTGACGAGGCCGAGGACCGGCGCGATCGGCGCGAGGACCGCAGCGACGGCCGCGAAGACCTCCGTGACCGCCGCGAGGACGGCCGGGAGGACGCGCGGGACCACGGGGAGGACCGTCGCGACCGGCGCGAGGGCTTCCGCGACCGCGACGGAGTCCGGGGCGAGCCCCGCCCGGCCTTGCGAGACCGGCGAGAGGGCAGCCGCGAGGGCAACGGCGGCGGGGGCAGGCACCAGGACCAGCACCCGCCGCGGCGGCGCCCGCCGCAGAAGACGGGGCAGTAGCGCGGGTCGCTCGAGAGAGGACCACGACGAGCCCCCGCCAGCGCCTGACGGGGGCTCTGCTCGTTCATGGGGGGACCTATAATCTCCCTCATGGCCCACGACCCGCCTCGCCGCCTGGCCTGGATCACGGACCCGCACCTCAACTTCGTGCGCGCCCCGGGGCGCGCGCGGTTCTACGAGTCCGTGGCGGAGCGGAGCCCCGATGCGGTGCTCCTGGGCGGCGACGCCGGCGAGGCAAACGACCTCGAGCGCTACCTCCACGAGATGGAGGACGCTCTCCGCGTGCCGATCTACTTCGTCCTCGGGAACCACGACTGCTACCGCAGCTCGGTTCGCCACGTCGAGGAGCTCGCGGCGAGGCTCTCTCGCGAGTCGAGCTTCCTCCGGTACCTCCCCGAGGCGGGCGTCGTGGAGCTGGCCGATGGCGCGGCCCTCGTGGGGCACGGCGGCTGGGCCGACGGCCGGTTCGGCGACTACATGGGCTCGACGGTCCAGCTCAGCGACCACTTCCTCATCGGCGAGCTCCTCGGGCTGGGCAAGCTCGAGCTGCGCGCCGTCCTCCGGGATCTCGGCGACGAGGCGGCGGCTCGCCTCCGCGGGCTCCTGGACCGCGCCCTCGAGGGCCACGAGCGCGTGATCGTCCTGACCCACGTTCCGCCCTTCCAGGAGGCCGCCTGGCACGAGGGGAAGATGTCAGACCCTGACTACTTGCCGCACTTCTCCTCCAAGGCCTCGGGGGATGCGATCCTCGAGGCCCTCGAAGGGTGTCCCCGCAGCGAGACCCTCGTCCTTTGCGGACACACGCACGGGGAGGGCGAGCTTCAGGTCCGGCCGGGCCTCCGCGTCATCACGGGCGGTGCGGTCTACGGGCGGCCTGCCGTGCAGGGAATGTTCGAGCTGCCGGAGCCGTTCGCGGGGCCGAGTCACGGCCCGCCGGGTCCGCCGTCCTCCCCGCGCCGGTAGATGATCCTCGCCCCGGGCCGGTAGGCGACGTAGGCGTACACCCACTGGAGCAGCACCGCGAGCTTCGAGCGCAGGTCGACGAGGGCGAGGAGGTGGATGAAGAGCCACCCGAGCCACGCGACGAGCCCTCCGAGCTCGATCCTCCCGGATTGGAAGACGGCCCGCGACCGCCCGATGGTGGCCATGATCCCCCGGTCGCGGTAGCGGAACGCGGGCCTGAGCTCCGGAGCCCGAGGTCCGATCTCCTCCTCCTCGAGGATGACCCTCGCCACGTGCCGGGCCGCCTGGACCGCCGCCGGCGCGAGGGCCGGGACGGCGACGCCGCGGGCATCGACTGCCGACGCGATGTCCCCGATGGCGAACGCCTCCGGGTGGCCCGGGATGCTGAGGTCCGGGAGCACGCGGATCCGCCCCGGCCGGTCGAGCTCCACCCCCAGGGTCCGCGTGACCTCGGGCGCCTGGACGCCGGCGGCCCACACGATCGTCTCCACCTCGACGCGCCGGCCCCCTTCCGTCCCCCCCGCGGCCCCGCTGCCGCCGAGCTCGAGCCACCCGGACCCCATGTCCGTCACGAGGCTCTGGAGGCGGACCTCGACGCCCATCTCGACGAGCGCGCGCCGCGCCTCCTCCGAGAGGCGCGCCGAGAAGCTGGGGAGGAGCCGCTCGCCGGCCTCGACCAGGAGCACACGAGCATCCCCGGAGTGGATCGTGCGGAACTCGCCGCGCAGCGCGAAGCGGGCGAGCTCGCGGCAGGCGCCGGCGACCTCGACGCCCGTGGGGCCTCCGCCGACCACGGCGATGGTCATGAGCCGAGCACGCTCGCCCGGGTCCGCCGAGCACTCGGCGCGCTCGAAGGCTCCGAGGATCCTGGCGCGGATCCCCGTCGCGTCGGCCAGGGTCTTCAAGGCCAGCGCGTGCCGCGACCACTCCGGGCGACCGCGCCAGCCCGTCACGACGCCCAGGGCGATCACGAGCCGGTCGTAGCGGAGAGGCTCGGCGAGCTCGGCGGTCAGGACCTCCCTGCGACCGAGGTCCACGGCCGTCACGGTCCCCATGCGCACGGTCGTGTTGGGCTGGTCCCGGAGGATCGTGCGTAGGGGCTGCGCGATGTCGCTTCCAGCGAGGCCCGCCGTCGCCACCTGGTAGAGGAGCGGCTGGAAGACGTGGTGGTTCTGGCGGTCGACGAGCGTGACCTCGCCGCGGAACCCACGGAGCTCGCGGCAGACGGCGAGGCCGCCGAAGCCGCCGCCGAGGACCAGGACGCGCCTCATGCCCCCGATGGCCGGCCCGCGCTCACCTCGAGGCTCACCTCAAGCACCCCGTCGCGCGCTCCACGGGCGGCGGACCGCCGCCGAAGAGGTGCATGAGAACACGCACGGCGTCGGAGATGTCGAGGGCGCCGTCGCCGTTCGAGTCGCCCGCCGCCCTGCACGCGATCGGCCCGCCCAGGAACAGGTGGTGGAGGATGACGATCGGGTCGGTTATGTCGAGCACGCCCGACGCGTCGGCGTCTCCCATGGGCACGGGCGTCCCGGCGGTCGCCGTGCCCGGCGTCGGCGCCGCGCTCCTCCACGGGCCGCCGCAGCCCTGGCGCGCGAACGCCCTGTCGGGGACCTGCGGCCCGTACTCGAGGACGTCGGCGATCCCCTCGGCGCCCGAGGGCGTCCTCGCGCCCAGGAAGAGCCGGTCTCCGTCCTGCTTGAGCGTGAAGGGCGCGTGGAGCGGGCCCTGGTCGCTCGCCCCGTCGCAGAAGACGACGAAGTGCTCGCCCGGCTGGAGGACCTTGCCCTGCGGGAACGTGTACTTCTCGTCCGCCGGGAAGCGCTTCGAGAGGAAGACCCCATCGAGGGGCACGGGCCCCGAGGCGCAGCTCCGGACCTCGACCCAGTCCGGCGTGCCCCCGCGCTCGTCGCGAAGCCCCGATTCGTTCCGCGCGACGACCTCGGAGAGCTCGACCCGCGGGAAGCTCGCGCTCAAGGCGAGGGTGTAGAAGCCGGCGCCCTCGCCGTCGTTCAAGGGCCCATCGCCGTCGGGGATCACCGTCGTGTGCTCGCTCAGGTCCTTAGCCTCGGCCTGGAAGCGGATCTCCGCGCCCGCCGGCAGCCCGGGCTCGAGGACGCCGGCGAAGCGGCCGTCCTGCATGGCGCCGTCGTCGTGCATCCCGTCGTCGTAGAGGACCACGCGGCGGATCTCCGCGTCGGGCACGTCCGTCCGCTGCCAGAGGACGCTCGCGCTCACGATGCCGACGTCGTCCGAGCCCTCGGCCTCGAAGCGCACCGGAGCGCCGGGCGAGGGGGGGCTCGCGGGCGCGCGCACCGAGACGGCGGCCTTGAGCTCGAGGACCGGCGGCACGGCGCCGTTGTCGGCGTTGGGCAGGCCCGGGCTCGGGAAGTTCGAGTAGACGAAGGCGTGGAGGCCGTCGCGGTAGCGGGCGTAGGAGAGGTTCTGGCGCTGCGGCGGGAAGGCGACCTCGTCGACCGGGGCGCCCGAGGGGTCCAGGAGCGTAAGGGTCCCGCCCGCGCCGGGGAGCCGGAAGCCCGTGTGGTACGGCGACCGGAGGTTGGTCGCGAAGACGACCACGCGGTGCGCCCCGCTCCCGAGGAACGCGTCCGGCGGGAAGGCGTAGACGAGCGGAGGATCGCCCGGGGCCGCCTCCCGCGGCACGAGGACGAGCCTCCAGCGGGCGAGCGATCGCGCCTCCGGGGCGCCGTTGAAGATCTCGGCCCAGTCCACGGTGCGGTTCCCGTCGATCGCGAGGGGCCACTCGTCGTTGAGGCTCAATACCTCGTTGATCACGAGGCCCTGGGCGCCCGTGCGCTCGGCGACGAGGACCGGCGGGCCCGAGCGCTTGGCGCGGCGGCTCGAGAGGGCCGTCCAGAGGACCTCGCCCGAGCCGACGAGGTCCGCGTGGCCGTCGCCGTCGAGGTCGCCCGCGGCGAGGAGCCGCCCCGCGGGCACGTCCACCGTGGCGGCGGGGACGAGCTTGCCGCCCGCCGCCTCGCGCGTGAGGACCGTGAGGCACGAGAGGACCTGGCACGAGACGGCGAGGTCCTTTGTGCCGTTCCCGTCGAGGTCGGCGACGGCGACGCCCGAGGCGGGGAACTCGGTCCCCTCCACGGTCACGCCCGCGAGGTGGAAGTCCATCCCCGGAAGCCCCTGGTAGATCATCGCGCCGTGGCCGCTCCCGATCACGAGGTCCAGGTCGTCATCGGCGTCGAAGTGGACGGCCTTGATGTCCTCGGTGCCGAACTTGTCGGGGCTCGGGGGCGGGTAGTCGACTCGCGTGAGGGTGGGGGTCGTGAGGAGGTCGCCGCGGTTCTCGACCACCACCAGGTGCCCCGCGTAGCCCGCGCCGGCGAGGTCCACGTCGCCGTCCTGATCGAAGTCCCCCGCCGCCATGACGCGCGACTCGTAGACGAAGAAGTGCTCCGTCGTGGGCGTGAAGGTCCCGTCGCCCGAGCCCTTCCAGAAGGAGATCCGGCAGTCGAAGAAGCCCGTCGCGAGGTCGATGGCGCCGTCCCCGTCGAAGTCGGCGGCCTCGACGGCGAAGAGGCGGCCTTTCACACCCTCGGGCAGCTCGAAGCGCCGCTCGGGCCCGAAGCCGCCGCCGGGCTGGCCGAGGCGCACCGTCACGTAGCCCTGATCGACGCCGAGGTTCGCGACGACGACGTCGGGGAGGCCATCGTTGTTGACGTCGGCGATGGACTGGGCGCCCGGGATCGCTCCGCTCGAGTAGAAGACCGGGGGCGCGAGGGAGCCGTCGGGCCCCGCGTGGCGCACGCTGAAGTCCCCCGATGCTCGGTGGAGCTGGACGACGTCGTCGCGGCCGTCCCCGTTCATGTCCAGGACCACGAGCCCGGCGACCTCGCCGTCGACCAGGTACACCTGGTCGAGGATGCTGAAGCCCACCTGTCCGGCGTGGCCGAGGAGGACGCTCAGGTCCGAGGAGAGGCGGTTCGCCACGGCGACGTCGGGGACCCCGTCGCGGTTGAAGTCCGCGACGGCAATCTCGCGGGGGCTGCGCCCCGTGGGCATCTCGGTGGCCGGGACGAGATTCCCCGCCTCGTTCCTGTAGGTCACGACGCGGTCCAGGAACCGAAGCACGACGGCGATGTCGAGCCAGCCGTCCGAGTCGAGGTCCACGATCCTGACGGCGCGGGGCATGCCGGGGACGGGGATCACCTGGTGAAGCTGCGGCGAGAAGCGCTCGGGCCCCACCGCAGCCCGCCGCACGTGGATGACGCCCAGGTCGCGGTGCACCGTGACGAGGTCCGGGACGCCGCTCGCGGCCGGCTGGAGGATGGGCGCCGCGTCGAGGGAGAAGACTCCCGTCGGGCGTCCGGCCGTGGCCGGAAGCCCGGGGAGCAGACCGGGCACCGCGCCCTTGACCTCGAGGACCCCGCTCGCGCCGGCCCCGAGCACCCAGAGGACGCCGCTCCAGGCGTGGGTCACGATGAGCTCGTCGAGCGCCGCGCCGGGCTGCCGCAGGACCTTGAGGGAGTAGACGGGCTTCGACCACCCGCCCATAGGGCCTGCATCGAGCTCCCCGCCGAGCCTCGCGAGCTCCACGAACGTCCCGCCAGGCGTGCGGCGGAAGTGCGCGACGCCGCCCCGCGACCCCGCCACGGCCAGCTCGAGGGCCCCGTCGCCGTCGAAGTCCCCGGCGGCGAGGGCGCGGGCGAAGACCCAGGTCGGGATGCGGGCCGCGGGGCTGAAGGAGCCTCCGCCCAGGTTCTCGAAGAGGACGACGGCGCCGTCCTGCGGCGCCGCCGAGGCGACGTCCGGCCGGCCATCGCCCGTGAGGTCGGCGATGATCAGGTCCCGGAGCGTCTGGACGCCCGCGCCGAGGTGCCGCGGGTCCAGGAACGAGCCGTCGCCCTTGTTGAGGTAGACCGTGATGCTCCCGTCGAGGTTGCTCGCGGCCAGGTCCGGGGCCCCGTCGCCGTTCAGGTCGCCCGCGGCGACGTCCTTGGGTCCCTCGTTCCCGTAGTCCCAGGTCGAGGTGACCGCCGGGTCGCCGACGTCGAGCCGGCTCCCGAAGGCCTTCAGGTTCTCGAAGAGCTGGGCCCGAGCGCCCGGGGCCCAACCGAAGACGACCAGCACCGCGAAGACCAGGAACGTCGTGCGTCGAGTCATGGGTACCTCCCCCAGATGAGGCGCCGGGACGGCCCGAAACCTAACGCGCATTCCAGGCCCCCGCACCTCGGAAAGGACAGGATACCCGGGCGGCAGGCCGGGGGGGGAGGGAAAAGGGGATGCGGGGGTGCGGCCGCGCCGCCTCGATTGACCTCGCGCGCCGGCTGGCGATAGGATCTCCGCGATTCCCATGAACGAGCGGGAGATCCTCTTCACTCCCGCCAAGCGGAGCCGGTCCGCGGGCCTCCCCGGAGAACCAACGAAGCAGGAGCCATCCATGCTCATCCGTCGCGCCAAGGACTGCCCCGAGATCGTCGCCAACGATGGCTGCCGCCTGCGCGAGCTCTTGCATCCCGACAAGGACGGCTCGCGGATCTCCTACTCCCTCGCCCTGGCCTGGGTCGAGCCGGGGAAGGCCACCTTTCCGCACAAGCTCACGGGCGAGACCGAGGTCTACTGGATCATCGAGGGCTCAGGGCGCATGCACATCGGCGCGGAGGCCGAGGAGGTTCGCCCCGGCGACGCCGTCGTGATCCCGAGAGGCTCCGAGCAGTGGATCGAGTGCACGGGCCGCGAGCCCCTCCACTACGCCGCCATCGTGAGCCCGCCCTGGCGACCCGACCACGACGTGCGGGTGCGATCATGACCTCCCCCCGCCGCGGCAGGACCGTCGCCATCATCGCCGGCCTCGCCGCCCTGGCCGTCCTGGGCGCCGGGCTCGCGTCCTGGCGCGCCATCGCGCTGCGCTGGCACCTCGCGCGCCTCGAGGGCGACCCCGGCCTCCTCCTCGAGCACGTGGCGAGCCCCGAGGGCTCGGTTCGCCGCGAGGCGGCGCGGGCGTTCGTGCGCACGCCGGCGGGGGGGGAGGCGCTTCTGGGCCTGGTGGTGCGCGAGTCGAGGAGGGTCGACGTCTACCTCGACAGGGTGCTCGAGCAGTGGCTCGAGGATGAACCCGTGTGTAAGGGCAGGAGCGACGACATCGTCCGGAACCTTTGGTCCTACGGTGCGCTCTACTGCCACTTCTGGTATGAGTCCGGGATCCTGGGCGACCTGCTGGGACCCGCGCGGCCGAAAGGTCAGGTCGGTCTGCCCGCGCTCCGCGAGGTCCAGACCCTCCTGGCAGCGGTCGCGGGTCGCGACGTGACCCTCTCCGGGTACCCGGGCCTCCTCTTCACGGTGCTCCCGCGGGAGGAGGCCGAGCAGCGGTTCGTGGGACGGCTCGTGAACAGTGGGTTCAGTGTGAGCCCGAGCGGTCCGGCGGGTCCGGTGGAGTGGCCCCCTCACGTCTGCCTCGTGCGCCGGGCCCCGAGCGCCGTGCGCTGACCGGGGGCGACGGCCGCGTTCGCGCGGGCCGCGTCACAAAGGCCGCGGCCTTGCGCTTGAAGCCAGGCTACCGTTGTAATAGGATTACAACGCATAGAGGCTGCCGGACCGGTCAGGAATGGAAGCGCATCCGCCGTCCGGAGCGCCGCAGCGGCACCACAGAACGGAGGCACACGATGCTGAATGAGAAGCCAACCCCCGACCCCGCCGTCGCCAGGACCTTCGGCGCATTCTTCAAGGCGCGGAGGATCTCCCTGGGGAAGACGCTGCGCGTGTTCTGCCTCGAGTGTCACCTGGATCCAGGCAACATCTCCAAGCTCGAGCGAGGGCTCCTGCCCCCACCCCAGTCGCGGGAGAAGCTCGAAGAGTACGCCCGGTGCCTGAAGCTCAAGGAGGGCTCCGCGGACTGGTACGAGCTCTTCGACCTGGCCTCCGTCGAGACGGGCAGGATTCCCCCCGACCTGCAAGAGGAGAAGTTCCTGAGGAAACTCCCGGCGATCTTCCGCACCCTGCGCGGCCGCAAGCTCACCGGCGAGCAACTGGACTCCTTGGCGAGGCGCCTGCCGAGCGAGTAGTGGGCCCGATCCGCTATCCGAGGTACTCCTATGCCCAGATCCAGAGCGAGGCCGCGACGTTCCTGGCGCGTCACCACCTCGCGGGGACCATCCCCGTCCCCGTCGAAGAGGTGATCGAGCTCCAGCTTGGGATCGACATCGTTCCTTTCCCCGGTCTGCACCGGGCGTTCGACACCGACGGTTTCACGACCTCCGACCTGAGCGCGATCTACGTCGAGGAGTACGTCTACCAGAATGTCCCGACCCGTTATCGTTTCACGCTGGCCCATGAGCTTGGTGGCAGGAGCTGAACAAGCGGTAGTTCGGTGCCGGTCGCATGGCGTGGCCTACAGGCTGTGCTTCCCGCAATGGAAGAAGCGCTCCGCGCAGCCCGGCGCCGAAGGCCAGGGTTGCACACGCAGTCTGACCTGGCCCCCGCGCCGGTGTATCCTGGTGCCTTCGGGTTCCTCCCATGACCTCCCCCCGACGCGGAAAGACCGCCGCCGCCATCGCTGGCCTCGCCACCCTGGCCGTCCTGGGCGGCGGGCTGCTCCTCTTCTGGCGCGACCTCGCGGTGCGCTGGCACCTCGGGCGCCTCGCGAGCAACCCCGGCCTCCTCCTCGAGCACGCCACGACCCCCGAGGGCTCGGTTCGCCGCGAAGCGGCGAGGGCGTTCGCCCGGACGCCCGCGGGGGCAGAGGCGCTCCTGGGCGTGGTGGTGCGGGAGTCCTGGAAAGTCAGCACCTACCTCGACAAGGTTGTCAAGCAGTCGCGCGGGCCAGACCCGGCGCGCGTCGGCGGGAGCTGCGCGATCGTCAGCTGGCCGCCGCCTGTCCGTGCAGGCTACTGCTCGTTCTGGTTCGGGGAGGGTCTCCTGGTCAGCGCTGGTCCCTTGTTACTTGTGTTGGACCATCCCGTTGAGCCGCCCGGGCTGAACGAGGTCCAGTCCCTCCTGGCCGAGGTTGCGGACCGGGACGTGCTCCTGCCGGAGTACCCCGGCCTGCGGTTCACGTTGCTGCCCCTCGAGGAGGCTCGGCAGCGATTCCAAGACCTGAGAGGGAGCGTGACCTGGTTGGATATCGACGAGCCCCCCTTCGTCTGCCTCATCCGCCGAGCCGCGAGCGCCGCGCTCTGACCACGAGCGACGGCCGCCTCACGCCACCCGCGGCTCGCGCCCGCAGGCGCCCCTCAGCGTCCAAGCCACTCCTCGGCGCTCACGAACCCGCTCAGGTCGAGCGCCGCGTACTCTCGCGGCGAGATCAGGCCGGCCGTGCCGTCCGAGTAGCCCACGGCATGGGCGACGTTGCGGCGGTAGAAGCTCCAGAAGGTCGGCCTCGGGACGTTCCCGTAGGGCTCGGAGCAGACGATGACCACCGCGCGCTCGCCCCGCGGGACGGGGCGACGCGGGTCGAGGACGAGGTAGTCCTCCAGGAAGCCGAAGCCGTTCCGGAATCCGGGCGGGCGATCCTCCGCGCCGTGCGTCGCGACAAGGTCTCCGAGCGTCGCGGGCGCCGAGGCCCCGCCAACGGAGGCCGCCTCGTCCACCCAGGCTCGGCACAGCACGGCGAACTGCCTGCAGTCGGAGAGCGCCTGGCCGTTCCCGCCGCAGTTCGTCGGGCGAAAGACCGTGTCGATCGTCCCCAGCGCGACGTACACGAGGAGGGCAAGGATAAGGAGCTTGCCGAGGAGACGAGACGTCATGGTCGCACCTGTCGGGGCTGGAGCCTGGGCAGAGAGCATTCTATCCTGTGCGCCGGCTCCAGGTATACTTCCACCATGCGCAGGCGCCGCAAGCTCCGAATCAAGACCCGCGCCCAGGAGGCCCGGGCGATCGCCCAGCGCGAGGCCAACCGCCGCGCGAAGGAGCTGGGCCTGCCCATGCCCTACCCCAACCCCTGGGACGAGTGGGACCCGACGAAGCTGGACCCCGAGGAGGCGACGCCGGAGGCGATCCACAGGAGCTATCAGGAGTTCTGCAAGCTATGCCCGAGGGACCCGAGAAAAAGGCACTCACTATAGACGACTACGCGGGCTTCCTGAGGGGTCTCGCCGACGCCGGCTTCGATTTTCTCGTGATCGGGGGCATCGCCGTGGGAGGCTACCTGCGGCTCCAGGGCCAGGAGCTCTTCTCGGGCGACCTCGACCTCTACACCACCCAGGAGACCCTCGACGAGATCCTCTCCTGGGCCCCGGCCCACGGGGCCAGGGTCTTGAAGCGACCGCAGCCGCGGTCGATCCCCACCGCGTTCCTCGAGTGGGACGGGAAGGAGGTCAACGTCCTGACGCACTCCTTCGGCCTCCCTCCGGCCGCGAAGGCGACCCAGTTCGCCCGGATCTTCACCCTCACGAAGCACGGGGGCCTCGAGGTCCTCCTCGCCGACCCCTACGACCTCCTCGTGAACAAGCTCCACGTGAACCGGCCCAAGGACCAGCCGCACATCGAGCTCTTGCGCCGCTTCATCGAGGAGGAGTGCGTGGGGGCCTTCGCGAACGAGGATCGGCCCCGCGCGCGTCTCGAGCCGTCCCGCCGCCTGCTCGCGACGACGAAGTCGAGGGCGCT
>JACQVW010000261.1 GCA_016209535.1 Planctomycetota bacterium | reverse complement strand
GCGCCACACCCTGCAGGGCATCGAGATCGGACGCGTCCGGCGGCGCGACCTGCCGGAGTACCCTGTCGAGGCGGTGCGCGAGGCGGTCATCAACGCCGTCGTCCATGCCGACTACAGCATCGGCGGCGCCGGGACGAAGGTCGCCGTCTTCGACGACCGCATCGAGATCACCAATCCCGGCCTCCTCCCCTTCGGTCTGACCCTGGAAGCCGCCTTGGCAGGGGTCTCGCGCCTTCGCAACCGCGTGATAGGCCGCGTGTTCCGCGAACTGGGCCTCATCGAGCAGTGGGGCTCCGGTCTCGGCCGGATCACGGCCGCCTGCGCGAACGCCGGTCTGCCTGCCCCGCGATTCGAGGAACTGGGCACCAACTTCAGGGTGACGCTGTCCGGCGAGCGGGTCGCCGCGCCGGCGCGCCCGGAATGGCAGTCCGCGCTGCTGGCGCACCTTGCCAAGGAAGGGCGTATCACGACGAAAGAGGCTTCAGGGCTTTGGAATACATCCGCGCGCACAGCCCGCAACCGGCTGCTCGACATGGTGAAAGAGGGATTGGTCGCTGAGGTCGGACGCGGTCCGACCGACCCTTATCGCGTGTATGTCCTGAAGGGGAACCGGAATGGCTGATGGCGTCCGTTCCAGATTGAGCGCCGTGCGGCGGACGGCCGGACATGCTCTGAAAAGAGCTCTGAAGGGAATGCCTTCAGAGCTGCTTCAGAGCTCCTTGCGCGAGCGGGCCTGGCTGTACGCCATCACCTTCTGCAAGCCTGGTCCTAGCGGAGCCGAAGGCGGCGAACGTCCGAGGTTGCGCATCATCCAGCAGGAGCCTATCTCGAAGCTCAACCCAGAGATGCTGTATCGGCAGATCCAGTACCTCGTCGAAGAGGGCGACTTGGCACAGCAAAGGGAGGAGGTTGAGACGCCCGAGAAGACCGAGGAGCGAGGCAGATGAACCACGGCGCCGGATTCAGGTGGGACGACGGCCTCGTGGGGCCCGCCAGGCGCATAGCCGAGTTGAACGACACTCCGATGCGGGTTCTGGCTGGTCCCGGAACACTCGGAAAGGAGTTGTTGAGCAGCTCAAGGAGGAGTTGTCCGACGTGACGTCGGACCGAGATGTCGCGACCGAGGTCGAGCTGGTGCCCGGGGGCGTCCGACCCCCACGACTTCCTGTCGGGCCCCTACCCGCCTGCCTCCGTCGCGTAGCCGGCACCCTTCCAGGCGTAGATGCCGCCCGGGAAGCGCTTCACGTTCGTGTAGCCCATCTTCACGGCCCAGAGGGCGGCGTTGTGGCTCCGCGTGCACTTGACGAAGCCGCAGTAGAAGACGAGGAGCTTTCCCTTGTCGGGCCCGAGGAGGGCGGCGAAGTCGTCCTGGGTCTTGCCCCCCGTCTCCTGCGCGCTCCAGGCGGTCATCTCGGGGATCGGGAAGAGGAAGTGCCTCGCGCCGGGGACGTGGGCGGCGCGGTAGCTCTCCTCGAAGGGCATGGTGTCGACGAGGACCATGTCAGGCTTCCGGTCCAGGAGCCCCTTGAGCTCCTCGGCGGTCACGAGCTCGTAGCCGCCCCGCTCCGCCTCGCGGGCGAGGCTCACCGCCAGCTTCTCGGCTTCGGCCTCCTGCTGGAACTTGTTGTGCCCGCAGCCGCCGGCAAGTGCCGCCAGGAAGGCCAAGGCGGCCAGCGTGGCGAGGGGGAGGATAGCTCGAGGGGGGATCGCTCGTCTCATGAGGGGAGCCGTCCTTCCTGCCGCGGGCGGCGGCGACCGGAGAAGAGCCTCGCGAGCCGCCACGGCCGCCTGGGGATCGCGAAGCGCAGCCAGTAAAGGTAGCCGCAGAGGGCGAGGAGCAGCAAGTCCCGCCAGAGCGCCTCCCGCAGCGTGGTCTTGTCGCCGCGGAGCTCGAAGAAGGCGAGGCAGCCGCAGTCGATGTCGAGGCCCAGCAGGATGCCGTAGCCCAGGACGGCGCAGAAGAGGACGAGGAGCGTCGCCGTGAGGGCGAGGGCGCCCCGGACGTCGAAGATGAGCCCGAGCCCGGCGGCGATCTCGAGCCCGGCGATCCCCGCGGCCGTCGCCTCCACGGCGCCGTCGAAGACGATGCCGTGGGCCCCGACGGCCTCGGCGAAGCGGTCGAGGGCGAACGCCTTCGACGCGCCCGCCGCCACGAAGATGCCGCCGGCGAACCCGCGCGCCAGGCTGTAAGCCCACCGGGATCGGAGGAGCCGCACGACCATCGGCGAGATCGTAGCCGGGCGCGCATGGAGGGCAAGGCGGCAAGGCGGCGGGGTGGCGAGGCGGGTCTGCCTCGGCCCTCGCCCCGTTGCCCGCGGACATCGCTCAGGTATCATGGGGGTATGCTCAGCCAAGAGAAGATCGAGGCCTACCGCCGCATGACGCCTGAAGAGCGCTGGCGCGAAGTGGAAGAGCTCATGACGATCGCCTGGCGGGCGCTGCTCGAGCTTCCTGAGGAGGAGCGCCAGCGCCGGCTGGCTGTGATCCGGGAGGAGCACGAGGAGAGCGACCGCATCCTGCTCGAGCAATTGAGAAGGCTTGGATGAGCGAGCTTCCAGTACAACGTTTCCTGCTCGAGGTCATCGCGGTCCTTGACGACCTGCGGATTCCATACATGATCCTGGGCGGCTTCGCGGTTCGCACTTGGGGCGTCCCGAGACCGACGTACGACGCGGACATCGCCGTGGCCGTGGACGATGTGCGGCTCGCATCCTTGCTCGAGACGCTCGAGAAAGCAGGCTTTGGAGTGTCCGACGAGTACCGCAAGGGTTGGGTGGATACGGTGGCGGGAATGGGGAAGGTGAAGGTCACCCGATTCGAGGGGACGACCGTCTGGGACGTCGACGTTTTTCTCGCCCGCGGCGCGTTTCTGGAGACGGCCCTCGCTCGACGCAGGGCTGCGAGGTTTGCCGGCCGTGACGCGTGGTTCCTCGCGCCCGAGGATCTCATCCTGCTGAAGCTGGTGGCCAACCGGCGCAAGGATCAGCTCGACGTGGAGGAGATCCTGAAGATCACCCGGGAGCTGGACCTGAAGCACCTTCGGACGTGGGCGACCCGACTTGGTGTCGCCGAGCGCTTGGAGGAGTTCCTGCGGGTGAGATAGGCGGCCGCCGTTCGCGCTCCGTGCGCCCGCGTCACCAGCTCTCGTCGGAACGCTCCAGGCGGCGCGCGATCGTGTCCCGTGACTCCTATCTACCCCGCCGAGCAGGCGATCTCGTCGGGACTCGGGTCCTCCCCTCGCTCAGGGTGCGGCGCTCTGGCGCTGGGCGCTTGGGCGCTGCGGCGCTGCGGCGCTGCGGCGCTGGGCTCAGCGTCCTCCCTGCTCCAGCGCCACGGGCCGCAGGTAGATCCGGTTCATGGTGCCCCAGGCGAGGATCGCCTCGCCCTCGCCCGTCGCGACCGCGCGGGCGTCCGTGCCGCCCGAGCTCCCCGGGCTGATCCAGGGCGTCAGCGCCGGAGCCTTCACGCCCGGGCCCGTGATGTCCCAGACGGCGAACTGGTCGTCCTTGGCGGCGCGGAGCTCGAGCGACCGCACGCACGCGACGAGGTGGAGCTTGCCGCCCGGGCCATCGACGAGGGCGCAGCGTCCTGGCGAGCCGAGCTTGAGATCCGCCAGCGGCCTCCAGGAGATCTTCTTTCCGGCCTGGCCTTCGCCCAGGCGCAGGGCGCCTCGAGCCTGGCCCGCGCCGCCGCCCTCCACGATCAGGACCACCCGCCCGTCCCGCCGCAGCAGGTGCCGGGCGTCGAAGAGGTCGTTCCCCGGCAGCGCGGCGGCCTCGACGCCCTTCTTGACGGCGGCCAGCGGGCTCCAGTAGGCCTTGTCGTCCGCGGTGAAGAGGAAGTGCGCGCCCTTCTCGTCCTTGCCGCCGACGATCGGCGTGGCGACCCAGTGCTCGACGATCCCGCTCGTGCTCCCGCCTCCGATGCCGCGCTGCTGCACGAGCCGCAGTCCCCTGGCGCCGATCAGGGCTCGCGTCGCGCGGTAGCCTGCGGCGTCGACCTTCCCCACGAGCAGCTTCTGCCCCGCCGGCCCGGAGGTGGGCGTCACGGTCAGGAGGGTCTCCTCCTCGGGGAAGAGCAGGGCCGGCAGCCCGTGCGCCTCGCCGGGGCCCCGCTCGGCCAGGTCGAGCCACGGTCCACGCGGCTCGCCCTCGGGAGAGAGCCGGAGGAGCCGCGCGCTCCAGTCCTTGCCGTCCGACCCGAAGAGCGCCGCCAGGAGCAGGTCGCCGCCGGGACCGGCCTGCAGCTCGACGGGACCGGCGAGCGGGTCCTGCGCCTGCCGCCGCCCGTAGACGGTCCGCGGCGGCCGCAGCTCGGACCCCGCGACGAGGCGGAGCTTGACGTCGTGGGCCTCGCTCCAGGCGAGGGCCGCCTCTCCCGCCCGCGCCGCGGCAACGCTGAACCATCGCCCGACCCCCGCGAGAGGGTGCTCGCGCACGGGCGCCTGGGGCGTGGGCGCGGCGACCGTCGGGCCCGATGGCGGCCCGGGCTTGAGCACCAGGGCGTGGGCCGCGTCGCGGACACGGAAGACCCCTTCCAGGGGTGGGACGTCGCGGTCGAACTTGACCGCGTACTCGTACTCGCCCGGCGGCATGTTCAGCGCCACCCCGGCCCGCCCGGGGCCGCCGTCGAGGAGGTGGAAGAGGCCTTGCACGGGGACGTGGGTGGTGCCGGGCGCGCCGGCAGAGCCAGTAGCGCCCGCAGAGCCAGCAGCGCGGGCAGCGCCGGCACCGGGCGCCTTCGGCCTCCACTCGATCCAGGCGTAGAGGTGCTCGGGGCCGGGCTGCCCCGCGGGCCAGGCGAGCTCGATGGGCACGTGCACCAGGCCGCGCACGGGCCTCGGCTCGATCTCCCCCAGGTCGACATCGCCGCCCTCGGCCGGGACCGCCACCGGCGTCGCGGCCGCGACGCGCCCGTCGGCGTCGAAGAAGACGAGCGAGTCCGGGTCATCCCGGCGCGTGTACGGCACGCGGAACGTGCCGCCGGCCGAGACCGCGCCCACGTAGGGCCCCGGCGCCCAGTAGCCGCCGCGGGGGCTGTGCCCGAAGGGCACCCCTCGCGTCACGCGGGCGAGGAGCTGCACCTTCGGCGGCGCGCGCAGCTTCCCGTGCACGGCCGAGCGCCTGGCGCCGAGCACCACCGTCTCCTTGCGCAGGCCCCGGCCGACCTTGAGCTTCAACGACGGCTCGTCGTGGTAGCCCTGGATCACGAGCTTCAGGTCGAGCTGTCCGCCCGCGGTGCTCCTCGAGTCGAGGCGCAGCCGGATCTTGCCGTCGGGCCAGACGAGCAGGAAGGCCCCGTCGGAAGGGCGCCGCGCCCACATCGCGTCCGGCGCGGGCTTGCCGCCGGCGCCGAGGAGCGACAGCTCGACGAAGGCCGCGTCGGGGTCGTCCCGCGCCCGGGTGTTGGCCGGCGACGCCCGTTTCCAGGCCCCGGCGAGGGCGTCGCGCACCTGCCCGGCGGGCAGCCGTTCCGCGAGGAGCCAGAGCGGCACCGCCAGGTCGTTCTCGAGCGCCGCCGCTGCCCGGTCGGCGAGGCGCCCGAGGAGCTTCGCCGAGAGGTCACCCGTCATCTCGAGAGGCGCCCGCAGGAGGAGCTGGGTCGCGAGGAAGGCAAGGTCCAGCCGATCGGGGCCGGCACCGGCGTCGCTGAGCTCGAGAGCGAGGTCGGCGTCCTCCGCCGTCACGCCGCCGAGGAGGAGCACCGCGAAGAGGAGCTCCCGGAAGTACTCCGAGGCCCGGCCTCCGTCCGTGGAGCGGATGCGCTGCCGGAGCCAGGCCCTCACCTCCTCGACCTGCGCCAGCTCCGCGAGCCGGCCCTCCACGAACGGGTCGAGGTTGTGCGCGGTGCTCGCGGCCTGTCCCCAGAACACGGCGACGCGCTCGACGAGGCGCTGGGCCTCGACGACCGGCTCGACCTCCGCCTCGGGGGCCGCGGTCGCGGGACCGCAGGAGAGCGCGAGAGCGAGCGCGAGCGCGGGCGCGAGCTCGAGGAGCGAGAGAGACACCAGGGCCGGGCGCATTCGAGAATTCGAGAATCCGAGAAGGGACTTCCAGGATCGCGGATCGGGAGCGGCAGACCGGCTCTCGAAGATACCCGAGGCGCCGGGGGAAGGCGAGGAGGCGCCGGGGACAGACAGAGAGCCAGGACGCCCTGGTCTCGAGCCGCGGTTTTCGGGGGCGTGGTTCAAGAACCGCGATTACGCGGTTCAGAACCACGCCAGTGCTCTCCCCCCTCGGTCCCCCCAAGGGGATGACCAAATGCCAGGCCACCAATTACTTGCAGCCAGGGCAAGCTCGGCGTGGTTCAAGATCGGGTGTTACCCGATCTTGAACCACGCCTTTTCGGGTAAGCTGGCTCGCGCTCGCGGCCTCCAATGCCGCGACGGTGAGGTCTCCCATGCCCCAACCCATCGAGCTCCGAGTCAACGGCGCCGTCCACCGGCTCGAGGTCGAGCCGCGGCGGCGGCTCCTGGGGGTCCTGAGGGACGAGCTGGACCTGACCGGCACCAAGTACGGCTGCGGCGAGGGCCGCTGCGGGTCCTGCACGGTGCTCGTCGGGGGCGAGCCCGAGCGCGCCTGCCTCCTCTCGGTCGAGGAGGCCGCGGGGAAGGAGATCACGACCATCGAGGGCCTCGCGCACGACGGGAAGCTGCACCCCGTGCAGCAGGCTTTCCTCGACGCCGGCGCGCTCCAGTGCGGCTACTGCACGCCGGGCATGGTCCTCGCGGTCGCGGCGCTCCTCGCGAGGAGGCCCGAGCCCGCCCGCGCCGAGGTCGTGGAAGCCCTCGATGGCCACATCTGCCGCTGCGGCGTCCACCCGCGGGTCCTCGAGGCCGTCGAGCGCGCGGCGGCCCTCTTGCGAGGTGGGC
>JACQVW010000279.1 GCA_016209535.1 Planctomycetota bacterium | reverse complement strand
TCCAGACGGTCAGCGAGATCCTCGAGCAGCTCTGAGTGGCCGGTCTGTCACACATGACGGGGGTTGGAATAGGCCCGGGGCCTCTTGCGCGGAGCGGCCCCGGAGAGGAGGGCCGGCATGCAGTGACCTCAGGGAGGCGCAGCAGGGGGAAGACGCTCAAGGCGGCCCTACGGAGCCGCCGAGATCGGCGGGCGGAGCCGACCGGGAGGCCTCGCAGACCGCGATCGCCCTCGGCAGGAGCTCCCGGATGCAGGCGATGCGGTGCGGCTCCAGCCCGCGCCGCCGCTGGTCCCGCCTTGGCGCCACTCAAGGCCTCAGATCAAGCCCCGCAAGCCTCCGGTCAGCCCGGAATCGGCACGCACTCGGTGCCGAGGAAGGGCGGCGGGCTCGGGCCGAAGAGGTAGCTGAGGATCCGCACGGCGTCCGAGAGGTCGATGGCGCCATCGCCGCAAGTCCCTCGGGCAACGCGGCCCTCGCCGCCGTCCCGCTTGCGCGCCTGGAGGCGCAGCCCCCTATCTCCCGCGCCGCAGCGCCGCGAGCGACGTCACGAGGTCGGCGAAGGTCCGCGCCTCCTCGGGCGTGGGCAGGAGCACCTGGAGCACGAGGCGGCCGCCCGAGGCGTACACGTAGGCCCAGTTGTTCGAGTAGAGGTCCACCCGGTCGAGCGCCGCGAAGTAGACCTCGTTCTCGAGCTGCCGCGTCTCGAGCTGGTAGAAGACGCCCACCGTCGACTGCTGCGACTTCACCTTGAGGCTCTCGTCGGTGACGTCGACGGACGTGACGACGCCGCCGCCCGTGGCCTGGGCCCGGTGGACCAGCTCCTTCAGGCGCTTCTTCGCCTCCTCAACGCCGACCTCCTTCGCCAGGCCGTCGTTGGCCTTGTAGGCGATGGGGGAGCAGCCGGCGCTCAGCGCCGCGAGGAGCAGGGCGCAGGATATCGAGGCTCTCGCTGCGGTGGCGGGGCGGAGGGGAAGGGCCGGAATCGAAGGGTCTTGCGAGGACATGGCTCAGGCCTCCAGGGAATGCTCGGGGGTGATGGCGGCGGAAATCGCTGCCCCAGGATACGGCTCGAGAGCGCCCGTAGTATCCTCGCTCGAGGGGCGCTTGGCCAGCCCCCGCCACGTCATGCCGCGCGCTGCGCGCCGACCGAGCCTCCTCCCGCAGCGCTCTTCGGCCTCCCCTTCGAGGGCCCCTTCTTCTGGCTCTTCTGGAGATCCTTCGAGAGCGCCTTGGAGCGAAGCTGAAGGAACTGATCGAGGTACTTGTGGAAGACCAGGCTGTTCCCTCCGAGGGCGTTCTTCACCGCCAGCTCGCCCTCGCGGCCGCCTCCCGCCGGCACCTGGCCCTCGAGGGAGACCTTGAGCGGCTCCTTCCCGATCCAGGGGCTCTCCGAGCGCAGGCCCACGGACGCACCGACGGTCGGGCGGCCCATCGACTTCCCGTAGAAGGTGGGGGCCGCCTTGCTGCCGATCGAGACCGAGGCGGTCATGACGCAGCCGTTCAGGGGATCGGCGGCCTCGCCCTCGGAGGCCAGGCGGATGTCGGCGCGCGATTGCAGGAAGAGCGACAGGTGCTCACGGAGATCGACCGCGTCCTTCCCCACCGGCCCGGCAACCTTCAAGTGGACCGCGAGCTGCTCGGGCACGACCCACTTGCCGGCGACCCTCAGGTGCCCGAGCAGGCGCCTCGCCTCGGCATGGTCGGGCTTCAGCGAGATCACCCTCTCGAGGAGCTCGTCCCCATCCTTGCGGAGGCCGCTCGTGGCCCTGCACCACGCCGCGAGCTTGAAGAGCCCACCGGCGTCGTTCTCCCGGACGCGCGCGAGCTGCTCGGCGAAGAGGTCGTACGCCGTCTTCGTCTTCTGGATCCGGTAGATCTCGCTGCGGGGGACCACCATGTCGCCCACGGGGGTGCGAACGGAGACGCTGGTCGCCGTCTCGCTCACCACCTTGCAGTCGAGGATCTGGGTCCCGTCCTTCAAGAAGACCGTTGGATCGCTCCGCGACCGGCGCGCGTGATACCCTATGCCGCGGAGACTGAGAAGGATGAGAACCATGAATCCCTGCACAGCCCTCGCCGCCGTCTTGATCGCCGCCCGCGCCTCGGCTCCGGGCGAGGAGGCTCCGGGCGCGAAGGTGCCGGACGCCAAGGTGCCGAACGCGGAAGCGGCGGGCGCGATCGCCGTGTCCCCGGACGGGCTCCCTCCGCGCTCGGTCCCCGAGGCGCCCCGGGCGCCGCCCGTGCCGGACTGGGTGCACGAGCGCCTCCGGATCGGACACCTGCCCGGGACGGGCCGCATGGCGGCCGAGCACTTGAAGGCCGGCTACGAGGTGGTCATCGTGAACGCGCTCCGCAAGTGGGACATCGTCGGGCCCTCGGCGTCCCTCTACCCCAAGGAGGAGGTCGAGGCCGCCGAGCGCTACCTGCGCGGGCACGTCGAGGCGTGCCGCGCCGCGGGCGCGAAGGCGGTGTTCTACATCGGGCCCGTCCAGACCTTCGCCTTCTCGTCAGAGCTCGTGCGGGCGCACCCGGAGTGGATGCGCGTCCGGCCGGACGGGACGCAGGACCCGAAGCCCAACTTCGCCAACTTCCGGAGCGGCCACGCGGCGTGGCTCCTCGCGCAGCTCGAGCACCTCGCCCGGGAGTACCGGGCGGACGGGTTCTGGCTCGACGGCTACGCCCCGGTCCACCTCCACACGTACGACGAGGCGACCCGGCGCCTCTTCCGGGAGCAGGCGGGCGGCAAGGAGCTGCCGCCTCCTCCGGAGGGCCAGGCGGACCGCTTCCCGGTCCTCGATCCCGTCCACGACCCCCTGGCGCGCGAGTACCTCGCCTGGCACGAGGCCCACTTCGTGGATCTCGCCGCCCGCATGCGCGACGCGGCCCGGCGCGGGAATCCCGAGTGCGCCATCTTCGCCAACCACTCGGCCAACCGCACCTGGTACCACCCCGACATGTACATGGGCGAGTACCCGCTCCAGTACTCGAGGGTGATCGACGTGTCCAGCGTGGAGCTCTACTGGGACGTGCCGGGCGACCCGCTCTACCAGCAGTTCGTCTACGCCTTCCTGCAGGGCATCGCGGGCGGGCGCGGCGCGTCGGTCTGGATCCAGCCCTCGGCGCACGGCATCTCGGGGGTCTCGTCCCCCGTCGAGATCCAGCTCCGCGGCCTCGAGGGGGCGCCCTGGGGAGTCGCGGCCGAGCTCGTCGAGTCGACCGGCCGCGAGGAGTACCTGAGGCTGCACGTCGAGAACGTGAAGGCCCGCGAGGAGTGGTGGCGGCGCTCGGAGCCGGTGCCGTACGTGGGGCTCGTGGCGAGCGAGCAGACGCGGCGCCTCTACGCCCGGGGAGCGCTGCCGGTCTACTTCTCGCACGCCCTCGGTGCCTTCCGGGCGCTCCTCGAGAAGCACCTGCCCGTGCGCGTCCTCACGGAGCTCGACCTCGAGGACGTCCGGCTCGAGGGCGTCCGCGTCCTCGTCCTCCCGAACGTCGCGTGCCTCTCGGACCGCGCCTGCGAGGTGGTCCGGCGGTTCGTGAGAGCCGGGGGCGAGCTCGTCGCGAGCTTCGAGACGTCGCTCGTCGACGCGGGCTTCCGGCGGCGGGCCGACTTCGCCCTCGGAGACCTCTTCCGCGCCCGCTGGGCCGCCACCCACGTCGTGGGTCAGCGCTCGGAGAACCTCTACCTCTCGCTCGAGGCGGAGCACGCCGCGCACCCCGTCGTCGGCGACCCCGCGATCCGCTCAAAGCAGAGCACGGCGTGGCTCAACCCGGAGGGCCCGCCGCCCGAGAGGGGCGACCTCGCGCTCGTGGCGAGCGCGGCCCAGGTGGAGGCCCTCGACGGCGCCAAGGTGCTCGCGGTATACCGCCTCAACGACCCCGTGAAGGGGCGGGAGCGGCACCCCGCGGCCATCGCGTCGGAGCACGGTGCGGGGCGCGTCGTGTACTTCCCCGCCTCGGTGGACAAGGCGATGTTCTTCTACCCCGACGCCTACCAGCGCGCGCTCCTCGCGAACGCGTGCCGGTGGGCGGCCCGCGAGCCGCCGCCCCTCGAGGTGGAGGGGCCGCTGATCCTCACGGCGACCTTCCGGCGGCAACCCGAGAAGCGGCGCGCCGTCGTCCACCTCCTCAACCAGGCCAGCTCCTGGGGCCTCCACTCGATCTTCCAGAAGATCGCGCCGCTCCCGGAGGACCTGCGGAAGGAGCACGCCTTCCCGGACCAGCCGGAGCTTCGCGGGACGTGGCCGGTGCGGGAGGAGGCGATCCCGATCCACGGAGTACGGGTGATCTGCAGGCTCCCGGGCGTCACGAAGGCGGCGCAGCAGCCGGAGGGGATCGCCCTGCCCCTCGTCGCGACCGAGCGGGGCCTCGAGGCGACCGTGCCGAAGGTCGACATGCACTCGATGGTGGTCTTCGAGTGACGGCGGGACGGCACGACGCCACGCCCGGGCGGGCCGAGGCGGATACAATGCACAGCCTTCCTGGCCATGGAATGCCACAAGGACCTCATCGCCGGCGCCGGCCCCATCGGCCTCGCCTGCGCCATCTCGGCCAAGCGCCGCGGCCTCGACCCCCTCGTGGTCGACGCGGGCCCCGTGTGCGGCTCCATCCACCGCTACCCCGTCGGCATGCTGTTCTTCACGACGCCCGAGCGGCTCGAGATCGGCGGGCACCCCCTGGCCTGCGCGGGCCAGAAGCCCACGCGCGAGGAGGCGCTCAAGTACTACCGCGGCGTGGTCCGCGCCGAGGGCATCCGCGTCCGGACCTTCACGCGCCTCCTGGGGGCCGAGCGGAAGGGCGGCGAGATCCTCTGCGACCTCGAGACGCGCTCGGGCAGGACGCGCGTCGCCTGCGGGCGCCTCGTCCTCGCCACGGGCTACTTCGATCACCCGCGGCCCCTCGGCGTCCCGGGCGAGTCCCTCCCCCACGTGAGCCACTACTTCGACGAGGCGCACGCGAGCTTCGGGCGCGACGTCGCCGTCATCGGCGGGAGGAACTCGGCCGTCGAGGCGGCCCTGGAGCTCTTCCGCGCCGGCGCGAGGGTGACCCTCGTCCACCGCGGCCTCGAGCTCGGGAAGAGCGTGAAGTACTGGCTCAAGCCCGACATCGAGAACCGCATCGCGGCCGGCGAGATCGCCGCCCGCTTCGGCGCGCAGGTCCTCCACATCGACGAGGCGGGCGTGCGCATCCGCGACGCCGGTGGGCGCGAGGAGGCGATCCGCGCCGACAGGGTCTACGCGCTGACGGGCTTCCAGCCCGACTTCGACCTCTTCCGGCGGATCGGGATCGAGCTCGACCCGGAGACCTGCCGGCCGCGCCTCGACCCGGAGACCCTCGAGACGAACGTGCCCGGCGTCCACATGGCCGGGAGCATCACGCGCGGCCGGAGCATCTCGGAGGTCTTCATCGAGAACGGCCGCTTCGATGGCGAGAAGGTCTTCGGCGACGCCGGGAGCCGGGCGCAGGCCGAGGACCTCTACCGGGGCGTGAGCCGGCAGGTAGGAGAGTGAGGGGGAGCCGGGCGCCCATCACCCGGGCCGGAAGGCCGACTGGCCCATCGATCTGGCCCATCGATCGCTCGGCCACTGGCACTGGCCAAGGCGGTGGAAACCGAGGACGCGGGATGATATCGTGTCGATCATGAAGCCCGGTGGCGACACGACCGCTCTCGAGAGGCTACTTCGCCCGCTGTCGCAGAGCTTGTCCGTCGAGCTCGCGCAGGCTCTCGTCGGATTGCGAGCTGACCAAGAGACTCAAGCTCGCTACGATCAGCTCGCCGAGAAACATACTGAAGGTCTCCTGACCGCCGCGGAGCTGGAGGAGCTTGAAGGCATGGTCCGCGCCAATACGCTCCTGGGGCTGCTCAAGGCTGAAGCGCGGTCTGTCCTCGGCCGCGCCGAAGCCTCCTGAATGGACGCGGCGACGGGTCATTTCGTCCGCCAGCGCGCGGGAAACCGCTGCGAGTACTGCGGCTTGCCGCAGGAATACTCCGGCCTTCGCTTTCATGTCGATCACATCCTCGCGCGCCAGCACGGCGGCAGGTGAGCCCGAGCATACCCCGGGAGCGCCCACCTTCTTGCGAGACAGCATGGCCGTCTGTGAAGCCGGTCGAATTCAGGAGCGCCTACCGAGACAAGCCCTGAGGACACGCCTCCGAGCACCCCACGATCTCCGCGCAATCCATCCCCGAGCGCGGTGGCTGCCCTCCCAGGAAGAGGAAGCCGAGGAGCGAGACCGGGTCGGAGAGATCGAGCCTTCGGTCCCCGTTGTGGTCGAGGAGCTGCAGGTTGGCGCCGTCATCGGGCTCGCCGGCAGCGCAGGGAAGATGACGTGGGGCGCCAAGGAAGAGGAAGCCGAGCAGGCAGACGGCGTCGGAGATGTCCCGGATGCCATCGGCGTTGCAGTCGCCGAGCCGCCGCAGCCCGCCTCGAGCGGGGTGGAAGCGGAACACGAGGCCGTACTCCACGCCGCTGGGGTTGCCGAGGCCGCTCTTCAAGGTCGTCCCGTAGAGAGCGCCGTCTGCACCCAGGGTCAGGGCGCCCATGGGAGAGTCGCCGTCGCTGCCGCTGAAGGAATGGAGCGTGGTGAGGACACCCGCTGGATCGACCCTGAAGATGGTGCCCTGCCCGCTCGCACCGCCTTGCCCAGTTGTGCCGTAGAGGCTGCCGCCGGCTCCGAGGGTGAGGCTCGCAAGGGGACCCAGGCCATCCCTGCCGCCGAGGGAGTGGAGGGTCGTGAGGACCCCTGCGGCGTCGATCTTGAAAACCGTGCCGCCGTACCTTGAGCCGCCCCTCCAGGTCGTGCCGTAGAAGCTCCCGTCGGCGCCCAGCGTCAACCCGGCTCGGGGGAGCTCGCCATCGAGGAAGCCGAAGGAATGGAGGGTCGTGAGGACGCCCGCTCGATCGAGCTTGAAAACGGTGCCGGCGTTCTTCGCACCGCCAGACCGTGTCGTGCCGTAGAGGCTGCCATCGCCGGCGAGCGTGAGGCCGGCGTAGGGGCTCGCGCCGTCGCTGCCGCGGAAGGAGTGAAGCGTCGTGAGGACGCCTCCCGCATCGAGCCGGAAGATCGTGCCGGCGCCGCCGGCGCCGCCGCCAGCGGTGGTCCCGTAGAGGCTTCCATCGCCGCCTGGGGTCAGCTCCGTCCGGGGATACGCGCCGTCGCCGCCGCTGAACGAGTGGAGCGTCGTGAGGACGCCTCTCGCATCCAGCTTGAAGACCGTGCCGAGGTCCATCGCGCCGCCGGTCCAGGTCGTCCCGAAGAGGCTGCCGTCGGCTGCCAGAGTCAGGCTTCCCTGGGGATCCCTGCCATCGTCCCCGCGGAAGGAATGGAGCACGCTGAGGCCGCCATCGGGATCGCGCTTGAATACGACGCCCTGGCCGGCGGCGCCGCCGGCCCCGGTCGTGCCGTAAAAGCTGCCGTCGGGCCCAGGGGTGAGGCCTGCGACGGGCCCCGAGCCGTCGGTGCCGCCAAAGGAGTGGAGCGTCTTGAGGCCGTCTGCCTCGTCGAATCGGAAAACCGTGCCGGCGCCGCCTGGGCCGCCGCCCCAGGTCGTCCCGTGGAGGCTGCCGTCGGCGCCCAGGGTGAGGCTTGCCCGAGGGCCGGAGCCATCCATTCTCCCGAAAGCATGGAGCGTCGTGAGGAGACCCGTCGCATCCAGCTTGAAGATCGTTCCGACGATGCTGCCGCCAAGATGAGTCGTCCCGTAAAACGTCCCGTCTGCAGCCTGGGTGAGCCCGGAGGGGAAGGCGCCATCGCTGAGCCCAAAGGAGTGAAGGCTTGTGAGCCTACCCCCCGCATCGAGCTTGAAGATGGTGCCGTAGCCATCGCGGCCGCCCCCTAGAGTCGTGCCGTAGAAGCTCCCATCGGCGCCCAGTGTCAGACTTGCCTGCGGCTCCCGACCGTCGCGACCCGCAAACGAGTGGAGCGTGGTCAGGACGCCCGCCCCATCGAGCCGGAAGATCGTGCCGACGCTGTTCGCGCCGCCCCAGACCGTCGTTCCGTAGAGGCTCGCCTCGGGGCCAAAGATCAGGCCGGCTCCGGGATTGGCGCCGTGCACGCCGTCGATGGGGAAGGAGAACGAGTGGAGCGTCGTGAGGACCCCCCGAGGATCGAGCCGGAAGATCGTGCCGCCGCCTCGGGCGCCGCCCTTCCAGGTCGTGCCGTAGTAGCTCCCATCCGCGCCTGGAGTGAGGCCGGCCTGGGGATTCGACCCATCGCCGCCATCGAACGAGTGAAGCGTCGTGAGGGTCCCCGCGGCGTCGAGCTTGAAAATCGTCCCGCAGTCATGAGCGCCGCCCTTCGCGGTCGCGCCGTAGTAGCTCCCTTCGGCTCCGGGCGTGAGGCTCCCCTGCGGAAATGCGCCGTCGACTCCGGTGAAAGAATGCAGCGAAGTGAAGACGCCCGCCGGATCGAGCTTGAAGATGGTGCCGCGACCGCTCGTGCCGCCCCATTCGGTCGTGCCGTAAAGGCTGCCGTCAGCGCCTTGGACGAGCGCACTCCCCGGACCCTCTCCACCGACGACGGGGTTGAATTCGTGCAGGACCTCAAACGGCGCCCCTCGAGGGGAGGCCGCCTGCAAGCCACAGAGCCAGGCGATCGAGACGGAGACGATTCCCCAGGCGCCCCATCGCCGTGGGATGCCGCAGCTCGCAAGGTCGGAATGCCGTCGTGCGCTCATCATCGCTTGCCTTTCATGCTCTCCGCGGGCTCACCCCGAGGCCGCCGTCGAGGGGTCAAGTCCAGCAGAGATCCCAACACCGCGGATTGTACTTTCTCCTCCCGGCGAACGATGCAGGTGAAATCGCTCCTGGACCCCCAGGCCCGCGCTCAAGGCATCCACTTGACAACAACATTGTTAGCTGACAACATTGTTAGCCAACCTCCTTGTTCACGATGGAGCCTCGATGCCCCACGAGTCCTCTCTCCCGGTGGTCGCCGCAGGATTCTACGATCGCACCCAAGAGATCGAGCGACTTGCCGCGGCCGTACGCTTGCTCGCGCAGGGCTCGCCGAAGTGGATGCTCGTCCTGGGACGGCGCAAGATCGGCAAATCGAGCCTTCTCCTCGAATTCCAGCGCCGCCTGCCGCGGTCGGTCGCCCGGGCCTACCTTGACCTCTGGGCCTCGACGCAGGAACCGAGGGCGTTCCTGGCGAAGTACCTGGGTGTCCTCGTGGCCTCGTTCCTCGCACAACGCCGCCTCACCAAGGAGACCGGACTCTTCGAAGTCGCATGCAAGGAAGGCGAGGAGGAGCGGTTCTGGGGGCGGGTGGAGGCACTCCACGAGCCTTTTCTCGATCATGCCGCAAAGTTGGCCCAGGCCCTCAGGCAGCGCGTGCTCAAGCCTGGACCCATCGAGGGGGTCATCGATCTCCCCCAAGCCTTGGCAGATGAGCTGCGAACGCCTGTCGTCGTCATCCTCGACGAGTTCCAAGAGATCCGAGAGCTCCGGCGTTTCCCGGTCATACGAAGACACTTCGGCGACTGGCTTGCCCTGCTCCGGTCGCGCTGGCAGCAGCACCGGCGCGTGGGTTACCTTCTCGCAGGCTCCAAGGTCACCCTCCTGCGGGAGATGGTAGAGGATCACGACTCCCCTTTCTTCCAGCATTTCGAGATCGTGAAGGTCGAGGAGCTTCCCGAGCCCGATGCACGCAGATTGCTCCGCGATCGGCTGCGGGAAGCACGCAAGCAGCCGGCTGCCAAGTTCTATGGGAAGGTCTTCGAGCTGCTCGGAAGGACTCCTTTCTACCTGCAGATCCTCGCGAGCGAGCTTGCGAACGTGCCGCGGACCCTGATCGACGAAGAGGATCTGAAACGGGCTCTGCAGGCGCTCCTCTTCGATCCTCATGGCCGGTTGTCACTCTACCTGGAGGGGGTGTTCCGCCAGATCGTCGGCCGCTCGACCCACCTCGAGCAAATGCTCCAAGCGTTCTCCGTCCCATCGACCCCTTCGGAGGCCGCCTGGAAGCTGGGGACGACCACGGCTGTCGTGAGCACGCACCTGCGCCGGCTGCGCTACGAAGACGTGCTGGAGCGAAGCGAGGACGGGAAATACGCCGTGGCGGACCCCATGTTCGCGCTGTGGCTGCGATCTCGACCCGATGAGCCTCGCGCTTTCGCCCCCTATCTCCTCGGCGACGCGACGGAGCGGCGTGTGGTTGAAACGCTGGGCAGGATCGGCTTCCGGTTGGTCTATCAGTCGAGAGCCAGCCGTGGGGCGTTCGACCTCCTGGCTCTGCACGAAGAGATGCAGCTTGGGATACAGTGCCGCAGGACGCGCCTTCCTCATTACGTCGGCAAGGAGGAGTACCACAGGATGGCGAGCGAGGCCCGTCGCCTTCGGTGGGTGCCGCTCCTCGCGCTCGACGACGGCGACGCCGTGCGCTTCTATCACCTGCGATCGTGCCGACGCTCGCAGAAACACTTCGTCCTGGACGAGAAGGTCCGGCACATTGAGAACCTGTGGGACCTGAGGAAGGGCTCGTAGCGTTTCCTTGCAGCCCGCCGCGATACCAGTGGACGGCAAGATGCAGAGAGCGAGGTCCCAGAGTGCGCTCGTGTCGCTCCTGGTCCTCGCTGCGGCCGAGAGCGCGACCCCGGAGACCCTCGAGAGCCGCCTCCTCGCCCGCGATCCCGGGGCCCTGGCCCGCGAGGCGCGCGAGAGGGGTGACCCGGCCCGCGGCGCGATCGTCTTCCACCAGCCGCAGCTCGGGTGCGTGAAGTGCCACGAGGCGGAGGACGGGGGACCGCCCCTGGGGCCGGACCTCGCGCAGCCCATCCGCGAGGCGGGGGCGGCCCGCGACGCCCACATCGTCGAGTCGGTCCTCGCGCCCTCGAAGGCGGTGCGCGAAGGCTACGAGGCTGTCACCGTGGTCATCCGCGACGGGAGGACCATCACCGGGCGGGTCCTCGAGGAGCGCCCCGCGGCGCTCGTCCTCCGCGAGGCGTCGGGCGCGGGCGAGGTCGTGACGGTCCCGAAGGACGATGTCCTCGGACGCGAGCGGGGCGCCGAGAGCCTCATGCCCTCGGGCCTCGTGAGCCAGCTCTCGAGCGAGCAGGAGCTCCTCGACCTCGCGCGCTACCTCCTCGAGATCGCGGAGGTGGGGCCCGAGCGGGCCCGCGAGCTGCGCCCGCCGCCGTCCTTCTTCGCGCCGCCGCCGCTGCCGGAGTACGAGGGTGACATCGACCACGCGGGCATGATCCGGAGCCTCGATGGGAAGAGCCTCGCGCGCGGGCGGAGGATCTACGAGCGCCAGTGCGCCAACTGCCACGGCACGCACGACGAGCCCGGATCGCTCCCCACCTCCCTCCGCTTCGCGTCCGGCAAGTTCAAGAATGGCAGCGATCCCCACGGCATGTACCGGACCATCACGCGCGGCTTCGGCATGATGACGCCGCAGACCTGGATGGTGCCGCGGCAGAAGTACGACGTGATCCACTACATCCGCGAGGCCTACGTCCGCGAGCGCAACCCGAGCCAGTACGCGCCCGCGGACGAGGCGTACCTGGACCGGCTGCAGAAGGGCACGAGCCGCGGCCCCGAGCCCTCGGACGTCGAGGAGTGGTCGGCCATGGACTACGGGCCGACCCTCGTCAACACGTACGAGGTCGGCAGCGACGGCTCCAACTTCGCCCACAAGGGGATCGCGGTCCGCCTCGACCCGGGGCCTGGAGGCGTCTCGCGGGGGCGGCACTGGATCGTCTTCGACCACGACACGCTGCGCGCCGCGGCCGGCTGGAGCGGCGATGGGTTCATCGACTGGAACGGCATCCACTTCAACGGCCGCCACGAGGTCCACCCGAGGATCGCCGGCGACGTGAGCTTCGCGAACCGCACGGGGCCCGGGTGGGCGAGCCCGCTCGATGGGAGCCTCGATGACCCGCGGCTGCGAGGGCGCGACGGCCGGGCCTACGGGCCGCTGCCGCGCTCCTGGGGCCGTTACCGCGGCCTCTACCACTACGGGGGCAAGGCGGTCATCGCGTACACCGTCGGCGAGACGCCGGTCCTCGAGATGCCGGGCCTCGAGGAGGCCGCGGGGCTGCCCGTCTTCACGCGGACGTTCAACCTGGGCCCGCGCCCCAAGGGACTGACGCTCGTCGTGGCGGGGCCGCCGGCGGCCGGCGTCTGGCCGGAGCAGCGGAAGGCCGAGCCCGCCTCGGGTCGCCACGTGACGGCCGGGATCGGCCCGGCCATCCCCGGCGCGGTGTGGACCGGAGGGCACGGGAGCCCGCTCCGGCTCGAGGTCCCGGCGGGCGGCGAAGCGCTCCGCTTCACGCTCGCCATCGCCCGCGTCGAGGGGCCCGAGGAGGCCGCCGCCCTGCGCGCCCGCTGCCGCGAGCGCGCGCCAGCCATGGACCTCGCGCCCCTCACCCGCGGCGGCCCGCCGCGGTGGGCCGCAACGCTCGCCGCGCGCCCCGCGCTGGGCGGCGATGCCGGTCCCTTCGCCGCCGACGCGCTCTCCCACCCCGCGGCGACCCCCTGGGCCTGCCGCCTTCGCTTCACGGGCCTCGACTTCCTCCCCGGCGGGAGGAGCCTCGCGGTCTCGAGCTGGGACGGCGACGTGTGGCGGGTGGAGGGCATCGATGCGCCCGAGCGCGGCCTCACGTGGCGGCGGATCGCCTCGGGCCTCTTCCAGCCCCTGGGCCTCAAGGTCGCGGGCGGCAGGATCCACGTGGCGTGCCGCGACCAGATCGCAGTCCTCCACGACCTCGACGGAGACGGCGAGACCGACTTCTACGAGCCCTTCAACTCGGATCACCAGGTCACCGAGCACTTCCACGAGTTCGCCATGGGCCTCGAGACCGACGCCGAGGGCAACTTCTACTACGCGAAGTCGGCCCGCCACGCGAGGACGGCGCTCGTCCCGCACCACGGGACGCTCCTCCGCGTCGCGAGGGACGGCTCGAGGACGGAGATCGTCGCCACGGGCTTCCGCGCCGCGAACGGCGTCTGCGTGAACCCCGACGGCACCTTCCTCGTCACGGACCAGGAGGGGCACTGGATGCCCAAGAGCCGCATCAACTGGGTGCGCGAGGGCGGCTTCTACGGCAACATGTTCGGCTACCACGGCGTGACGGACTCCTCCGACGGCGCCATGGAGCCTCCGCTCTGCTGGATCACGAACGCCTTCGACCGCTCGCCGGCGGAGCTCCTCCGGGTGCCGCAGGGCGCCTGGGGCCCCCTCGGCGGCTCGCTCCTGAGCCTCTCCTACGGCTACGGCAAGATCTTCATCGTCCCCCACGAGAAGCTCGGCGGCCAGGCGCAGGGCGGCCTGTGCGAGCTGCCGATCCCCCAGTTCCCGACGGGCGTCATGCGCGGCCGGTTCCACCCCGAGAGCCGTGACCTCTACCTCTGCGGCATGTACGCGTGGGCGGGCGCGCAGACGCAGCCGGGAGGGCTCTACCGGCTGCGGTTCACGGGGAAGCCGGTCTGGCTGCCCGTGGAGCTCCGGGCGCGGCGCGGCCGCCTCGAGATCGCCTTCAGCGGGCCGCTCGACCCGGGGACGGCCTCGGAGGCTTCCCGCTACGCCACGAAGACCTGGTCCCTCCGCCGCACGGCCAACTACGGGTCCGACCACCACGACGAGAAGCCCCTCGCCGTCGCGGGCGCGAGGCTCGCCGCAGACGGCCGGACGGTCGTCCTCGAGGTCCCCGAGATCGCGCCGGCCTGGTGCCTGGAGCTGCGCTACTCCCTCCGCGGCGCCGGCGGCGAGCCCGTGCGGGGCACGATCCCCGGGACGGTGCACCGGCTGGGGGAGTGAGTCAGCAGCGAGTGTAGCTCTCGCACCCGAGGCCGTTCTCGATCTCAGGCACATCGCTCAAGCGCCGTTTTTGGCACGGACTGCACGCTTTCGTTCCTTATCCTGAGAGGGCTGCCATGTCTCAAGGAGGTGCAACCATGGCTCACCATCGACGACGTCTCGCCGGGGCGCTGGCGGGGATCTGGGTCGCCGCGGGCTCGCTCCCGGCGGTGGAGCTCACCCTCGGCTTCGAGGGCTGCCCCGAGGAGGTCTCGGGCTCGCCCGGCGAGGTGCGGACCTTCGACGTCTTCGCCACGCTGACGACGGAGGCGAACGACTCCCCCGATGGGGCGCAAGCCTGGTTCATCGTCCTCGAGGCCACGGGGGGCGAGGTCAAGGGCTTCTCCTTCGACGGGATCGCGGTCTCGACGGTCTTCGACCACGACGGCGACCCCTCGACGCCCGACCTCGACCCCTACGAGCTCGACCTCGGGAGCGCGGCCCACACGGGCGTCAACGAGTGGTACCCCACCTGCGTGCCCCTCCCCCATGCGGTCGTGATCCTGAGCTTCGATCCGACGATGACCCTCCAGCCCACGGGGACTCAGCGGATCGCCCGGATCACCGTGGAGGCCAAGGTCCCGGTGCTCGAGAGCGCGGCGCCCCTCTCGCTCCGCTACGCGGTCCTCGGGGGCCAAGGCGGGGGCGCGTGCGGCCCGCCACCGTATTCCTCGATCACCCTTGGCGGCGACAGCTTCTGGCCCGTGTCGACGACCGAGTGCAAGGTCGTCCTGCGGCACGCACGCTTCCGGCGAGGGGACGCGAACGCCGACGGGCAGGTCGACATCTCGGACCCCATCTTCACGCTCCTCTACCTCTTC
>JACQVW010000253.1 GCA_016209535.1 Planctomycetota bacterium | reverse complement strand
GGGGAGTTCGCGGTGGGATCAGTCCTGTTCTCGGTCGTCATGGCTTGCCGGCCTTCCATCGGTGAGTTCTGCTTTCTTCCCGCTGCCCAGGAGCTCGTCGGGGACCTCGGGCGGCAGAGGCTCGGCCTTCGCCACCTCCGCCGACGCCTCCTTCAGCGGCTCGTCGATCCACAACCCCGCGTCGTCGAGCCGCATGATGCCCAGGTCCCTGTAGAGCCGCATGCGCTCGGCCAGGTAGTTCAGCCACACGCTCATCAGGTTGTTCTGTGTGGTGCGCAGGTCGGATAGGGCGAAGAGGAGATTCTGCGCTGCGGTGGGTCCCAGGGCTTGCGGCGCCTGGCCGGGGGCGGCGGGCGGCACGGGCTCGTTGAGTGCCTCGCGCGTCTGGTCGACGCGCCGGATCGCGATGGCCACCGCGCGGCGCTGGATCTCCAGGTTGACGCGGAGCTGCTCGAGGTCGCGCAGCGTCTGCCGGAGCGATTGGAGCACGGAGTCCTCGAACTGGATCAACTGGCGACGGTCCTGCTGGTACGCGATCAACTGCTGGCGGAAGTTGTTCCGCTCGACGAGGCGCGTGAAGGGCCCATCGAACTCCAGCGCGGCGCGCAGCGTCCCCGTGTCGCCGCGGAACTTGAGGGGGTTGTTCTCCCCCTCGGTCTGGACCTGACCGCTGAGCCTCAGCGTCAGGTTCGACTGGAGCGCGTTGGCGTTGTACTCGATCAGCCGCCACGAGTCGACGAGGGCCGCCCGGTTGTTCATCCAGTCGAGGCGCGCGGCACGGGCCACCTCCAGCGCCGCCTGTGGGGTCAGCGCGATCGGCTCCACGACGATCATCTCCAGCCGCGCCCGTGCCTGCACCAGCGACAGCTCTCCGAGGATGTTCGACAGCTCCGTCAGGAGCTCGATGATGCCGTCCGCCGTCCTGGCCACCGTGTCTTGCCTCAACCCGGCGCGGAGCTCCTCGAGCGTCCGTGCCGTGGCCTCGAACCGCGCCCGCAGCTCCCGCAGCTCCTCCGCCAGCCGCTGCCGGTCGCCTTCGAAAAGCCTTCGCTCCGCCTCGGTCATGGACCGAGCCCGCGACGGGGCCTTCTGCTCGAGCCGTTCGAGGTCGCCCGGCACACGATCGAGCTGTCCGGCCACTTGCCCTCGCAGCGGTTCGATCCCCTCGAGGGCCTGCCGGAGGCTTTCCGGATCGGGCTCCTCCGGGAGCTCCCCGAACCGGTCGATGAAGCTGGTGATGGCACTCTGCGCCGCCGTCATGGCGGGATCGATGAGCTGGAACGGACGGATCAGCGAGTCGTCGGGCTCGATCGGCAAGTCGGGCGGCAGCCCCAGCGTCGAGCGGTTGAACGAGTCCAGCGATGCGGCCAGGCTGTTCCGCGCCTGGAGCAGGTTGGCCCGTTCCGTCTCGATGTTCTGGCGGAACTGGTCGACCTGGGCAATGTCGATCAGCCCGGCCTCCAGACTGGACTCGAGGAGCGCCAGCGTGCGAAGCTGCAGGTTCAAGCTGTCCTGCGTGTTCCGGATCTGCTGCGTCTGCTGCAGCAACCCGATGAACCCGCCCACCGTGCCTGCGCCGCCCCCGGCAAACCCGGCGCCTCCGCCTCCGCCGCCTGCGCCGCCCCCACCGAACCCTCCGCGCCCGAACCCGGTGACGTCGCCGACGCCCCCAAACCCTCCGCTGCCTTGGCCCGTGAAGCCCGTGAGACCGGTGCCTCCGAAGAAGCCGCCGCGGCGCTGTGGGCCGCTCGCCCCCTGCTCGCCGATCGCCACCGAAGTGTAGAACCCTTGGCGGTAGGACTCGAACGCCCGCAGGTTCGCGAGCAGAGTGCGCTCGGCAATGGTGAGCTGCTCCAGCGCGACGACGCGACCGCCCCGCCGGAGGAGTGGCTGTACGAGGCTGAAGCCGAGCTGCGAGCTCGTGAAGCCGTCGGTGGGCCCGAAGAGCTCCCACCCGATCGAGTTGGCGAAGCTGACCAGGATCTCCCCGGCCGTGGCGAAAGCTCTGCTCGCCGATGCCTCGGAGTCCATGGTGACCGTGTTGCTCTCCCCCCCCGGGCTCGAGCTGCCCCTGTGCTGCGCCGCGGGGGTCACGCCCCCCAGGAACTGCACGTCGAACCGGAACCGCTCCGTGGAGACGTCCAGCGCCGAGAGGTACAAGGACTCGAGCTGCTGCTGGTAGTTGGGGGAGTGCCGGAGCGAGAGCCGCAGGGCGTCCTCGAGCCGCAGGCGGATCTTGCCCTCGGGGGTCGGCGGGATCTCCTGGACGAGGAGCTTCCGCCAATCCGGGTTCTCGAGCTCATCGACGGTGGGGTGGTCGTCCCAGCCGGCGCCCTTCGAGCCGTCGACCTCGACCATGAAGGCGTGCGAGGTCGGGTCGTCGGGAGGCATCGGCGGGTGGTCGGGGTCGCTGGGGTCGTAGTACCGGCTCCGCGGGTCCACGTCGATGGCGAAGCCCTTCAAGCCCCAGCGCGGGTGGTCCGACTTCTCCGCGATCAGCTTCGCGACTTCCTCGTCGGCGGACTCGCGGTAGTAGCCGCGGGTGCAGGAGGCGAGGAGCCCGCAGCAAAAAAGCGCCCGGCAGAGTCGACAGACCCGGCTCTGACGGGCGCGCGGGAGGGTTTCGAAGGTTGTCATGGAGGGGTGGATCGGGGGCGCCTCAGGCCCGGGCTTCGCCCGGGCGGACTCCAGGCGCGCCGTTTCGGATTTCGGGGGCCCGCCGGAGGACACCCCAAGCTGCATGTAGATCCCGGCCGGTGGACTGGGCTTACGCCATTCTGGACGAGGGCGACGAGGGCGCGGCCCGTCCGCGAACGGGGGCGCCGCGGCGCCGGTCGGCCCCTGGCCTGGCAGGGGACTTCACGCCGCATAGTGCTCCGCCACCTTGCGGATCGCCTGCGCCACGCTCAGCACGTAATCCTCGCTCATGGCCTCGTCGATGCTCACGCGGACGCCCGTCTCGAGGATCGCCTGCGCCTCGGGGCAGGTCACCCGCGTGTAGTCCATCGCCGTGAGGCCGAGATCCTTGGCCGGCCAGCGGCCCGCGAAGAACGCGTGCCTCTGGAAGACGGGGTTCCCGTAAAGCGGGACGGGGATGTACCCCGCCGAGACGGGAGCCCCCTCGGCCGCGAGGGCCTTGACGATCTCCGCGCGGTCGCAGCGGAAGGCGCCGGGGCGGACGCGCAGCATGTAGAACCAGTACGTGCACCGGTCATCGGGACGGACGCGGTGAGGATCGATGCCGGACGTGCCCGCGATCTTCTCCGTGAGCAGGTCCCCGAGCCTCGCGCGCTTCGCCGCGATCCCCTCGAGCCGCCCGAGCTGGGCCGCCGCCACCGCCGCCTGCGGCTCGCTCATGCGGTAGTTGGTGGAGAACGCATCGAAGAGGCCGGTCTTGCCCAGCCGGTCGAAGCCCTTGTCGCCGTAGCGCTGGAGGAGGGGGCCGAACCGTTCGTCGCTCGAGGCCACGATGCCGCCGTCGCCGCAGGTCACGTGCTTCGAGTTCTGGAGCGAGAAGCAGGCGATGTGCCCGGCCGTGCCGATCGGCCGGCCGCGGTATCGAGCGCCCCAGGCCTGGGCGCAGTCCTCGATGAGGACGAGGCCGCGCCGGTCCGCCAACGCCTTGAGGGCCTCCATGTCGCAGGGGTTCCCCGCCAGGTGGACGGCAATGATCGCCTTGGTCTTGGGCGTCACCTTCCGCTCGACGTCGGCCGGGTCGAGGTTGTAGGTGGATGCCCCCAGGTCCGCGAAGACGGGCACCGCCTGCTGGAAGAGGACGCCGATCACGGTTCCCATGTCGGTCACGGGCGCGGTGATGACCTCGTCCCCGGGCCCGATCCCCGCCGCGGCGACGGCGATGTGCAGGGCCGCCGTGCCCGAGGAGCAGGTCATGACGTGCTGGAGGGGGCAGACCGAGCGGAAGCGCTCGACGAGGAGCGCCGTCTGGGGCCCTTTCCAGTAGAAGAGCGAGTCCTGCGCGAGCATCGCCTCGAGCCGCTCGCGCTCGGGCTCGCCCCAGCGGACGTTGCGCGGCGCGGCTGTCTTGACCGCTTTCTCGCCGCCCTGGATGGCCAGCGCGGGCCGCGCGGCGGGCCTGTCTTCGAGCCCTCGCGCTCGGCCGGCGAGGAGGAGGCCGGAGGAGGCCAGGAGGAAACGGCGCCGGGAGGGACGGGACGGACGGGGCGTGGATGGCATGGGGCGTCTCCTGTCGCTGGGTGGACCCACAACGCTAGTACCAGGAGGCCGCCCCGGGCGCAACGGGGTGGGACGCCTGCCCTGTCCGCGGGGCCGCCCCTCACTCCCTCGCCGTCCCGAGCCACAGCCCGCCGTCGACGAGGAGCGACGCGCCGGTGATGTAGTCCGCGTCGTCCGAGGCGAGGAAGGCGGCGGCCTTGCCTATGTCCTCGGGCCTCCCGAGGCGGCCCCAGGGGAGCTTGGCGCCTGCCTCATCGACGACCTTGTCGCCGAAGTGCTCGCGCTCGCCGGGGGTGTCGATCCAGCCGGGATCGATCACGTTCACGTTGATCCGGTGCGGGAGGAGCTCGTTCGCGATGGTGAACGCCATGCCCACGAGCCCGCTCTTCGCCGCGTTGTACGCCACGCTGCGCGCGTAGGGGATGCGGCTGTGGATGCTCGCGATGAAGACGATCTTCCCGCCCCCGCCCCGCGCCACCATGTGCCGGGCCACGACCTGGCTCATGTGGAATCCCGCCTCGAGGGTCCCCTGCACCACCTTCTCGAAGGCCTCGGGGTCGTACTGGAGGAAGGGCGCGCGGCGCTGGTAGGCCGGGTTGCTCACGAGGATGTCGATCCGGCCCAGGGCCTGGACGGCCCGCGCCGCCACCTGCTCGCAGGACGGGCGCGAGAAGACGTCCCCCTCGACGAGGAAGGCCTCGCGGCCCAGGGCGCGGATCGCGGCCACCGCCGACTCGGCGAGGTCCGAGCGGACGCGGTCATTGACGGCCACGTCGGCGCCGGCGCGGGCCAGCTCCAGGGCGCACCCGCGCCCGATGCCTCTTGCCGCGCCGGTGACGAGGGCCTTCTTGCCGGAGAGCTTCATGGGGACCTCCTGGACAGTCGTCTCGCGTGCTCCTCCCGGATCGCCCTCAGCTCCGCCTCGCCGAGGGGGGACTCCTTGAGCTTGAGGAGGGCCGACTCGATGTAGAAGAGCGGCGCGTGGGAGCCGAAGAGGACCCTCGAGGCAGGGACCTCCTTGAGCAGGCTCCCGACGCAGCCGGCCCCCTCGAGCATGCTGATCTCGACGTACACCTCGCCCGCCTCGACGATCCTCGCGAGCGCCTCGCCGCGCAGGCCCTTGAGCGCGTTGAGGAGGACGAGGCGGAGCCCTGGCGTCTCCTTGACCGCTGCCGCGAGCGGCGCCGCGTCCACCGCCGGGACGCGCAGGAGCGGGTGCATCATGCGCTCATCTTCCATGGCGAGGGCCAGCTCGACGACCAGGCGGCGCTCGGCCGCGAGCGTGAGGAGCTTGAGGAAGGCGGGGTCTTCGAGCTTGTAGCCGTGGTACGCCGGGTGGAGGCGGATGCCGGCCATGCGGTGCTCCTCGGCGCACCGGCGCAGGTCCTCCTCCCAGTCGGGCAGGGCGGGGTTGACCGAGCCGAAGGGCACGAGCAGGCCGCCCCCGCGCTCGCGGCACTCGGCGGCGAGGCGCGCATTGACTCCGGCGATGTCCTTGTGCAGCAGCCCGTCGAAGCTCCCGGCCCAGGCCTCGGCGACGCCCGCGGCGCGCAGCATGGCCGCGAGCTCCGCCGTCTCGTCGCCCCGGAGCCGGCGCAGCGGCCAGCGCGAGAGGTTGACGTTCACGTCGACGATGGGCGCGCTCACAGCCGCACCCCCTTCGCGCTCAGGATCGGCCCCAGGAGGCCTTTCAGGTTCTCCGAGAGGATGCGCCGCTTCGCGTCCTCGGGGATCGCCGCGCCGAGCACCTTCGCGAGCTGCGAGGCGAAGCTGCGGCCGCCGGCGTCGCTCCCGAAGACGACCCTGTCTGCCCCCAGCTCCCGCACGGCCATCTCCGTGAAGCCCGCCGTCGGGTCGCCGCCCCCCAGGTCGACCGAGACGCTCCGGTGCGCGCGCCCCGCCCGGACGCCGACCTCCCAGTCGCCGCCCGTGTGCCCGCACACGATCGGCGCGCCGGGGTGGCGGGCCGCGAGGTCCGCGAGGTCCATGGGCGTCGACTCGCCGGGGAGGTTGCCCGTGACCTTGAGCCAGGTGTGCTGGAAGACGAGGGCCTTGAGCTCCGCGGCGCGCTCCACGATGGGGTCGACCGACCGGTCGCTGCACCGCTGGGCCACCCAGAGCTTCACCCCCACCATGGGGCCGTCGCGCACGCAGCGCTTGAGCTCGTCGAGGCTCGCCTCGAGGTGCCTCGGGCTCACGTAGGCGAAGCCGAACGCGCGGTGGTGCCAGTGGCTCAGGGCCTGGAGCACGTCGTCGTTCTGCCTGCGGAGGTCCTCGGGCGAGGGGTCGTAGGACCACTCCATGCCCATGAAGACGCAGAGGCGCGCGATGCCCATGCGGTCTGCGTGCTCGATGAGCCGCGCCATGCGCTCATCGGGCGTGCGCCCGGGCACGCCCGAGAGGTGGCAGTGCAGGTCCCAGACCTCCACGGGACGGCCTCACCGGACACCGGGGCCGGTTCCTGGGCCGCCTCTGGGGTTGGCTCCGGGGCCGGCTCCGGCCCCGGGCGTGCCCGCGGCGGGCTCCGCGACGGGCGCCTCCCCCGGCCACACGGGCCGGTGCCTCGGGACCTCCGAGCGGAAGTCACCGAGGCTCGACCAGTAGAGCCGCTTCCCCAGGTCCACCTCGGCGACGCAGACGGTGCCCCAGTCCCTGGCCTGGGCAGCGACCCTCCCTTCCCGGTCGAAGACCGCGGTGACCATCCACTTCGTCGCGACGTCGGTGTACGTGCTCGACACCACATACACGCCGTTTTCGCAGGCGCGGGCGGCTGCGAGGAGCGGGTTGCAGCCCCAGACGGGGAAGGCGATGACCTCCGCGCCGTGGATCGCGAGCTGCCGCGCCGGCTCGGGGAAGAAGCCGTCGTAGCAGACCATCATGCCGACCTTGCCGAAGCGCGTCTCGAACACCGGGTACTCGCTGCCGGGGGTGATCCCCGCCTCGATCTCGGTCCGCGGCAGCGTCGTCTTCCGGTACTTGCCCGCGACCTTCCCGTCGGGGCCCAGGAGGACCGCGACGTTGTAGACCAGGTGCCGGTCGCGCTCGACGAGGCCCGCGACGATGTAGATGTCGTGCTTCCGCGCGAGCTCGCCGAAGTACTCCGCCGACGGCCCCGGGACCGGCTCCGCGACCTCGGCGAAGGAGAGGCCCGTGCCGCAGAAGGTCAAGGTCTCGGGGAGGACCACGAGGTCGGCCTTCCGGCGCGCGGCCTCCTCGATGAACGGTGCGAAGAGGCGGCAGTTCTCCGCCGCGGTCTTCTTCCCCGACGGCCGGAAGTGGACCGCCGCGAGCCGAGCCACGCGCGGCGGGGGCGGTGCGGCCTCCTCGAGCGTCACGGAGCACCACTCCACGCGGGCGTTCGGCGCCCAGCGCAGGTGAAGCTCGACCACGGCCCGTGCGGCCTTGGGCGGCGCGACGTAAGTGCCCGACACCTCGGTCCACCCGTGAGCGTCGGCGGGGCCGTCGGCTGGGTAGTCGGGCTCGGCCACGGGAACCGGCCCATCGCGGTAGCTCGTGGCGCCGGGTCCCTCGCGGAGGACCTGCCGGCCTTTCTCATCGCTCCAGAGGACCCGCGCGAGGACGTTTCGCCTCGGCACGGGCACTCCCTCGGCCTTGCGGAGGGCGCGTAAGCGGTAGCCCTTGCCGCCCGTGACAGGAAAGCTCCGCTCCCAGTGGCCCGCGAGGCCCTCGCGCCCGTCGGCGGCGATGACGAGGCAGCCCTTCCCGTCGCGGCCGCCCGCCGGCTCGAAGGAGAACGCGGGCCGGATCTCGTCGCGCGCCGCGACGGCCCGCCAGCCGTCGGGCGCCGCCTCCGCGTCCGGAGCGCCGGCCCGGATCCGCGGCGGAGGCAGCAGGCAGAGGGCGCACGCGGCGGCGGAGAGGGACAGGAGACGGGCTCGCGGGTAGGTCATGGCGTTGTCCTCATGGGGCTCGGCTTGATGGGACTCGCTCCCGCGAGGGCAAGTCAAGGGGCTCGCGGCAGCCTCACCGCGGGTGCTTCCCGGCGGGCGGAGGGTCCTGCGGCAGCCTCCACCGCCATAGCTCCACGCCCGACCCGAAGTAGACCGCATCGCGGGTCAGGGCGAAGCCGCAGCTCACGCGCCTTGGGGCGCGGGCCTCGATGCTCACCTTCGCGCTCGCCGGGTCCACGCTGTAGACGGCGCTCGACGTGAGCCCGTAGAGCTTGCCGTTCTCGTGGAGGCCGAGGGATACGTCCACCTGCGTGCCGGGGAGGTCCGCCGTCGCGGTCACCTTCATCGCCTCCGGGTCGAAGGCGAAGAGCTTGTCGCCCGCCGTGGTGAAGACCATCCCGGCCGCGGCGCACGTGGCGGGGTACTTGACGGCGCCCGGCACAAGCGTCGCCTCGAGGACCTTCTGCTTCCTCCGCGGGTCGAAGGCAAAGAACACGGCCTCCTTGGCGGCGGGCCGGGTGCCCCCTCCGCCGTAGTTGCCGCTCCCGCCGAAGACGAGGCCGCTCCGCGGCTCGTAGGCGAGCGAGACGATGCTTTGGTCCCTCACGAGGTGGCGGTAGTTCTCGATCGTCACGTTGGATCTCGGGTCCCAGACCGCCATGGCGCCGCCGAGCTGGCCGTACGGCGGCTCGCTGCCCACGAGCACCATGCCGTCAGGCCCGTGGACCATGGCCCGGGGCCGCAGGTGCCCGTCGCCCACGCCCCCGAAGGAGATGGGGTTCGAGTCGGCGGCGCTCCCCCATCGCCAGTACGGCTTCGCCGGGTCGTAGAGGTTCATGACGGAGCCGCCGTAGTAGCACATGTAGAGCTTCCCCTCGCGCTCGAGGAAGGAGTACACCTCGCCGCCGGGCATGCCGCCGAGGTGCTCCGAGCGGCCGCTCCGGGGATCGTGGCGGAACACCTCGAGGGGCATGGCGGTGCTCCCGTAGACGCAGCCCTCGGGCCCCAGGCCCAGGACGAAGATGGGGTCGCCCGCGCCCTCGTACCGGAAGGTCCGCTCCACCGTCTTGCCCGTCGCGGGGTCCTTGAGCGTGAAGGTCCCGCGTCCGTGCGCCGTGACGGCGCGTCCGTCGCGCAACCTCAGTGGAGGCGCCTCGGGCGGCGCCTCGACCGGCGCGAGGGCCTCGCCGTCGATCAGCATCCAGCCGATCCCCCCTCCGGCGTGCGCGTAGACGCGGCCGTCGGCGCCCCGCATCACCTGGGCGGTGCCAGGGCTCGCCTTCTCCCGCAGCGCCTCGGCAAGGAGGCTGCGGCGCCGGCCCGTGGCGGGATCGTAAGCCACGACATCGGCTCGCTGCGTGCCGATCCCGACGTAGACCTTGCCGTCCGCTCCGGCGGCGACCGAGCGCGCGTACATCTCGCTCTCGCTCATGCGCCCGAGGTCTTCCATGCCTCCCGTCGCGGGGTCGAAGCGGACGAGCTTTGCGCCCGGGTAGGTGCAGCCGTAGGGCTTCCCATCGGTCCCGACGGCGTACTGCCAGATGTAGCTCTCCGTGGCGGACGGCTTGCCGAGGACCTCGATGCCCTTCCCGGGCTCGCGCGGGTCGAAGCGCAGGATCAGAGCGCCGTCCCACGTCCCGAGGTAGATCCTCCCGTCGGGCCCGAGGGTGAAGGCCCACGCGCCGGGCCCCTGGGGCGCCGTGAACTGGCACGCCTCGCCCGTGTCGGGGTCCACCTGCACCATGAAGAGCGGCGCCCCGGACTGGTTGAAGTTGAAGTAGAGCGCCTCCCCTCCGCGGCCGTCGGGCCCGACGATGCACCCCATGAGCCCTCCCGTGCGCACGGGCACGCCGAGCGACTCGAAGCTCCCCTCCGCGCCCCCCTCCGGCGGCGCCGCCGGCGCGCCGCCGGCAGCGGCCAGAGCGGCCAGGGCCGCCACCGCGGCGATGGACCCTTGCGATCGTGCTGTCATGGATCTCCTCGGGACGGGACCTGCTGAAAGCGGCTGCGGCCAGGCACCAGCGTAGCCGACTCGGGGGCCGGCCATCAAACGGGGCGGCGCTGCTCCACTGCCTTCTGGGTTGTGGCTCCTGCCCCCCGCGGCCGCCAGGTCGCCTGCCCCGAGCTCGTCCCCGGCGCCGGATCTTGGAGTCTTCGAGCGATGTCTTCGACCGCTATCACCGCCAGGTGGCGAGCCTCGCGGTCCTCACCGAGGCCGGCAAGCGGGCTCGCCATGGCGTCTACCAGCGGGGGCTCTTCGGCCACGGGACGCTCTTCACCTTCCCGGTAGTGAAGCTCTCGGACTACCGGGACCGGCGGCGGAGCTCGAGAGGTCGAGGAACCCCTTCGCGCTGGTGGTCCTGGCGCACCTCGAGAAGCGCGAGGCCCGGACGGACCTGGAGCGCCAGGCCGTGAAGTGGCGGCTGTACCGGAGGCTCCTTGCGCGTAGGCTGCGGCGTCGGGATATAATCAGCTTGTTCCGGTTCATAGAGTGGCTCATCGAGCTGCCCGAGGGTCTCGAGAAGCAGATCGATAGCAAGATCGCGGCCCTGAGAAAGGAAAAGCACATGCCCTACCTGGCAAGATTCGAGCGGATGGCTCTCGAGAAAGGCGAGAGGCGAGGCGAGCGGAGGGGCGAGCGGTGGGGACTGGAGACAGGCCGGCGCCTGGAGCTCATC
>JACQVW010000252.1 GCA_016209535.1 Planctomycetota bacterium | reverse complement strand
GTGTACTGCATGCGGGCCGTGGGCCGCGCGTACCCGCAGTCCCACGTCACGGCCGAGCGCACCTCGCGGCGCGCGAGGAGCGCGAGCCTGAGGACCGCGAGGACCGCCGAGAGCCCCGCCAAGACCGCGCCCGCGACGGCGACCAGGGCGAGCGTTTCCGACGCGATCCGGAGCCCGTCCCGCGCCGCCTGCGCCGGGAGCCCCAGGACGGCGAGGGCCGGCTCGAGGGCCCGCACGGCGAGCGGGGCCGCCGCGCCGAGGGCCAGGGTCCCCAGGACGAGGATGCCCATGGGCACGCGGAGGAGGAGGCCCGACTCCCGGGCGCGCGCCGCTTCCTCCGAGCGAGGCTCCCCGAGGAGCGCGATCCCCGCGGCCTTCGCGAAGGCCGCCGCGGCGAGCCCTGCGACGAGCGCCACGGCGGCGATGACGCCGAGGGAGAGGACCTCCAGGCTCGTCAAGCCCTGCGCCGCCGCCCCGGCGCCGCCCAGGCCGCCCCGGAACGCGGCGGTGAGGAGGAGGAGCTCGCTCGCGAAGCCCGAGAAGGGCGGCAGCCCCGCGATGGCGGCGGCTCCGGCCATCGACGCGAGGCCCGTCCACGGCATGCGCTTCAAGAGACCTCCCAGGCGGCTCAGCTCCCGGGTCCCCGTCGCGTGGAGGATGCTCCCGGCGCCGAGGAAGAGGAGCGCCTTCATGACCCCGTGGCTCCACACGTGGAAGAGGGCGGCGGCGAAGCCGAGGACCGCGAGCGCCGCGAGCCCCGAGGCCTGCCCCAGGAGCCCGAGGCCGATCCCGACGGCGATCCACCCCACGTTCTCGACGCTCGAGTAGGCCAGGAGCCGCTTCAGGTCCCCCTGGGCGAGGGCGAAGAGGATGCCGAGGACGGCCGAGGCCCCTCCCACGGCGACGAGGGTCCAGCCCCACCAGGGGCTCGGAGGCCCGAGGAAGGTCAGGGTCCTCAGGATCCCGTAGACCCCCGTCTTGATCATGACGGCCGAGAGGAGGGCCGAGACGTGGCTCGGCGCGGCGGGGTGCGCCTCGGGGAGCCACACGTGGACCGGCATGAGGCCCGCCTTCGTCCCGAAGCCGGCGAGGGCGAGGAGGAAGAGCGCCCCCGGCGCCCGCGCCCCGCCGGCGGCGAAGCCCTCGAAGTCGAGCGACTCGGAGCCCCTGCCCAGGAGCACGAAGAGAGCCAGCAGGAACGCCGTGCCGAGGTGTGTCGCGACGAGGTAGGTCCAGCCCGCCCGGCGCACGCTCTCCAGCTCGTCCTCGAAGACCACGAGGGCGAAGGAGGCGAGCGCCATGACCTCCCAGGCCACGAGAAAGAGGACCCCGTTCCGCGCGACGACGACGGCGACGAGGCTCGCGAGGAGGAGATTCTGGACGAGCCAGGCCGATCCCAGGCGCCTCCCGTGCCCTCGCGACCCGAGGTACCCCGCCCCGTAGACCGACGCGATGGCGCCCAGGACGAGCGTCGGGAGGAGGAAGACCGCCGAGAGCGGGTCGAGCCCGAGCGAGAGCGACCCGTACGGCACGCTCCAGGCCGCGCGGAAGGGCTCCGGCGGCGCCCCGAGGAGCGCGCGGGCGGCCGGCACGAGGCCCAGCGCGCATCCGGCGACCGAGGCGCCCGCCCCCACGGTCGTCGCGAGGCGCGGCCGCGCCGAGGCGAGGAGCGCGGCGAGACCGCCGCCCACGAGGACCGCCACGCCGATGAGGAGCAGGGTCAAGGAGCGGGTCCTCCCTCGGCGCGCGGCGAGGACCTCGCCGCGGCCGCGGCGGCTGCCGACGCCGCCTGGAGCGCCCCGTCGACCCGCGCCGCCGCGCGCTGGAGCTCGTCGCGCGCCGCCTGCCGCACGATGGCGCCCTTGAAGGCCTCGTCGCGGAGGGCGAAGGCCAGCCGGGACAGGAGGTGCAGGTGCGCGCGCATCGTGGGGCTCACGAGGGAGAAGAGCGCGAAGACGGGCTTCCCGTCCACGGCCCCGAAGTCCACGGGTCTCTCGAGGAAGGAGAGCGTGATCGTCGGGCGCGCCACGTGGAGGACGATGGGGTTCCGGACGTGGGGGATCGCGATCCCGTCACCGACTCCGGTCGAGCCGAGAGCCTCCCGGGCGAGGAAGACCCGGAAGAGGAACTCCCTGTCCACCTCCTCGGGCAGGCGCATCGTCTCCACGATCGAGCGGAGCACCGACTCCTTGTCGCCGCCCCCGACCCGGTAGAAGATCCCGCCCGCCTGGAGGGCCTCGGCGAGGCCCACGAGGGCCGCCGGGGCGCCCTCGGGCTCCTCGAAGATCTTCGGGGACACGTTGATCTTGTGCGAGGTGGCCCACTCGAGGAGCTCGGCCCGGTGGAAGCGGTACTGCTCGTTCACCCTGTAGGCCGGGAGGCTCCCCTGCTGGATCCAGCGGTAGATCGTCTTCTCCGAGACGTTGAGGATCTTGGCAGCTTCTCGGACGTTGAGGTGCATGGGCCGCGTCTTCCTTGGACAAGTCCGCCGCGGGGCGGACAGGAGCGGAACTTATGCCCATCGTGTCCTTGGATGTCAAGAGGCGGGGGCAAGATCCCCCCGCCTTGCGGCCACCGCCGCAAGGGATCCTCACTCGGACGGCGGCGCCCCCTCACCGTCACGGCGGGGGCCCCCTGCGTCCAGGACCTCCGGCTCGACCTCGCTGCCGAGGGCCTCGAAGGCGTGCTTGGGGTGGTTGAGCCCGCCGTTGATGAAGAAGACCGGCGTGATGAAGGCGAACGCGACCACGCGGAGCTTGCGCTGGAGCTCGCGGTGGGTGTGGAAGGTCGGGGAGAGCACGAGCCCGAGGACGAAGGCCGGGAGGATCGCGTGGCTCCGGCCTCGCTCGGCGAGAACCATGAGGAGGAGCAGCAGGACGAAGAGGAGCTTGATCTCGGGCTCGATCACCCGGGAGCCGTAGCGCCGGAACAGGGCCGGCGCGGCCCGGGGAGCGAGGGCGATGACCGCCGCCGAGACGAGCCAGAACCAGCCCGTGTACGCGTTCGGCGACATGAAGAGGACGGAGAGGCCGGCGGCCGTGCCGAAGTCAGTCACGAACGTGCTCGCCATGATCAGCTTCCCGATCGGGGTGCGGGTGAGGCCGGTCTCGACGAGGACGGCGTAGAC
>JACQVW010000254.1 GCA_016209535.1 Planctomycetota bacterium | reverse complement strand
TCTCCCTCGCGCCGGAGGTCGTCTGAGCCGTGTACTTGAAGAAGAATGACCTCGTCGTCGTGATCTCCGGTGCCCAGAAGGGGAAACAGGGGAGGGTCCTCCGGGTCATCCGCGAGAAAGGGAAGGTCGTCGTCCAAGGCATCAACCTTCGCTTCAAGCACCTGCGGCGGAGCCAGAAGAATCCCCAGGGCGGGCGCTTGCAGAAGGAGCTCCCGATCCCGTCGTGCAAGGTGCTCCTCGTGGATCCCAAGACGAACCGGCCCACGAGGGTCGGCTTCAAGATCGTCGAGGGGAGGAAGGTCCGGTTTGCCAAGAAGAGCGGGGAGCCGGTGTAGCCATGGCCCGCCTGAGAGACAAGTACGCCCAGGAGATCGTTCCGCGGATGATGGAACGGTTCACCTACAAGAACCTCCACGCGGTGCCCCGCCTCGGGAAGATCACGGTGAGCATGGGGGTCGGAAAGGCCGTCGAGAACTCGAAGCGCATCGATGCCGCCGTGAAGGACCTGAGCCAGATCACCGGGCAGAAGCCCGTGGTCACCAAGGCGAGGAAGTCCATCGCCGGCTTCAAGCTGCGCCAGGGCATGAGCGTCGGGGCCAAGGTGACGCTGCGGGGCAGCAGGATGTACGAGTTCTTCGACCGGCTGATCAGCGTCGTGATCCCTCGCATCCGCGACTTCCGCGGGTTCTCGCCGAGGGCCTTCGACGGCCAGGGGAACTACTCCCTGGGGCTCACCGAGCAGCTCGTGTTCCCCGAGGTCAACGTCGACGACGTCGAGTTCGTGCAGGGCCTCAACGTGAGTCTCACCATCGACCGCTCGAGCGATGAGGAATCCCTGGCGCTTCTCGAGATGTTCGGTTTTCCATTCAGGAGATAAGGACTCGTGGCGAAGACTTCCTGGCGTGTGAAGCAGCAGCGGACTCCCAAGTTCACGACGCGCCGCTACAATCGCTGCCAGCTCTGCGGAAGGCGGCGAGCGTACTACCGTAAGTTCCAGATCTGCCGTATCTGTTTCCGGGGGCTGGCCTTGAAAGGCGAGATCCCAGGCGTTAGGAAAGCGAGCTGGTGAGCATGAGCATGACGGACCCTATCGCGGACCTCTTGACCCGCATCCGGAACGCGATCTCCACGGGGAAGAAATCGGTCAAGGTGCCCTATTCCAACCTGAAGAAGAACGTCCTCAGGGTGCTCAAGGAACAGGGCTACATCCTGGACTACGTCCCCGAGATGGAGGGCCGGAAGGGGGTCCTCAGGGTGGAGCTCAAGTACGGCCCCGACGGCGAGCTCGTGCTGCAGAAGATCCAGCGCGTCTCGAGGCCCGGGCGGCGGGTCTACAAGGGGGCGGACGAGGTGCCCAGCGTTCTCGACGGATTGGGGATCTCGGTCCTCTCGACCTCCAGGGGTGTGCTGTCGAACATCGAGGCCAAGAAACTGCGGGTGGGGGGCGAGGTCCTCTGCGAGGTCTGGTGATCGAAAGGTGAATCTCCGTGTCCAGGATCGGTAAACAGCCCGTGGCCATCCCTGCAGGGATCAAGGTCTCGCAGGTCAAGGAAGGTCACTTCACGCGCCTCGACGTGGAAGGGCCGAAGGGGAAGGTCTCGTTCCCGTTCCGGGCCGAGGTCGGGATATCCATCGAGAGCGGCGTGATCCGCGTGACGCGTGCCGGCGACGAGGCCTTCACGCGGGCGTACCACGGCACGGCGAGGGCTCTCATAGCGAACATGGTCAAGGGGGCGGCCCAGGGCTTCGAGAAGCGCCTCGAGATCGAGGGCGTCGGCTACCAGGCGAAGACGGACGGCAAGAAGCTGACGGTCCAGATCGGCTTCTGCCACCCCGTCGAGCTGAAGATCCCGGCGGGCCTGACGATCGAGACGCCCAAGCCCACCACCGTCGTCGTCAAGGGAGCCGACAGGCAGCTCGTCGGAGAGTTCGCGGCGCAAGTGCGGGGCATCCGTCCCGCGGAGCCGTACAAGGGCAAGGGGGTCCGGTACTCCGACGAGAAGATCATCCGGAAGGCTGGCAAGGCCTTCGGCTCGGGAGAATGACCGGAGCGACCGTACGTCCATGAGCTCAGCGAATCAAATCAAGGCCAAGGAGGCGCGCCGCCTGCGCCGCAAGCGACATTTGCGGCAGACGGTTCACGGCTCGGCGGAGAGGCCGCGCATGACGGTCTTCCGCAGCCACAAGAACATCTACTGCCAGGTCATCGACGATCGGCGCGGCGTGACGCTGGCGGCGGCATCCACCCAGGAGAGCTCCCTCCAGGAGCAGGTCCAGGACCGAGGGGGCAACTGCAAGGCGGCGAGCGCCGTCGGGAAGGCCATCGCCGAGAAGGTGAAGGTCCTGGGAATCAGCCGCGTGCAGTTCGACCGCAACGGCTACCAGTTCCACGGACGCGTGAAAGCTCTGGTGGAGGCGGCGCGGGCGGCAGGGCTTCAAGTGTAGGCCGGCTAGAGAGAGAACATGGCACAGCAAGAACCAGAGAAGGCCCAGGGGGGAGCCGAAGGGTCTTCCGCTCCGTCCGCTCCGTCCGGCCCGACTGTCCCGACTGTCCCGACTGTCCCGACTGTCCCGGCCGCTGCCGGGGAGCGCCGAGGGGAGACTTTCGCTCGCGGAGGGAGAGGGCCAGGGCGCGGCGGCTTCGGGGGCGGGGGATACGGCCGGTCGCGGGACCGGGGCGGACGCGGCCCCCGGGACGGCGACGAGGAAAGCAAGTTCGAGGAGCGCGTCGTCAAGATCAACCGCTGCGCCACCGTCGTCAAGGGCGGGCGGCGGTTCAGCTTCAGCGCGCTCGTGGTGGTCGGGGACAGGGAAGGCTCCGTGGGATACGGCTTCGGCAAAGCGAACGAGGTGCCCCCGTCGGTCGAGAAGGCCACGAAGGATGCTCGCAAGTCCATGGTGAAGTGCTCCCTGAAGGGGCACACGATCCCGCACAAGGCCTGGGGGCGGTACCTGACGTCCAAGGTCGTGCTCGTGCCGGCCGCCGAGGGCACCGGAATCATTGCCGGGGCCTCGGTCCGGGCCGTCGTGGAGTGCGCAGGGATCAAGAACGTGCTCAGCAAGGTCTTTGGAAGCACGAACCCCCTGAACGTCGTCAAGGCGACGATGGATGCCCTCCGGGGGCTCAAGACGGTGGAGGGAGTCGCCCGCCAGCGCGGCGTGGAGGTGGTCCTGTGAACGTCAGCGACGTGCTCGCCAAGGTCAAACGGCGCCCCGACCGGAAGCGCCGGGGACGCGGGCGCGGCACCGGCCTCGGGAAGACATCGGGCCGTGGCCACAAGGGGGCGGCGTCTCGCGCGGGCTGGCGGCGACGCTACGGCTACGACGGGGGCCAGACGTCCCTCATCCGGCGGCTGCCGAAGCGCGGATTCAGCAACTCCCCCTTCAGGGCGCGTTGCGACGTCACCAACCTCGAGACGCTCGAGGCTGGGTTCTCGGAAGGGGAGACCGTCACGCTGAAGGCCCTCGAGGAACGGGGCCTCCTCCGCCCGGAGCACGGTCGCCTGAAGGTCCTCGGGGACGGCGAGCTCAAGAAGAAGCTCACCGTGGTGGCCTACTCGGTCAGCGGGTCAGCCAAGCAGAAGATCGAAGCGGCCGGCGGGAGGGTGGAGCGGCTCGGGCCCGTCCGGAAACCACGGACGCGAGCGCCGGCGCCCGCCCCTGCCAAGCCCGCGCCTGCAGACAAGGCCCCCGCGGCCGACAAGCCCGCCGGTGGAGACAAGGCGGGCGCCGGAGACAAGGCCGGCGCGCCGAAGGCGAAGAAGACCGACTCGGGCAAGAAGAAGGGAGAGCCGGCGGGGGCTGCGGAGTAGAATACGGCTCCTCGGTGCAGGGTTCGAGGGAACCATGATCAAGATCCTCCTCGACATTTGGAAGATACCCGAGCTCAGGCGGCGGGTCCTCTGGACCCTCGGCCTCCTGTGCATCTTCCGGCTGGGATTCTTCGTGTACTTGCCGGGCGTGGACATCCCTACGTTCCTGAGCAGCCAGAAGCAGACGGGGACGGTCATCAACTGGCTCCTGTACACGAGCTCCCTGACGGGCGGAAACCTCCAGACGCCGGTCTGGTTCGCCCTGGGGATCATGCCCTACATCTCGGCGTCGATCATCTTCAGCCTCCTCATCAAGGTCTTCCCTCGCCTCGAGGCCCTCTCCAAGGAGGGAGAGCAGGGCCGGAGGGTGATCAACCGCTACACGCGCTACTTCACGCTGGTCCTGTGCCTGATCCAGGGCTACTTCCTCGTCGCGAGCTTCCACGAAGTGCAGGGGTCGACCTACATGGTGGGGAGGGGGTGGTGGTGGTGGACGGTCCAGGTCGTCTGCCTGAGCGTGGGGAGTCTCTTTCTCATGTGGCTCGGAGAGAAGATCACAGAGGTGGGGATCGGCAACGGGACGTCCCTCATCATCATGGTGGGGATCGTGGCGGACCTGCCGGGCCAGATCGGCCTCCTGGCGGAGCGCATCCGGCAGGCGGAGTGGGACCAGGTCCCCTTCGAGGTTTCGAAGGCGGTGGTCATGGTGCTCCTCTACTTCGCCGTGGTGGCGGGCGTCGTGTTCATCACGAAGGGCCAGAGGCGCATCCCGATCCAGCAGCAGAAGGCCGTGAAGGGCCGCAGGGTCTACGGCGGGCAGCGGCACTACATGCCGATCAAGAT
>JACQVW010000251.1 GCA_016209535.1 Planctomycetota bacterium | reverse complement strand
CGGCCTCGCCGAATCCTCTTGCGTCTGGAACCGGTAACCGTGTATCTTATCGGACATAAGCCTTACGGGACTTGAGCCGTTTCCATCTAAATCAATGTAACTTTCGGTTCCACCGAAGGTTATGGACTACGTCGGGGCCCACTACGCGGTCGCCTACGCCTACGCGTACTCGGGCTCGGACCGCTACTGCGCCTGGCTGGGCCGTCGGATCGGGAAGCCCGTGCGGCTCCTAACGGAGCCCGAGTGGGAGAGCGGGCGGCCCGCGGCGCCGACGGCCGCCTCTACCCCTGGGGGAGCCGCTTCGACTGGGCGCTCGCGAAGGGCGCGCGCTCCCGGAAGGGAGAGCCCTTCCCCGAGCCCGTGGGGTCCTTCCCCGCCGACCGCTCGCCCTTCGGCCTCCAGGACTTCGCGGGCTGCGTGCGCGAGCTCTGCGAGGGGTCCTCGGGCGAGGGCTACCGCCCGTGCCGCGGAGGCTCCTGGTACAACCCGTTCCCCTTCGTCTTCCGCCTGGACGTACGGACGATGTTGAAGGAGGGGGGCCCACCACAGACATCGGGTTCCGGGTCTGCTATCCTGAGTGAGCTGCCATGCGCTTCGCGCACCCTGAGGCATGAAACCGACTTACGACGATTGGGCCATGCTTCGGCGAGCGCGAGTTTCATGGTAGGGTCGCAAAATCACGGGGCAGCCCCGACGGATAGCTTCGCTTCTCCGGGTGCACTTCAAGCTTTGTCACACGAGCGCCCCATGCACCGAGCACGTCCTTCCACGATACTGCTGGCCTCCCTGGCCCTCGCGGCCGCCGCCCTCGGGGAGCCGGGCGACTTCATCCTTGAGATAGAGCGCGCCGCGGAAGACGATGCCGAAGAAGACGTCACCGCGGTAGAGTCCGTGCCCTCCGAACATGGCACGGGCGCGCACGCCTGTGAGCGAGCCGAGCTGATCGAGGACGAAGTTGAGGAAGGGGTCGGGCTTGCGAGGCTCGAGCCTGTCCGTGGCCTTTCTGCGCTCCATGCGGAAAGAGTAGAGGCGGCTTGCCACCCATTGCAAGACGCAGCAGCCTGGTTAGCCTGAATGGCCGATGCCCAACGATGAGCCTCACGAGGAGCCCGCCGCAGCGCTGCTCGAGCGCTGGCGGTCCGGCGACCAGGTCGCGGCCGGTGAGATCCACCGCCGCTATGCTCAGAGGCTTTGCGGCCTGGCGCAGGGTCAGCTCTCGGAGGGCCTGAGCCGCAGGCTCGACGCCGACGACATCGTCCAGTCCGTGTTCCGGACTTTCTTCCGCCGCGCCCGGGGCGGCGAGTTCACGCTGGACCACTCGGGCTCGCTGTGGAGCCTCCTCGTTCGCATCACCCTCAACAAGGTCCGGAAGGAGGCGGAGCGCCACCGCGCCGCCAAACGCGACCTCAGGCTCGAGCAGCCCGCGGTCGAGGACGGCCTCGAGCCGGAGGCGGTGGCCCACGACCCGACTCCCGACGAGGCCGCGGCGCTGGCCGACGCCCTGGAGACGGTGGTCCGCGGCCTGGATGCACGGGAGGCCGAGGTCTTCCGCCTCAGGCTCCAGGGCCGCTCGGCGTCGGAGATCGGCGAGCAGGTGGGATGCACCCGCTGGACCGTCCGGCGCGTGCTGGACCGCGTCGGGGAGCGCCTCAAGAAGGAGCTCCTGTGCGAGCGCTAGACGATCGCGCCTGGCGGCTGGTGGCCGACTCGGTCCGCGGCCTCGAGGAGGCCTGGCGGCAGACTGCCCGGCCCGACATCGGCCGCTTCGTGCCGGCTCCAGGCGAGCCGCTGCGCTCGAGCGTCCTGCTTGAGCTGGTGAAGGTGGACCAGGAGCTGCGGTGGCGGAGCGGCGAGAGGCGGCGCCTGGAGTCCTACCTCGAAGAGTGGCCGGAGCTGAAGGGGAGCGACGAGGCCGTCCGTGATCTCCTCGAGGCGGAGTGCTTGACCCGGGCCGCCTTCGACTCGCCCCCCGCCCGCGAGGAGCTTGAATCCCGCTTCGGCGCGGCCGCGGAGCGGATCGACCTCGGCCGGGTCTATGCGGAGGCGGACGCCGAGCGCGGTCCGCCGTCCTGGCCGGTACTGGCCCCCGGCCCGCTCGTCCCGGGCAGGCGCTTCGGCCGCTACGAGGTCCGCGCGTTGATCGCCCGGGGCGGCATGGGGGCCGTGTACCGGGCTAGCGACGCGCAACTCGACCGCGAGGTCGCGCTCAAGGTCCCGAGCTTCGACGCCGAGACCGAGCCGGAGCTCCGCCAGCGCTTCGTGCGCGAAGCTCGGGCCGCCGCCCAGGTCCGCCATCCCAACGTCTGCCCGGTCCACGACGCGGGCGAGGTGGAAGGGGCCTGCTTCATCGCCATGGCCTTCATCGAGGGCCGTTCGCTGGCGGCTTTGCTCAAGGAGGGTCCCCTGCCTCCTCGGAGGGCCGCGGAAGTGGCGCTCAAGCTCGCCTCGGCCCTCGCAGCCGTGCATGCGGCGGGCGTCATCCACCGCGACGTCAAGGCCGCGAACGTGATCCTGGACGCGGCCGGCGAGCCCGTGCTCGTCGACTTCGGTCTGGCGCGGGCCGTCGACGCGAGTGCCCACCTCACCACGACGGGCGCGCTCCTGGGCACCCCGGCCTGCATGGCGCCGGAGCAGGTAAGCGGCCGGCCGGAGGATGCCGATGAACGAACCGACGTGTACGGCCTAGGCGTCCTCCTCTACCAGCTCCTCACGGGCGAGCTGCCGTTCACGGGCCCCTTGCCGAAGGTGCTGATGGACATCGTGCACGCGGAGCCCCGGCGCCCGAGCCGCGTGCGGCCCGAGATCGATTCCGAGCTCGAAGCCATCTGCCTCAAGGCCATGTCCAGGCGGCCCGCGGACCGTTACGCGACGGCGGCCGAGCTGGGTCGGGCGCTCGACGGGTGGCTCGAGGCGGCGCCCCGGAGGCGCCGATTGCGGCGGCCTCAGGTCTGGATCGCCGCGGCGGCAGCGGCGCTGGTTTTCGCAACGGGAGCCGTGGCCTTGCTCCGCCGCGAACCTGTGCCGATCTACGCCCTGCGACAGGAGACGATCGACCCGTACGAGCTGGGGGTTGCCCGGCGCGCGGGGCCGAAAGAGACGTTGGAGGCCTTGGTGGCAATTCTCGGGGACAGCCTCGGGAAGCACTGGGCGGGGGTCATGTCGTTCGCCTTCAGCCCTGACGGCAGGACGGTGGCCACGGCGGGGACCGACAACACTGTGAGGGTCTGGGAGGCGGCGACGGGGAAGGAGGTCAGCACGCTCCCGGGCCACACCGGCTGGGTCACGTGCGTTGCGTTCAGCCCGAAGAGCGGGTCCATGCTGGCTTCGGGAAGCATGGACCGGACCGTCAAGCTGTGGGAACCGGTCACGAGAGCTGAGATCCGCACCTTGAACGGGCACGAGCAAGCGGTCAACTCGGTGGCGTTCAGCCGGGATGGGGCCCTCCTCGCTTCTGGAAGCAGTGACGGGACAGTCCGCCTTTGGGACCCTAGGACGGGCGAGCAGCAGCACGCATTTCCGGGCCACACGGCAAAGGTAACCGCCGTCGCCTTTGGAGCCGGCGGACTTCTCGCATCGGCAAGCGACGACAAGACGGTGCGGCTCTGGGAGGCCGCCCTGAAGGAGGAGAGCGGCGTGCTCGATCCGCGCGCGTCCTCCGCCGAGTGGATTGCCTTCGGACCGGACGGGAGGATGCTCGCCACCATGGCGAAGAGCGGCAAGATCAGGCTCTGGGACGCTCGCGAGAAGAAAGAACTTCGCGCCTTCGATCCGCAATCGTTCAGCCCCAACATGACGGGTGTTCGTTCCTTGTCTTTCCACCCCGACGGCACGCGCCTCGCCTTCTCCGGCCTGCACTCGAGCGGCCTCGGGGAGGTGAGGGTCCTCGACCTCGAGACGGGAGAGAGCCGGAGCCTCTTCCAGCACGGGTGGCTGGCCCCGAGCATCGCGTTCAGCCCCGACGGCCAGCACCTCGGCGCGATCGGATGGGGCGATCACTCGGGGTTTGTGCTCTGGGACCTGTCCGGCAAGAGCACGAGGCAGGCCACCGGCTCGGCCGAGTGCGTGGCCTTCAGCCCCGACGGCCGCATCCTCGTCTCGGGGAACGGGGACGGCAACGTGCGCGCGTGGGACCTCGCGACCCGGGGGGAGCACACGCTCTACCGGCACGAGAGGGCCGTCCAGTGCGTGGTATTCAGCCGCGACGGCCGGAGGCTCGCCTCAGGGGGCGACGACTGCAAGATCAAGCTCTGGGAGATGCGGGAAGGCAGGCTCCGACAGACGATTTCGTGTCCGACGACTGTCGCGGCGCTGGCGTTCGACCCCGAGGGCCGGAGGCTCGCGTCGGGGCACAAGGACGCGGCCGTACAGGCCCGGACCCTGTACGTCTGGGACGTCGCCACGGGGGTGCAGATCCGGCAGCTTCCGGGCCACCGCCATCGAACCTATGGGGTTGCGTTCAGCGATGATGGCCTCTCGCTGGCCTCGGGAGGGAACACACACTCGGGGGGACCCGATGGGCAGAGAGGGGAGATCAAACTCTGGGACCCGTCGACGGGAAACCAGCGGGGGAGCACCATCGACATGGGCTCCAGCGCCGCCACCTCCCTTGCGTTCGGCCCCGGCAGCAAAACGCTGCTCGTGGGCCACGAGGGTGGGACCTGCCTCCTCGATCTCGCCTCCGGGGATCGCCGGACCCGGTTCAAGGGGCCGAGTCCCGTGCGCAGCGCCGTCTTCAGCCCCGACGGCCGGTGGGTCGCGTGCTCGAGCGATGATGGAGCGGTCTTCGTCTGGGACGCGTCCACGGCAGCGCGCCTCTGGAAGCTCCAGCTCACCTCCCCTCGGGGCGGGATCGACGACATCGCCTTCAGCCCCGACGGCCGCCATCTGGCCACGGCCAACAAGAACGGCACGGTGTACATCCTGCGGCTTGACCCGGCGCGGGCGGGCGCTGCGCCGTAGCCCTTTTTGGGCCGGCATCACGGTTTTTCCTGCACCACCGGACCCTCGTTTCCGGCTCTGGAGGTGTCCGGGGCGCAACGCCACCACCCAGAGTGCAGGTCGCCATGACAGCAAGGACACGGTACGGTCGCGCCGGCGCGGCTCTCGCGCTGGCCACTCTCCTCGCCACGAGCCCGGCTTCGGGGCCAAGGGCCCTCGAGCGGCCCTTCGTGCGCGGCGACGCCAGCGCGGACGGCCAGGTCAACATCACGGACCCCATCTTCGTCCTCGGGTACCTCTTCCTCGGCGGCGCGGCGCCCTCGTGCCTGGACGCCGCGGACACTGACGACAACGGGCAGCTCCAGGTCACGGACGCGGTCCGCGTCTTGTCTTACCTCTTTCTGGGCGGGCCCGAGCCGGCTTCACCGTGGGCGAGCTGCGGCCTTGACCCGACGCCTGAGTCCTTGACCTGCGAGTCTTTCCCACGGTGCCAGGAGGCGTCCTTCACGACGATCGTCTTCACGAGTCCAGTCGACGGCGAGCAGGGCGTGTCGCTCCGCCGCGAGACCGTCATCCGCTTCAGCGGGCCCGTCTCCGCGACGGTGCCGCTTGACGCTTTCAAGACCTGCTTCGGCGCCGAGTGTATGAGCGGCTGGCTCCATCCTTCGCCCGACGCCATGACCCTGACCCGCTTCTACTTCGGGCCGCTTCCCGCCAGCGCCAGGGTGCGAGTGACCCTAGACGGGGACATGCTCCGGGACGCGAGCGGGCGGCCCGTCGATGCGGACGGCGATGGCAAGCCCGGGGGCACACGGACGATCGATTTCAACACCTTGAGCCTCACGGTGGTGCCGGGCACACAGGTCTGCGGTCGCGTCTTCGCATCCCACCTCGCGCCGGTAGGGGCGGGCACCTCCGTCAATGTGCCGCTCGCGGGGGCCATGGTCACGGTGGACGCGATCGATGGACTCACGGCGACAACGGACGCCATGGGCAACTTCCGCCTCGATCCTGCGCCCGCGGGCCGCTTCTTCGTCTTCATCCGCGGCCCGAGATCGCCGGCCGGTGCGCCATCCGGCCCCTATTACCCTTCCGTGGGAAAGGCCTGGGAGTCTATACCCGGCGAGGAGAAGAACATCGGCGAGGTTTATCTGCCGCTCATCGCCGCCGGTACGCTCCAGGATACCTGGCAAGACCGCGAGGCAGTGATCACCTTCCCGCCCGAAGTGCTCGAGGAGCACCCGGAGCTCGAGGGGACCCACATCGTCGTGCCGGCCGACTCCCCCTACTTCGAGGACGGGAGCCGCGGCGGCAAGGTCGGCATCGCGCCGGTGCCGCCGGACCGGCTCCCGCAGGCGTTGCCTCCCGGGCTCGAATTCCCGGTCGTGATCACGGTCCAGACCGACGGCGCCACGGATTTCGACGTGCCGGTGCCGGCGTGCTTCCGGAACCTCGCGGAGCCCTCCACCGGGAAGCCGCTCGCGCCCGGGACGAAGAACTTCCTCTACTCGTTCGACCACGACCAGGGCGTTTTCGTGCCGGTGGGCCCCATGACGGTGAGCGCGGACGGCCACCTCATCTGCACGGACCCGGGGGTAGGGATCCTCGAGCCGGGGTGGCACGGGTCAGGCCCGGTGCCGTGGGTGCCGCCGCCCTTCGTGCCGCCTCTCCCTGGTGACGATTGCGTTCTGAAGTGCGTCTTGGAGGCGGCGCTGCGCCTTGCGGGGAACTATCTAATCCACAGTCTCGCGCATCGGATCGTCGAGTGGACTGCCGAAAAGAACGAAGGCGGTCAAGGCGCGGGAACGGAGGAAGGACTCGAAGAGGAATTGGGGTTCCCGGTGCTGGATCTGATCTGGGCCTGGCACTTGTACAATACCGCCCGTGAACTTCAGCGTTGCCTCGAGGACTGCAGAGCCGAGCGCCAGACCGAGGAAGACCGGACGGCAAAGGACGTCGGTTCCAAGGTCGAGAGGATGCAGGAGCTGCTCGGCCCCTACATCGTGCCGCCTGTCCCCTTGCCGCCGATCGTTCTTGGTCAGGTGCTTGCCTTGTTCCGCGAGGCCAACGCGCTTGCCGGAGGGGAAGCGGCCAGGTACCTGCGTGAACGGACCATCGAGCTCGAGGCCCTCGCCGCCGCCCACCCCGAGCCCCCCGGCAACGCGCCGCCCTATCCCGTGCTCTACGCCGCGGCCATCCAGCGGTCGAGCGGCCTGCTCTCGCTCCGCGGCGAGGCCGGACCGCACGGCCAGTACCGCCTCTTCGTGCCGCGTGACGGGCAGCTCCTCCAGGTGAGCTTCTACGACCCGCGGGCGAAGATGTTCGGAGTCGTCTACCCGCGCCTGCGGGCCGAAGCGCGCTACCCGCTGCCCAGCCTCTACCTCGTCCCGGTCGATGCAACCTTCCCGGACTTCGACCAGGACGGCATGCCCGACGCCGTGGAAGTCGTCTACGGCGCCGATCCTGCCGTTCCGGACACGGACGGGGACGGCATCGAGGACGGCGACGACCCAGATCCGGTGGGATGCCAGCCGGACCGGCTCTGCCTCACGACCCGCACCGGCCTCATCGCCGCCGCCGACACCCCCGGCACCGCCGCCGACGTGTGGGCCAGCGATGACACGGTCGTCGTCGCCGACT
>JACQVW010000259.1 GCA_016209535.1 Planctomycetota bacterium | reverse complement strand
TGATGGGGGACTTTTTTCCTCCCCCTCCTCCCCTCTTGACCACTTACGATAAAAGCCGTTATCGTAAGTGAAAAGGGAGAGATAAGAGGCCCCGGAAGGACACTTGTCCACAGGGGGCCCCGACCTCCCCGGGGGGCCGGCTTCGGCCCCCGAAGAACACGAAACCCGTATGGACATGTCCAAGTCCCGTTCCCGGGCCGCGAACCTGGTGAAAGAACTCGAGGTCTTGGTGAGCGAAGAGCGGCGGCGACTCTACGCCATCACGAAGGCGCCCGAGCTCGAGCGCTTCACACCCCCGCCCCTTGCCATGCTCGTCGCCCTCAAAGCCTTCCGCCTCGGCGTGGAGTACGGGACGAAAGGTTTGGTCAACGACCGCCTTGAGCCTCGCGTCGAGGCCCACTTCGACCGTGTGGCACGCGAGATCCTCAAGCACGCCGTCCCGTCGACTGGAGCCTGACCCCATGGACGAGCTCACCTTCACTCCCCTCCCTTACCCGGAGCCGACCCGCCGCTCGGTCGGCGAGGTCCTCTTGGAGCTCGGCTTCGCCGAGGACCTCGACGAGGGCGAGCGCCTCGCCGCGCGGCTCTTCCCCGACCTCCCCGGCGAGATCACTCGGGAGGACTGAATCATGACCGCACGCGAGCTGGTCGTCCGGAAGCCCGCCGGCTTGCCGCCGATCCTTGCCGGCCGGGTGACACCTGCCGTCACCGAGAAGGTCGAGCGTTTTTACTCGTCGGTCGCCGAGATCTTCGAGACGTGGGTGACGCGGAGGTCCTCGCCGCACACGGAGCGCGCCTACCGCCAAGACGTCATGGCGTTCGTCAGGTACCTCGGCATTCCCTGGCCTGGCGACGCCCACCAGCTCGTCACCGTCAGCGTGGGTGAGGTGCACGCCTGGCGCGAGGAACTGAAAGCCAAAGGCGCGGCGCCCAAGACCTTGAACCGCCGGATCTCCTCCCTCTCTTCCTTCTATAAGTACCTCGCCGCGGCGGCGGCCGAGCTCCGCCTCCCGATCACCGTGCCAAACCCCGCGCACGCGCAGTTTGTCGGCCGGGAGGCAACCGACGCCCGCGAGGAGACGCGGCACCTCACCGCCACCCGTGCCCGGCAGCTCATGGCCATGCCCGCCGGCGACACGCTCGTGGACTTCCGCGACCGCGCGATCTTAAAAACCTACCTCTACACGGGCGCCAGGCTCGCCTCGGTCTGCCGCTTGAAGGTCTCGGACTTCCACGACGACGAGGAGGACGCCAAGCTCACGCTCTCGGAGAAGGGTGGCCGCCGCCGTGCCGTCGGCATTCACCCCGCCTGCCGCGACGCCATCCGCGAGTACCTCGCGCACTCCGGCCTCACCGCCGGGCCCCTCTTTCGGCCGCGGCGGGGGTCGCGCTCGCAAGCCCTCTCCGACCGGGCCTTCACCCCCACCGCCATGTACTACCTGCTCCTGGACTACTTGGAGAAACTTCCCGGGGCCATGCGCGACCGGCCGGACCCCGAGAATCCTGGGCAGCCCTTAAAAAGCGCGGACGGTACCCCCGTCCGCGAGTGCGTCTACAACCCCCACTCCATTCGCGCAACGACCGCGACCTTGCTCCTCGACGCTGGCGTCGACATCCGCAAGGTCCAGGAGCTCCTCGGCCACCGCCACGTCACGACGACCCAGATCTACGACAAGCGCCGGCGGACGACCAAGGAGTCCGCCAGCCACGACGTGCCGATTTGAGACTATCAGATTCCCAATCCCAGAGCATCCGGAGGGTTGCTATTGTACACAAAGCACAACCCTGAACCCTGTTTCGTTGCTACCTTGGGCGCTCCCTGTTCTTGAGGCCGCTCGACAGTTCCTTAGGTATTCCCTCCAACTACCGCTGCGCCACACCCGATCACTCCCACAAGTACCTTGCGGATCTGATACCTCTCCTTCCGGATAGGTGACAAGCCGGTCTTGGCACCATTCGTAAACGTTTCCATGCATATCATAGAGGCCCCAAGCGTTTGGGGTTTTCTGTCCGACCGGCTTCGTCCCCCACCGTGGGTCGGGGAATTGGGCATTGTTTCCAACCCACCACAGGTGCTCATTGGCTGAAGCGCAAGGGTCCTGGAAGTCGTTGCATTCGAAAACATCGCCGAATGAAAACCGCGTCGTAGTGCCCGCTCGGCAGCAGTACTCCCATTCCGCCTCAGTTGGCAAGCGGTAGGAGCGGATAGCGGCGAGCTCCTCGGAGCGCACCGAGAGGCGACGACAAAACTCCACGGCGTCATTCCACCGGACGCTGTCGACGGGTCGGTTCGGATTCGTGCCGTAATCAACTCCATCTCGAACACCAAAGAAAAAGCTCGGATTGGTACCCATGATGGTCTGATACTGTCCTTGAGTAACTTCCGTGACTCCAATGTAAAAACTGCGACTGATGCGCACTCTGTGGGATGTCTCCGCCGGGCAGCAAACTCTTCCGCGCTCGCTCTCCGGTGAGCCCATGAGGAAGCTGCCCGGCGCGATCCTGACGAACCGCATGCCAATGGAGTTAGTTATTGTGGATGGTTCGTCCGGTGATGGGCCACTCCCGCACACGGGAAAGTGGCCAGTAGCGGAGTTGTCCGCAGAGTTGACCGTGGCTCGAATAGTAGTCCGGTCTTCCTCGAGCCAGTTAAGGTGGACAGTCACTCCAAACCCAGCCTCAGAGTACATGATTGAGTAGTGATTCCAGCAAAGGAAGCCAAGACAATGCTCGTGAACCGCCCTCCCGCGATGCGAGCACGCGCCCACTGGTGTGTTGCACCCCATGTCGCTCGCCCCAAGCACGTGGGAGATCTCCTGGCAAGCAGTAACGGCTATTTGATGATCCGACCCGCGAACCCGCACCCAGCAGACAGGCGGCTGCGCATATCGTCCCCGTGCCCAATAGCCTTGTCCTAAGAAGCCGCCGTAGTCAATCCGCGTATTGTTCGTAAAAAGCAGGGCGATGTCCGCGCAGCTAGTGCTCACATCGGCCGCGAACCTATCCAAGATCGCACCACCATAGCAATCGGTGTTGATTTGCCGGTCGCCCACTACCTTGAGCTTGATATTCAACTCCGAGGAGAAAACCGCATCCATCCTGTTGATATGGCCAAACCGAGTCTTCTTCGGATCATTGTCGTAATAGACATTGAGCCTCATTTCCCTACAGGACATTTGATTACCCGCGCCTGCTCCCGCCGCTGCCGCCTCGCCAGCCCCGGCAGCCTGCTGTCCTTCCCCGCCCGGGTGCACATCCTGAAACACCACCGCGTCCGCAGAATAGCAAATGTACGGCCCTGGTGATGTCTCTCCGCTAACTGGCTCGAGGTAGATACTGGCTTCGTCTCCACCGGGATCCACGGCGGCCCGAAGCACGTCAGACAATGAGTCGCCGGTGAACGACAACCGGACCTCGGACCCAGGTCTCCCCTCGAGCTCTCCCCGAAAGAGTTTCACCGACGGGTCTTGCGCTCGCACCTCAGGACTCAGGAGATCATCTGTGTGATCCTCGAGGATAACGGTCAAGGTCTGGTTTCCAAGCTGCAGCATGGTTGCGTCCTGAGACGCTGCGGCAGTCTGGACAGTATCATGCACAACCGGCACGTCGATTGCGGCCACCTCAAACGTCAGGATCTCGGGCGGTGCCTCTGGGAGATCCGGTCTCACCCCCACGGTGAGGTCTTGCCTGTCCAGCTCGACGTTCTGGTTGCCGATCAGACGAACCGCCACGACATAGAGGCCCTCCCGAGGCAAAACGACAGGAAACTCATGCTTTCCCAGTTGGCCAAGGGGTCGGTTTTCCTCCACGAGTAGCGTCCACACATTCTCGGCCGTCACTTCGAACACGGAGAAGTGCACGTGCCGCGCACTGGGCACGAGTGGCAACACCTCCACGGAAATGAGCGCGGTCTCATTGGCCAGGTACCATGGCTTGTCCGAACGGACGGTCACCTCGACAGCACAGAGAGTGAAACTTTCACAACCAAACCCATCTGGCGACGAATCGAGGCCGCACGCAGTGAAAGGTTCTGGCGGGGCAAGGCCATCCGCGAAGAGAAATAAGAGAGTGTAAATGGGATCGGAAACGTCAACGTCGCCGTCGTCGTTGGCGTCGACGGCATCCAAGCACTCGACCTGCCCACCGCCCGTGAAAAGGTACGCGAGCGTGTTGATGGCGTCGGAGATATCCACAGCGCCGTCGGCGTTAGAGTCGGCGCGGCGGAAGTCGGCCTGCCCGAAGGCGCCCGTACTTATCGCAAGCAGAACCCCCAACACAACCCACCGGGCCGCAGCCCTGTTCCACCACGTCCAGCTTCGTCGTTCGCTCGCCATCGCTCTCCTCCCATCCTAACCACGCCGGCATCCTAACGACCGCAGCTCTCCCAAGTACTTGCGCTGCGTGCGGACGGAGACCTTCCGCTCCGATCGGAGATGCTTGAGGAAGTGCTCGACGTCCTTGACCTCAATCTCCTCGACGAGCTTGTCGCCGAAGATCGGCATGTACACGGCGCGGAAGCTCCGCCAGTTGTCCGCGAGCGTGGACGGTCGGACGTCCTTGTCCTTGAGGTTCAGCCGCTCCTCGTAGGCGCGATCGAAGCGCTCGCCCTGGGTCCGGGCCTCCTCGCGCCGCTCGCACTGCCGGAGCCAGTCGAAGATTTTCTGCTCCGCCCGGCGGCGGTCGCGCTCCCGCGTGCTGAGTTCGCGGACGCGGCCGGTCTTGAGGTCGCGGACCCGGCCCCGCCACAGGCCAAAGCGGCGGAAAAGCCCGCGAATCACCCAGCGGCCGTTGACGATCTTGTGCTGCTTCACCTTGAAGTTCACCTCCTTGAACGGCGAGTCTACCCTCGGCGCCGTATTTCCGCAAGGAAAATAGCCACACATCAGCCACACATCGAAGGCGTAAAAGCGTGGATGAAGGAGCACGAAGGATTAACTGTAAGTTGTGAAGCTACTGCGTAATAGGCAATGAGATTGCGTTTTGGAAAAACCGTCTCTTGCGGATTCCTAAACCGCAGGTCGCACGTTCGAATCGTGTCGGGGATACCACTGTCTGCGCGCGCCAGGTCCTGACAGGCGTTGCCAAGGCTTGACCGGGCCAGAGCTTGCGCATCGATCGGCCCGAGGGGGGCGGAGCCGCGCACTCTGCCAGCGGTTGACCCCGATGGACTCCAATTGTCGAGGTTTCCTGCGTGCTAGCCTGCATGCGGAACGGGGCGCTGGGGCGCGTGCGGAATAGGAACAGCCCCGGGCCCGTCCGTGCCGGTGGCGCGGAGGACCTTCGACATCTCTCGAGCTCGGCGACCCCGAGATACCTGAGATCACAGCAGGCCGACCAGCTCACAACCCCATGGAGCATGCCGCCTCTGCAAGTCGGTGGTACCACCGTGACCTGAGTCACAGACCCCTCAGCCTCGCGCGACTATCCATCGATCCGCCTCTCGCGCCGGCTCGGCGGCGCGGGTAGGTTAGGTGTCGTGTCAGGCTCACAACGGGTTCCAACTCTGTCGAGGTGAGACATGTACGGGAGACGCTGCGCGGTGACGGTGGCTTTGTTGGCGGCGGTCGGGATCGGCTTCGTGTTTGCCGGCGGGAGCCTCCTCGCCCAGAAGGCCAAGGGGAAGACCCGGGCGGCGGCCACGAAGTACCTCATGCGGGGGATCAACCAGCCCAACTGCAAGGGGCTCGGCGACCTCCTCAAGGACTCGGGTCCCGCCGACGACAAGGCCTGGGACACGGCCGCCTGCCACGCGTCGGTCCTCAACGAGATGGGCCACCTGCTCATGGACGACGGCCGCTGCCCCGACGGCGATTGGGCCGGAGCGGCGAAGAGCCTCCGGGAAGGCAGCGCCGCCGTGCTCGCGGCCGTCGAGAAGAAGGACCTCACCGCGGCCAACACGGCCTTCAAGACCGTCACCGGGGCCTGCGCGAGCTGCCACAAGGCGCACCGCTCGAAGTAACGCGGCTCGCGCAGGAGCCATCGAAGGCCTCAAGGCCTCAAAGCCAAGCGCGGTCAGGGATGGTCTCACGGACAGCCCGCGGGGCCCGCGCAGCCGAGGTCGTCGGGCGCCGGTTCCTGGCCGCGGCCGGGGAACCGCGCGCCCACTGGCCGGAGTCCCTGGCGGCCCCCGGGCCGTACCCCGCAAGAGGCCCAACCACCCAGCGGACAGACCCAGCCGGCGCCGTAAGCGCCGCAGCGGAGGACCCTAGCGACCGAAAAAGAAAAAAAATAGGGAGATGTGACAACGGTCGCAGTCAGCAGGAGGAGGGTGTGGCACAATCGCGCCCGTTCAACCCAGCCCGCCATGCGCTGGCGGCAACGAACCCAACCCGTACCACTCACGACACCTTTTCGTGGACCTGACTGCAAACTCGCGCATGGCGGGCAATCTTATTCAATCGGGGCAGTCGCGGCCAGGGGCGCTCACTACGAGTTGAACGCCTGCCGTTGTGGGGAGCGCACCCTGGTGCTTGTCCCAAGGACGAGCAGCGTGTAGGACGCGAGCCGCCGGCTCAGAAGGTCAGCAGGACGGCAGATCTGCACCGCCCCTCGGGCCACGTGCCGCCGGCACCGCCCGAAAAAAAAAACGCGCGCGCGGCGATCCAGAGGACCGTTCGCCGGGCGCGCGCGGCGACCGGGCCGGCGCGCTCCTGGAGCGAGGCGCACCGGCCGACGTGAGCTGGTCAGCGCTCAGCGCATCCCGCCGGGCCCCATGCCTCCATGGTCGCCGCCTCCCTGGTCGCCGTGCATGCCCCCGTCGTCGCCGTGCATGCCCCCGTCGTCGCCGTGCATGCCTCCGTCGTCCCCGTGCATGCCCGCGTCGTCGCCGTGCATGCCGTCGCCGGGACTGTCGCCATCGCCTCCGCCCATGGGGTCGTGCTCCATGCCCTCGCCGCAGGCCTCGCCGTCGCCTTCCGAGTGAGCCTCGTGCATCTCCTCGTCGCAGTCGTCCATCTCGCCCATGTCTCCCATCTCGCCGGGCCCGACGTGCATGCCGTCCATGCCGTCCATGCCGTCCATGTCGCCCATGTCGCCCATGCCGTCCATGCCTTCGCCGTCCATCCCGGGCTCGTCCTCCGGCGGAGCCGGCTCGTCCGCCGCGCCCTGCCCGAGCGCGTCGGGCGTGGGATCGGGACCGGGGCTGACCGCGCCGGGGGCCGGGAGCGCCCTCTCCCCGAGGAACAGGTAGCCCAGGGTCGCCACGGGGTCGGCGATGTCGATCCGGCCGTCATCGTTCACGTCGGCCGCATCGGGCACGCGCGGGGCCTCACCGCCGAGGAAGAGGAAGTCGAGGGTGTAGACCCCATCCGAGATGTCCACGGCCCCACTCCCGTCGGAGTCGCCGCGGAGGAACGCGCCCTCCCCCTGCGCCCAGAGGGCCCCGGTGAAGAGCGCATACGCCACGAACATCCCGCCCCGCAGACCCCCGCTCAGGTGCCGATCCATACGCGGTTCTCCTTCTTCCGGGCCTCTCGTCGCAGGCTGCGCCCCGGGCCCGGTCTCGGCGAGGCCGCGCCCGCCCGTCGTCCGGGCGTGAGTCTCGCAGGGCCTTCCGGCGCAATCAATGACCCAGGTCACGGGGGAGAAGCGTCTCGCGCACGAAGGCGAGGCTCCTCCGCAAGCTCTCCTCGAGCGGGCGGGTGAGCTCCGTCCTCGGCTCATGGGCGAGCTCCACCGTGTAGGTGCCCCCGTAGCCGATCTTGCGGAGCGCATCGGCGACCCTTCCGTGGTCGATGTCGCCCGGCCCGAGGTCCTCGAGCCAGACCCCGTCCCGCGAGTTCCTCAAGTGCAGGTCCGCGACGCGCGGGCCCGCCTCCTCGAGGAGCGCGATCGGGTCCTGGCCGCCCCGGAGGACCCAGTGGAGGTCGAGGCAGAAGGAGACGTTCCTCGCGGTGGTGCTGCGCAACACGTGCCGCCACTCCCGCGCCCCCGAGCGCATCTCGGGGTCGTGCGAGTGGACCGCGAGGCGCAGGCCCAGATCGCGGAGCCTCGAGCCCAGGGCCTCGAGGCTCCGGGCCTGCACCGCGAGCTCCTGGTCCGTCTTCTCGCGGCCGATGGGGTCCGGGTTCATGACGACGAGCTCGAGCCCGTGGTCGCGGGCGATCCGGGCCTTGCGCAGGATCTCCTCGGACGCCTTCGCCGCGGCGTCCTCCTCGTGCAGCCGGCCGTCCGTGTAGGCGGCGCGCATGACGAGGCCGTTCTTCCGCAGGGCCTCCAGGGTAGCCCGCGCCTTCTCCGGGGTCGCGCAGGCGTCGAGCCAGCCCTGCACGGCGCCGTAGCCCGCACGGCGCGTGGCCGCGAGGGCCTCGTCGAGGCGGTCCTCGAGCCTCTGGCCCTTCGCGCCGAAGTGCTGCGTCCAGACGTAGAGCTGCGCCGCGACGCGCGGCGAGGCCCCGGTCCAGCGCCGGATCGCCGCGACCTCGCCCGGGTCGAAGGGGGTCCCGTCGCGCCGCAGGATGTCGTGGAACCACACCTCGGGCTCCGGCGCCCCGCGCTTCGACCCCCAGGAGAACTGGCACTGGGTCCGGCCGTTGACGAGGCCCCAGCTCAAGCACCCCACGCCCTCGGCCCGGAAGAGCGGCAGCTCGGCGCCGAAGCGGCTCCCGAGGTGCCGCGCCATCCACTCCGTGCAGACCACGGGCCGGCCGTGGGCCCCGTGGGCCGCGATGGCCTTCCGCATCCCGTCGTGGTCCGTGTAGGCGTGGAAGCTCACGATGTCCGAGAGCTCGAGCTGGCGCCGGTTGAGCTCCTCCAGCGCGCCGGTCCAGACGCCGACGGTCAAGGGCTGCACGGGGTCGGCCTCGCGGGCCCACGCGAAGGCCGCCTCGACCAGGGGCAGGCTCTTCGAACCCATGCCCGAGTTGCCGGGCTCGTTGTAGAGGTCCCAGAGGACCACGCGCTCGTCGCCGCCGAAGGCGCTCACCATGTCCAACACGTACCGCTCGAGGTCCGGCCACGCGGCGCGGTCCGTCACCGCCTTGAGGCCCGGGCTCGGCGTCCAGCTCGGGCAGATCATGCCGGGGATGGGGTTCCGCTGCCTCCCGAGGTAAGGCTCGGTGACGGGGGGATCCCCGAAGCTGCAATCGTCGAAGAGGACGAGGACCGTCGAGAGACCCTGGCCCGAGGCGATCGCGAGGAACCGCTCGACGCGCCGCCGGAGCCCGCCGGGGTCGTGCCTCCAGACGAGGTGCTGGACGAAGACGCGGCAGGCGTTGAAGCCGAGGTCGCTGGCCCAGCCGAGCTCCCGCTCGATCGCCGCCTCGTCGAAGGTCTCCGCCTGCCAGAGTTCGGTCGTGTTCGCGGCCGTGCTGGGGACGAAGTTCACGCTGCAAAGCCAGAGCCTCGAGCGGTGCCACTCCCAGGCCCGCTCGGCGCTCCAGCGCTCGCGCTCGATCGCCGCGATGCCCAGGTCGATGTACTGCCCGCCGCCCGTCTGGCGGCACAGGCCTTCGGGTCGCAGAGGAGCCTCGCGAAGACCCCGCCCACGACGGGCCTCGCCCGAAAGCCGACGACCCGCGCGTCGCGCGTCCCGTACCAGTCCGACATGGGCACGCGGTCGGGCGAGTCCTGGAGGAACGCGTGCACGGGCTCCACGAGCGCGTCGAAGTCCTCGCGCGAGCCCGTGAGGCACGCGGTCCACAGAACCCAGTCGAGCTTCGTGTGGTCCTTGCGGCCGTCGAGGGGCAGGCCGTAGCGGTTCTGGACCTTCTTGTAGTGCGCCATCTCGTCCCGCGCGACCTCGGGCGGGAAGAGGCCCAGGCCGAGGACGCGGTCCCAGAGGAGGTTGTACTTCTGGCTCCAGGTGCCGGGCCTGTCGAAGGCGAGGCGGTAGTGATCTCCGTCGCCGTCGCCGTCGCCGTCGCGGGCCTCACGGACCCACGCCGCCGCGAGCTCCTCGGCCGTGCGGCGGTACGCCGCGGCCTCGGCCGCCTTCCCGAGCATGCGGCAGAGCATGGCGTGGACTCCAAGGGCCAGCGTGGCCTTCGCCGAGAGGTTCACGTTGTGGGCGAGGTGGCCGGCGAAGTCGTCGGTGCAGAGCTGGTTCTCGGGGTCCCGGCCCTTCTCCTTCAAGTACGCCGCCCTCAGGAGGTCCTCCGGTCCGGCGCCCCGCCTGCGCCAGTAGGGCCGGAGGCGGCGGCCCATGTAGTCGATCGATCCGAGGTCGTCGTAGGCGAGCATCGCCCAGCGTGAGGCGGGCTCGGCGCCCACGGCGCCGAGGTCGAAGGCGAGGGCGAGGACCGGCGGGCCGTCGCCGGCGGCGCGAGGCCCCGAGGCGGCGGGGTCGCTGGCCGGGGCGCGGCCCGACGCGAAGGCCTCGCGGGCCGCGGGACCGGGCGCGACCGCGGCGCTCGTGCCCGGGGCGGCCGGCGCTGCCGCGTACAGCATGAGGCCGTGCGCTGCGCCGTCGATCCGTACGAGGCTCGCGAGAGGGTGCCGCCTCCCCGTCCAGTGGACCGTCGGGGCGTCGGTGAGGCGGTCGCCGGGGACCAGACGCTGAAGTATGGGTCGTGGGTCACGAGGGGCACGGCCGGCGGGCGGAAGGGGGCGGCGGAGAGGGCGCTCGTGGCGAGGGCGACGGCGAGGACGGACAGGGATGGCGCGGAGCTCATGGTTCTCCTGAGGGCTCTCGGGGGTCTCTTGCGTCTCTGTCTCGGCCCGCGCGCAGGTCAGCGGGCGGGGGTCCGCGCGCCGAGGTCGCCCTCGCAGACCACGCGGAAGCCCACATCGTACACCGGCCGGTAGGCCGGGTAGACCTGGCGGAAGGCCGAGCGGCACCGCCAGGGCACGTCGTACCACGAGCCGCCGCGGGCGACCCGCAACCCCGGCAGATCGGGCGAACCGGATCTCCCGGGCGCTCCGGGATGCGCGGCGTCGCGGCCGCCGGCGCCGTCGTAGGGGTAGGGCTCGTAGGCCGTCCGCGTCCACTCGGCGACGTTGCCGTGCATGTCGTGGAGGCCCCAGGCGTTCGGCTTGTAGCTCCCGACGGGCGCCGAGACCCTCGAGCGGTCGTCGAACCGCGCGTCCGCCGGCCGCCAGGGCGGGATCGCGCCCGACGGGAGCCCCCACCCGAAGGTGTCCACCGAATGGTGCGTGGCGTCGGAGACGTTGGCGAAGCTCGAGAAGTCGTCGTCGAGGCCGCCGTACCAGAAAGGCGTCGGCGTCCCGGCGCGGCAAGCGTGCTCCCACTGGGCCTCGGTGGGCAGCGTGACCTTGAGCCCGGTCCGCGCCGAGAGGTGCTCGCAGAAGGCCATGGCGTCGAGCCACGAGACGCGCACGACGGGCTGCCTCGGGCCGTCGAGGCGGTACCCGCGCTCGCGCTCGTCGAACTGCAGGAAGTCCCCGTGCTCGATGCCGCTCGAGTGCGACGGGTCGAAGAGCGCGTACTGCTCGTTCGTCACCTCGAAGCGGCCCATCCAGAAGGGCCGCTCGATCCGGACGCGCGCCGCGGGCCGCTCGTCGGGCTCGCCCGCCGGGTCGCCCACGACCGACTCGCCGGCGGGGATCCGCACGAGCTCCAGGGAGACGCCCTCGCCGAGCTCGATCGAGACGGAGCTCGGCCCCTCTCCGGAGGACTCCTGCCTGCGGCGTGCCTCCTCGGCGCCGAAGGGCCAGCCTTGGGCGCCGGGAGGCTCCTCCGCTGGCCCCGGCGCCCCGGGGGGGGTGGCGGCGGGGGCGGGGGCCGCCGCGAGGGCTGCCTGCGCCGCGGGCCCGCTCGCCGGCGGCGCCTCCGCCGAGGGGGCGGCCTCGAGGTCCTCGTCGACCCCGTCGTAGCGCCGGCGCATCTCCCGCCGGCGCTCCGCGAGGCGCCGCACGCGTGCGCCGCCGCAGACCTCCGTCCACGTCCCGTGGGCCGGCGTGTTGAGGTCGATCCACGTGACGATGCGGTCCAGGGCCTCCGCGTCGAGCCGCACGCCGGCGTGGCCCTTCCCGAGCATCTGGACGAGCCGCGTCGTCTCGGCGTGGAACTCCCAGGGCGGGAGGCCGCGGATGTCGCTCTCGATCGTGTGCCCGCGCACGTGCTTCCGGAGCTCGGTGTAGGCCGGCGGGAACCGCGAGCCGGCGTTGTAGTCGGGGCTCGCGGCCCGGAGGTGCACGGGCTCGCGCCGCGTGAGGTCCGGAGCCGCCCTGCGCTCCGGCGGCGCGCCGGCGTCGTGGCAGCCGGCGCAGAGGCGATCGAGGACCGGCTGCACCTCGCGCTCGAAGCTGAAGCCCCGCGGCGGCCCGCGCCAGGGCGCGATCGCGCTCGGCGGCTCCCGGGAGGCCAAGGTGGCCTCCGGGGCCGGCGCGTCGTTCCTCCGCTCGTGGCAGCCGGAGCACGAGAGGACCTCACCCGGCATGGCGGTGAACCAGCTCCGCATGAGCTGCACGGCCCCCCCCGAGGCGTCGAGGGGCTGGACCGCGATGGGCGTCAGGGCCGGGACGAGGAACTTCGCCGAGCCGTCGTCGCGGACCGGCACGGTGCCGAGGATCCTCCGGACGTCCCAGGGACCGTCGAGGCCCACGCGGTCGTACTGGCCGCCCATGCCGTGGTACGCGAAGGCGTAGCTCACGAGGCGCAAGGCCTTCACGGTCCCGCGCGGCACGCCCCGCATCGCCTCGCCGGCGTAGACGTCGGCGAGGTACACCGTGGCGTCGGACCGCGCGAGGTCCACCCTCGGCGGGATCACGGGCGGCCGCGGCAGGGGGCGCAGGGGCACCGGCTCGAGGAGCGCCTGGCCCCGCTCCTCGCGGAGGAGCACCAGGTTGTCGAAGACGTCGGCGAGGTAGATCCCCCAGAGCGCCTGCGGGTCCGGCTTCGCCGCCACGAGGAAGTGCTTCTCGGAGAGGGGCCAGGGATGGAGGAACTTGGGCCAGCTCTCGGCCGTGAGGCCGTCGAGGAGCACGGGCTCCACCCGCCTCCCGCGCCCGGGGACCCGCTGCACGGCACCGCTGGCCTCGCGGCGCCCCAGCGCCGGGTCGAGGACCACGAGCTCTCCCATGCGCGGGTTGTCGTGGTGGCCGCCGACGACCGCGACGAGCTTCGATGGGTGCCCCGGCACTGGCCGCGCGTAGAAGAGCGAGTTCGGCCAGTAGGAGTTGCTCCCGTAGTGCTCCCCCTGGCCCGTGCCGTCGGGGTTCATCGAGAACAGGATGCGGCTGAAGGCGTGCGGGATGTCCGTGTACTCCCAGCGGAGGTAGAGGACGCGCCCGTCCGGGAGCACCGCCGGGCACCAGTCGTGGTCTTGCTCCACCGTGAGGCGGCGGATCGCGCCCGAGGGCTCGAGGCGGTAGAGGTTCGCGACGTGCGAGGAGCCGCGCACGCAAGGGACGCCGGTGAAGGTGGCCGTGGAGCAGAAGATCACCGCCCCGTCGGGCAGGTAGCAAGCGTCGTAGTTGTCGACGTCGGGCTCCCGGACGAGCTCGAGCTCGCGCAGGCCCGAGCCATCGGCGCGGACCTCGAAGACGCCCCAGCGGCCGCTCGGGCCGGGCATGCTGAAGAGCATGCGGTCGCCGTCGAAGTGGAGGTCCAGGTCCCCCACGAACCTCCCGCCCCCGGGCCGGAAGACCGTCCTCGGAGCCGCCTCCGGTCGCCTCGGCGACACGACGGCGATCTCGTTCTCGAAGCCCGTCCTGGGCAGGCTCGAGTTCCCCTCCCAGTTCATGGGGAGGCCCAGGTTCCCCGCGCCGCGCCGCACCACGAGGAGCTCCTCGAAGTCGAGGAGGGGGTTCGCGAGGAGGGCCTCGCGGCGGAGCGCCTCGAAGTCGTCCCGCAGCCGCGCGAGGGTCGGCCCGCCGGCGGTCCTCTCGCCGGAGAGGACGGCGTCGTGGGCCGATCTCAAGGCGCCGAGGCGCTCGAGGTACGCGGCGCCTCCGGGGTACCGCTCGCCGGAGGTCTCGAGGAGGTCCCGCACGGCGAGCTCGAGCGACCGCCACTCCTCGGGGCCCACCGGCGCCGGCGCTCCGCTCGCCGCGAGGACCGGAGCCGGCGGGACCTTGACCTCGCGCCAGGAGCGCCGGTCCGCGAGGTAGCCGAGGACGTTGGCCGTGAGGCGCTCGAGGTTCGCGCGGTGGGCGTTCGCCGCGTGCGCGTAGTGCGGCAGCCTCCAGCCCATTGCGACGATGCGGCCCTCCCCGAGCGAGTACTCGACGAGCGGGCTCTCGGAGCCGCCCGGCGCGCGGGCGAGGAGCATGCCCCCGGCCGGCCCTCCGGTCCCGTGGAAGTCGGCGAAGGCGGGGTAGCCCGCGTCGCTCACGGGGACGAGGCGGCCCTCCCGCGAGAGCCCCTCGAAGGCCGGGTGGTCCGCCACGACGGGGACGAGCGCCGCCTGGCCGCGGTCGGCGCCGGGGCCGCCGCGGCGCGGCCGCACCGGCTCGACGCCGAGGGGCTCCACGAGCGCGAGGGCGGCGCCCGAGAGGAAGAGGCCGCCGCCGGCGCGGACGAAGGCGCGCAGAGACTCAAGATTGCACGGCTCTTGCGCGGGCCCGAGATCCTCGGCCGAGTCCCCCTGGTGCAGCCAGAGGACGCGGAGGCCGTCGAGGTCGGCGCGCTCGCCCGTCTCCTCGGCGAAGCCGCCGCCCTCGAGCGGGGCGAGCGTCCTCGCCCCCCCGGCGAGCCTCGCCGCGAGGGCCCGCGCCGCGAGGGCCTCGGGGCCGGCGGCTCCGGGAGCGGGAAGGAGGAAGCCCGCGGCCGCAGTCGCCTGGGCCGGGGCCGCGGCCGGGCCCGAGACCAGGAGGAAGCCGAGCAAGATCCCAGCGAGCTTGGTCGTCATGGTAACGGTGTCGCTCGCCCCCTGGCGCCGCGTCTGTGACCTAGGTCACTTCACCTCTCCGGGGGCGGGTGTACCTTCGCCCAACGGGAAGTCGGTCCAACATGCGGTCTCCAGCCCAACGCGGGCGCTCCCTCACGGCGCTCGCACTTGCCGCCGCCGCCTGCCTGCCCGCCGCAGGGGCGGGTCCCGCCCTGGGCGAGGACGGCCCCGCAGCCCGCCGGGTCCGGATCGAGATGCGGCCCCGCCGCGTCCACCGCGGGAGCCTCATCCTGCTCCGGGCGAAGCCCGAGCCGGCCTGCGGCGAGGAGCACGACGTCCGGTGGAGCGCGAGCGCGGGCGTCCTCCACTTCGACGACCTGAGCGAGGTCGCCTGGAGGGCGCCGGCGAGGACCGGCGAGTGCACGCTCGCGGTCGAGGTCACCTGCGGCGGCCGCACGTCCAGTGCCGAGGTCTCGGTCGAGGTGGGCGCGCCCTCGCTCGAGGGCATGGTCCTCGTCCCGGAGGGCCGATTCCTCCGAGGCGACGTCGAGGGGACGAGGGACCTGCTCGAGGTGAAGACGGCGCAGAACTCGAACGACGAGCCGTCCCACGCAGCGTGGCTCGACGCCTACTGGATCGACCGCCACCAGGTGACGCACGAGCAGTACGCGGCCTTCCTCCAGGAGGCTGTCGAGCAGGGGATCGCGCGGCCAGGCGAGCTGGCCGTGGTGGGCGAGATCGACGGGACCTGGGTCCCCTTCTACTACTTCCAGCACTACACGCGCTTCCTCCGCGAGCACTACGAGACGCGCAGCCGCCGCAAGCCGCGGAGCCTGCACGCGATCGCCTGGGACGGCCAGCGCTTCCGCGTCAAGCCGGGGTTCGAGCGCCTCCCCGTGGTCGACGTCTCGTGGTTCGGGGCCGAGGCCTACGCGCGGTTCCACGGGAAGACGCTCCCCACCGATGCCCAGTGGGAGAAGGCGGCGAGGGGCACCGACGGGCGCCGCTACCCCTGGGGCTGGGAGATGCCGAGCTCCTACCACTTGAGCCTCACGGACGAGCTCCGGCCCGTGGGGGCCTACAGCCCCCGGGGCGACAGCCCCCACGGCATCGCCGATGCGGTCAGCGCCTGCGCCGAGTGGACCGCCGACTGGTTCGACCGCGACTACTACCCGGACCAGCTCCCCGCCTCGCTCGATGCCTCGCCCTTCAGGAACCCCGAGGGCCCCTTCTGGGGACGCGCCCACTCCATCCGCGGCTTCCCCACCATGCGCCGGAGCCTCGCGCCGACGGTCGAGCGCCCGACGCCGATCGCGCTGCGCTACAACTGGTTCTTCGAGTTCCTCATCGGTGACAGCTTCGCGGACGGGTTCACGACGCTCCGCACCGTGGTCTCCCCGGGACGGGAGGAGGCGTCGACCGCCCCGACCGCCGCGAAGGACGCAGGAGCTCGGAAGCACCACCACGCAAGCTCCACAGGATCCGCGGGATCTGCCGGCTCCGCGGGATCCGCGGGATCCGCGGCCTGCCAGGAGTGCCATCCGCGCCAGTACCTCGAGTGGCGCGGATCGGCGCACGCCTACGCCATGGTGGACCCGGTCTTCCGGGCCTCGAACCGCATGGCCCTCGAGGACACCTGCGGGGAGATCGGCACCGCCTGCCTCGAGTGCCACAGCCCCGTCGGCGTGCGGAGCGGCGAGCTGCGCGGCGACTTCCAGGTCGAGGACCTCTCGCCCGCCGTGCGCGACGGCGTCTCCTGCGAGACCTGCCACCGCATGGAGCCGCCCCGGGAGGTGGTCCCCGTGGCGAACGCGAGCTTCGAGCTGAGCGAGGGCACGGTCTTCCTCGGGCGCCTGCACGAGCCGGCGCCGACGGAGGCCCACGAGTCGGCCCGCAGCGAGCTCATCGGCTCGAGCGACGCCTGCGGGAGCTGCCACGACGTGATCCACCGCGGGCGCAGGATCGAGAAGACCTTCGCCGAGTGGGAGGCCTCGCCCTACCCGGCGAGGGAATCCGAGTGCCAGGACTGCCACATGCCCGTTTACAGCGGGCAGGCAGCCGTGGGTGGTCCCTTCCGGGAGACCCTCCGGCGGCACCACTTCCCCGGCGTCTTCACGCCCCTCGTGCCCTTCCCGAACGGCGGGTACCAGGAGGAGGAGCAGCGAAGGTTCCTCCGCACGGCGGCGCGGCTCTCGGTCGAGCTCCCCGAGGCCTTCGCGGCCGGCTCCGAGGCCGTCCTCGCGGCCTACGTGAAGAGCTCGGGCGTCGGGCACAACTTCCCGGCCGCGAGCCTGCGCCAGCTCTGGCTCGAGGTGACCGTCGTCGGCGGCAACGGGGAGCCGCTCCTCCTCTCGGGGCAGCTCGACGCGGCCGGAGACCTCAAGGACGGACGCAGCGAGCTCGAACCGGCCGCGGACCCCTGGCTCGTCCAGTTCTCGGACTACTTCGTCGACGCCGAGGGGAAGCCCGTCCCGTACTGGCTCTCGGAGCGGACCGTGGAGCGCTCGCTCGCGCCCCTCGAGGAGCGCCGGGCGCTCTATCGCTTCCGCGTGCCCCGGGAGCTCGAGGGCGGCACGGTACATGCGCGCGTGCGGCTCCTCTTCCGCTCCCTCGCGCCGCACCACCTCCGGAAGCTCGGCCTCGGGAACCTCGCGGCGAGCCTTCCCGTCTGGGAGCTGGCCGCGGAGGACTCGGGGCCTCTGCCGGTCGTTGCGGAGCTGCCACGCCCGACGCGCTACCGGGTCCCCGGGGACTTCGCGTCGATCCAGGAGGCCCTCGACGCTCTCCGGGACGGCGACGACGTGATCGTGGCGCACGGGACCTACGAGGTCGAGCGGGCCATCGACTTCCGCGGGAAGTCCGTGCGCGTCCGGAGCGCCGGCGGACCCCAGAGGACGGTCATCCGGTACGCGGACCGCGTCCCGGACGAGGAGCGCGGGAGCGTCGTCGTGTTCCACGGGGGCGAAGGGCGCGGGGCCGAGCTCGAGGGGTTCACCCTCGAGGGGGGCCGCGGGACCGTCGCGAACGGCGTGCGCCGCGGCGGCGGGATCGCGATCCTGGGGTCCGGACCGACCGTGACCGGGAACCGCATCGCGCGCTGCGGCGCGGCCGCCGGCGCGGGGGGGGGGATCGCCTGCGAGGACGGGGCGCCGGTCATCGCCGGGAACGAGGTCCGCGAGTGCTGGGCCGAGCGCGGCGGCGGCATCGCGGTCCTCGGTGCGGGGGACGCGGTCCCGTCGCTCGCCGGGAACGACGTGCAGGGCTGCCTCGCGCGGCTCGGCGGCGGCCTCCACGTCGATCGCGGCCTCGGCCTCCGCGTCGAGCGGTGCGTCCTCGCCGGGAACATCGCGCTCGAGGACGGCGGCGGCGCCTTCGCGGCCGGGGGCGCGCGCCTCGAGGTCCGCCGGGGCACGCTGGTCCACAACCGGGCCGGGCGCTCGGGCGGCGCGCTCTGCGCCGAGGGGGGCGGCGCGTCCGTCGAGGGCTCGATCCTCTGGTCCAACGAGCCCGAGCTCTCCGGAGCCCGAGTCGAGTGGTGCCTCGCCCAGGAGCGCGCGGTCCGCTCCCCCACGTGCCGGGACGCCTTCCCCCTCTTCGTCGACCCCACGGGTCTCTGGGACCCCGAGCCGTCGAGCGGCCGCGGCGGCGTGCGGAGCCCCTTCCCGCCCGAGCTCTGGCCGCCCTGGTGGCGCGGGCCCATGGGCTGGATCGGCGGGGACTACGCGCTCCTGCCGGGCTCGCCCGCCATCGACGCGGGCGACCCGGCGGTCCCGGCGGACGCCGACGACACGAGGGCCGATCTCGGAGCGCTCTTCCACGAGCAGCCGCTCCGGGGCTTCGTGCGGGGCGACGCCGACGGGGACGGGGCCGTGGGCTGGGGCGACCTCCTCGTCCTGGCGCGGGGCCTCGAGTCCGGCGGGCCGCTCCCCTGCGAGGACGCGGCGGACGTCGACGACGGCGGCGCCGTGACCCCCGCGGACGCCGTCCAGCTCGCGGCCTTCCTCGCGACGGGCGCCGGTCCCCCGGCGCAGCCCTTCCCCGCCTGCGGTCTCGATCCCACCTTCGGCGAGGGCCTCCCCTGCACGGCGGAGCCCGCGCCCTGCCGTCGCGAGGGTGGGCTCGACCTGGGCGCGCTGTCGAGAGGGCAGCAGTGACCGGCCCACCCTCTTGACACGCCCGCCCTCCCGGGCGAGATTCCGCGTGTCCGCGGCGAGGGGCCCGCGGCCCTGGAATGCGAGGAGGCGAGCCATGATCCTGCCCGGGAGAGACGCGAGGCAGAAAGACGCATGCGGCCCGACGCGCCGCGAGTTCCTCGAGGCGCTGGAGCGCGTCGCCGCGGGCGCGGCGACGGCGGCGGCCCTGGGCCTCGGGGCGCCGCTCCGTGGCGGCGAGGACCCCGTGGCGAGCTCGAGCTCCCTCCCCACGATTGCGCTCGGCCCGCACCGCGTGAGCCGGCTCATCCTCGGCGGGAACCCGATCTACGGCTACTCGCACTTCAACGCGCTCTACGACCGCCACCTGCGCGACTACCACACGCCGGAGCGCGTCGTGGAGCTCGTCCGCGCCGCCGTGGCTGCGGGGATCAACGCGTGGCAGAACAGCTTCGCGCCTCGGACCGTCGAGGACTTCGAGCGCTGCCGTGCCGCGGGCCTCCGCTTCCACTGGCTCCTCCTCGGGAAGCCCGACTGGGCCGATCGTCCCGCCGTGATCGAGGAGGCCGCGAAGTTGAAGCCGATCGGCATCGCGCCCCACGGATCGCTCGCCGAGCGCCTGCACCGCGCGGGCAAGACCGGCGCGCTCAAGGACCTCCTGAAGCGCATCCGGGACGCGGGCGTGCTCGTCGGCCTATCCTCGCACAACCCCGCCCTCGTGGAGCTGGCCGAGGAGGAGGGCTGGGACGTGGACTACCACATGGGCTGCCTCTACTACCTCACGCGGCCCAGGGAGGAGACGGCGAAGATCCTCGGCGAGGTCCCCCTCGGCGAGGTGTACCTGCCGAGCGACCGCGAGCGCATGCTGAAGGTGGTGCGCGCGGCGCGGAGGCCCTGCCTCGTCTACAAGGTCCTCGCCGCGGGGCGCGTCGACCTCTCCGAGGCCGGCGTGCGGCGCACGCTCGAGTCCACCCTGGCCGCGATCAAGCCCTCGGACGCCATGATCGTGGGCATGTTCCAGGAGCTCGGGGACCAGGTGGGCACGAACGCCGGGACGGTGCGCGGGGCGGGGAAGGGTTGACAAGAAGAGGAGCTGGAGCTCGGTTCACGACCCCAAGATGGGCTCCTCGGGGGACCTCACCGGACCGCCGGGCCCCCGAGGTCTTCGAGCCGCCTGCGGCGCTCCCGCCACGCGGAGGTCTCGAGGATGCTCAGGACGCCGTTCGCATCCATCTCGGCGCCGGTCAGCGCCTCGGCCCACAGCCTCGCGTGCTCCAGGCGGCCTTGGAACGGGGGGGGCGGCTCCCAGATCCGATGGTTCGTCACCAGGCGCCGGCCGTCCGGACTGACATCGACGGTGACCGCCCACCCCGGCTGCTCGCGGGGCGGACCGAGCAAGTGCCCCGTCTCCACCGACCAGACGTACACTCTCCCCTCGTCCCGGCTGGCCGTGACGACCCGGGTCCCATCCGGAGTGAACGCGATACCTTGCACCCAGCCGCCGTGCTCGAGGACCGGGCCGGCCGGCTCTCCCGTCTCGACGCTCCAGAACCGCGCGGTCTTGTCCCTCGCGCCCGTGAGGACGAGCTTTCCCGACGGGCTGAAGGCGACCGCATCGATCGTCTGGTCCCGGTGCTCGAGCGCCGGCCCTTTCCGTTCGCCCGTCGCGGTGATCCACAACCTCGCCTTGCCGTCGCCGCAACCGGTGACGAAGAGCGTCCCGTCGGGGCTGAAGGCCACATCTTCGACTATGTCCGGTTGCTCCACGGTCCAGAGCAGGCTTCCCGATTCCACGGACCAGAGCCGCGCCCTGCCGTCGAAGCAGCCGGTGAGCAGGATCTGCCCCTGGGGGTGGAACTTGACCGCGCGCGCGTCGGATGGGTGGTCGAATTGACGCTCGAGCGTCGCCTCGCGAAACCCTTCGCCCTTCGCCGACCAAAGCTTCACCTTGCCGTCTCGCCCGCTCGTCACCAGGCGCCGGCCGTCGGGGCTGAACGCCACGTCCCAGACAGCGCCCCCATGCTCCAGGGCCACGCCCGTGGGCTCCCCCGTGGACCCGTCCCGGATCTGGACCTTCCCGTCATCCCCTCCCGTGGCCACCAGCTTTCCATCCGAGCTGAAGGGCTCGCCGGTCGCGACCGACCAGAGCCGCGCCGTCCAGTCGTAGCCTCCCGTCAACACCACCTCCTCGTCGGGGCTGAAGGCCAGCGCGTACGCCGACCTCCGGTGGGGGAAGGCCGCAACCGGGGGGTTGTAGCGCCGGGTCCAGCCGATCAAGTTCTCCTGCACCACCGCTCGCAGCTCGGTGCTCGTCTCGGGGGCCTCCTCCAGGCCGCGGACGAGCCAGTGGAGGCCGCGAGCGATGTGGCCGCCGTCGCAGAGGGCCTGACCCCGCTGGAGGTGACTCTCCGCGACGCGGTGGCGGAGGCGCACGGCGTTCCGCCTTTCGTAGAGCGCGAAGAGGAAGGCGGCGAGGAGGACCGTCACTAGCAACCCGCTCGCCAGCGCCGCGGCGCCCTTGTTCCGGACCACCCACGACGTGAGCTCCGCCCAGACGCCGGTGCGGTAGGCTCGGACCACCCGGTGGTCGAGGAAGGCCTGGAGGTCCTCGGCGAGCTCCAGGCTCGACGGGTAGCGGTCCACCTTCGCCCGCGCCATGGCCTTCTCGCAGATGGCCACGAGCTCGAGCGGGGCCTTGGGGTTCAACTCGTGGACCGCCCTCGGCGGCCCCTGGGTCACCGCGGCGAGGATCGTCCGGGGAGACAGCCTGGCGCCGGGCTCCACGTAGGGAGGCTGCGCGGTGAGGAGGCTGTAGAGGATCGCGCCCAGGGAGTAGACGTCCGAGGAGCGGTCGACCTCGTCGATGCGGCCTTGCGCCTGCTCCGGCGCCATGTAGGCGGGGGTGCCGACGACCGAGCCGTCCATGGTCACGAGCGGCGAGTCGGAGCCGACTTGCTCGCCCCGGTCCGAGCGCACCGCCGTCGTGGTGGCCGGCTCGAGCCGCACGCGGATGTCGCGCAGGTCCTTCTCGCCCGTGACCTTCGCCAGGCCCCAGTCCATGACGAAGACCTCGCCGAAGCGGCCGGCCATGATGTTCGAGGGCTTGAGGTCGCGGTGGATCACCCCCTTCGCGTGCGCGTAGGCCACGGCCTGGCAAACCTTGACCATGACGCCGACGGCGCGGGGAAGGTTCCAGTCGTCTCTTCCTTCGCGGGCCAGCTCGAAGACCTCCCCCAGCTCGCGCCCCTTCACCAGCTTCATGGTGAAGTAGACTCGACCCGCGGAGTCGAGGCCCAGGTCGTGCACGGGCACGATCCCCGGGTGGTCGAGCTGCGCCGTGACCTTGGCCTCTTCGAGGAAGCGGGCGAGAAGCTGAGACGAGCCCGCCCCCGCCGCGGCCCTAGCGCCCTCGGAGCCCTCGACCGGGGCCGCGCTCATCACCTTCATGGCGATGGTGCGATTCAGGGACCGGTCCTGGATGCGGTAGATGACCCCCATGCCGCCGCGGGCCACTTCCCCCTCCGAGACGTAGCGGTCGCCATCGCCGTCCCCCATCGGCGCGGCCTCGAGGGTCGGTCCAGAGCGGACGGAGCCGCCCGGCGCCGGGGATGTGAGGAAGTCCCGGGCCTCGCCCTCGAGCCGGAGGAGCGTCTCCACCTCCTCCCGCAAGGCCGGCTGATCGGCGCAGACCCCGTCGAGGAAGGCCGTCCTCTTCTCGGGATCGAGCCCGAGCATCTGCTCGCAGAGCTCCAGGGCGCGCCGCGACAGGTCAGAGGCCATGCGATTCCCCCTTACGCATTTCCCGGAGGAGCCACATCCTCGCGACCTCCCAGTCCCGGTCGACGAGGATGTTGCGCATGGCCCGGGAGACGCAGGCGAGGAACTGGGCGCGGTTCTCACCAGGCAGCCTCTCCCCCTCCAGCAGCCTCAGGGACACCTCGTTGACGAGGCTCGAGGCGTCCGGCGCCCGGCCCGGCCGCTCGTCGCGCAGGCGGGCCTCGGCGAGCCGGTGCAGCTCGTCGTAGGTGAGCCGGAAGAGCTCGTCGCGCGCGGCGAGGTCCCCGTCCCGCGCACGTTCAAGAAGTTGCGTGACCAGGTGGGCCGAGGATTCCATGCACGCAGCTCGCCAAAAAAAAGGCCGGATTCTCTGAGGTCGCCCGCGCCGGGATGACGCCCTCCCAGTTGCAAGGCGCGGCCGCCACGCTCCCCTGTGGGAGCGGCGGACCCCAGACCCCACGCAGGATACCGAGACCACTGCGGCAAGGCCATGGGCAATCCCAGTGAAAGGAGGATCAAGTGTTTGCGACCGATAGAGTCTGCTTCTCGGCCACCGTGGCTTTCCGCATCGCCCGGACTTCAGCCCTCGACGCCCAGCCGGTCGTCGGCGCCCCTACCAATCTCGGGCCGCCGGTCAACAGTGCTTTCCACGACTGCGCCGCTCGTGTCTCCGCCGATGGCCTGGCGCTCTACTTCGCCTCCAGCCGCGCGGGTGGCCTCGGTGGCGAGGAAATATGGGCGTCCACCCGTCCCACCGCGGATGCCCCTTTTACGGAGCCGGTCCTGCTTGCGGCCCCGCTCAACAGCTCGTCCGACGACACGACCCCAGAGATCTCGGCGGATGGCCTCGAGTTCTACCTCGCCTCCAAGCGCCCTGGCGGCTCTGGAGGCTGGGACCTCTGGGTCGCGAGGCGGACGGCTGTCGAAGAGGACTTCGGAGAGCCGATGAACCTCGGCACCGACATCAACTCGGCCGCCGCGGAAGTCTTCCCCAGCGTCACCGCCGACGGCATCGAGCTCTACTTCGCCAGCGGAGCCAGCTTCCTCGGCGAAGCCCCGCGGCCCGGCTCGCTGGGTGACGGAGACCTCTGGGTGACCAGGAGGGCCAGTCGGGTAGAGCCCTGGGGCACGCCGGAAAACCTCGGGCCAGTGGTCAACACGACGTCCTTCGAAGGTGAGCTCGCGATTGCCTCGGATGGGCTGACGCTCATCTTCTCCTCGACGCCACCCGGGGGCTCGAGCAACTTCGGCCTCTGGGTGGCGACGCGAGGGAGCCGGGAGGAACCCTTCGGGCCGGCGAGGGATCTCGGCCCCGAGGTCAACCGGCTGTCCCCGGTCATCACGCAGGACCTCTCAGTCGACGGAGGGACGCTCTTCTTCGCTTCGCACGCCAGCGGCTCGGGCGACTTCGACATCTGGCAAGTGCCCGTCAACATGCGCTTCCCCCACGCGAGGTTCACGGTGCTTCCAGAGAGAGGTCCCGCGCCCCTGGATATTTGTGTCGACGCGGCGCCATCCTCGACCACGGACGGCACGAGCGTCAGCTCCTATGCCTGGGACCTGGGCAACGGAGAGACGCTGGAGGGTGCCGACGCCGCGAAGGTTTGCACTACCTTGCGCGTGCCTGGGCTCTACGAAATCAGTTTGACCTTGACCAACGACGCCGGGAACACGGACCGCGCGGTCGAGAAGGTGACGACGGACTGGGGAAGCTTCCGGCTGCGCCGCCGCCTTGAACTCGAACGGCGATCCAGCCGTAGACATCTCCGATCCCGTCGCCTTGCTCGGCTTCCTCTTCCTCGGCGGGCCGGCACCCATCGAGCCGTTTCCCGGCTGCGGAGTCGGGCATCTCGAGGCAGACGAACGACTAGGGTGCGAGACTTCAACGCCGGGCTGTCAGTAGGTCCGGACAGGCGGACCCCCGAGGTCTTCGAGCCGCCGCCGGGATGTCTCCGGCGGACTGCCCCTATGGCTCGACGCTGTGCCCTTGAGCGCCTGCCGAGGAACGCGCGGTCATGTCGGGTTTTGACAGCGACCATCGACTCATCCGTTAGACCGACGCCCAGGACTTGTCTCCACACAGGGAGCCGAGGCACAATGATCCCATGACCCTCCACCGGTTTCCCCGGAGAGATCATGGATCGGGAGAAGCTCGCCGAGCTTGCCGCGAGGCTGCAAGCGGGTGACCAGAGCGCCTCTCGCGAGGTTCACGACCGGCTCGCCCCCATGCTCGTGCCGTGCATACGGAAGCTCGTCGGCCGCAAGCGGCCCGTGCGGCTACGAGTCTTGCCCGTGAGGACGGATCGCGCGCGCAGGGTTGGCCAGCCGTGACCTGGATCACGGTCCGTGCCGCAGCCACATCGTAGCTTTGTTCCGAGAACAGGCAGGGGGCGATTCCGGCCGGATCGCATCGAACGAGGGGCGTGGTTCAAAAACCACGGCTTACGCGGTTTAGAACCACGCCTGTGTTCTCCCCCACCCTGGAGGAAGCCCTTGCCCCACCCTGACCTCGCCCGCATCGCCCGGACCCTCGAGCCGTCGAGCTTCCCGAGGAAGCTCGCCGTCGAGCTCTGCGCGGCCTGCAACCTCGCCTGCACCATGTGCCACCACCCCTTCATGCGCAGGCCCAAGGGCCGGCTGCCCTTCGAGCTCTTCCGGCGCTGCGCCGACGAGGTCGCCGCGGTCTCGCCCGACACCGAGGTCTGGTTCTCCTTCTGCGGCGAGCCGCTCCTCGAGCCCGAGCTGCTCTTGAGCGCAATCGCCTACGGCAAGTCCGTCGGCCTCCGGTCGCTCAACATCAACACGAACGGGATGCTCCTCACCTCCGAGCTCGGCGAGCGAGTCCTCGACTCGGGAGTGGACCTCGTCGTCTTCGGCATCGATGGCTTCTCCGCCGAGACCTACGAGAAGATCCGCGTCAACGGCGTCCGCGACGTGCTCTACGGGAACATCGAGGACTTTCTCGAGGCGCGGCGCTCGCGCGGCGCGGGCCCCGAGGTGCAGGTCCAGTTCATCGAGATGGACGAGAACTGCCACGAGCTCGAGGAGTTCAAGGCCTACTGGCTCGAGCGGGGCGCCACGGTCAAGGTGCGGAACAAGCTGAGCTGGGGTGGCACGTTCCAGACGCTCCTGTGCGTCGCGCCCGAGGACCGCATCCCCTGCCCCTGGGCCATGACGATGATGCACGTCTTCTGGGACGGGCGCGTGCCCCGCTGCCCGGGCGACACCGAGGGCGAGGAGAGCGCCGGCAACGCCTGGGACGAGACCCTCACGGCCCTCTGGGCGCGCCTCGGCGAGTACCGCGACCACCACCTCTCGCGCCGCTTCCACCTCCTCCCCGAGCGCTGCCAGGGCTGCAAGGACTGGATGGTGGGCTCGGCGGCGAGGATCCGCCCGGCGCACGAGGTCGCGGGATGACGGGCCTCCGCACGCTCTACCTCTGCGGGGCCGGGAACCCCGAGGGGGTGCGGCTCGCGCTGGCGGTCAACCGCATGGAGGGCCGCTGGGACGAGCTCGTCCTGCTCGACGATGACCCCGCGAAGCACGGGAGGTCCGTCCTCGGCGTGAGGGTCGCCGGGCCCTTCGAGGCGCTGCGAGGGGCGGCTCGAGGCGGCGCCGAGGCCGTCAACATGGTCGCGAGGACGACCCGGAAGCGCGCCGCGGCCCGCTCGAGGATCGCGGGCTTCGGGCACCCCTTCGCCTCCCTCGTCGACCCGAGGGTCGACATTGCCGGGGCCGAGCTCGGGGCCGAGCTCACGGTGTACGAGGACTCGACGGTGTGCCCGGGCGTCGCGCTCGGCGACGCGACCGTGGTCTTCATGCGGGCCATCGCGGGCCACGGGAGCCGCGTCGGGCGCGGCTGCGTGATCGGGCCGGGGGCCGTCCTCAACGCCCGGGTCGAGCTCGGGGACGGCGTCTACGTCGGCTCGAACGCGACGATCCTCCCCGAGATCAAGGTCGGGAGCTGGGCGACCGTCGGCGCCGGCTCCGTCGTGGTCCAGGACGTGCCCGAGGGCGCCACGGTCTTCGGCGTCCCCGCCCAGGTCCTCGCGGCGGCGGCCTGCGAGGAAGGTCCCGGGGCCGGCGGCCCGGTCGACGCGGAGGTCGAGCGCCAAGTCTCGAGGATCTGGCAGGAGACGCTCGGGGTCGCGGACGCCGGCGCCGAGGTCAACTTCTTCGACCTCGGCGGCGACTCGCTGGCGGCCCTCAGGGTCTGCGCGCGGGTCCGCGAGGGCCTCTACGCCGACCTCGCCGTCACCGACATCTTCCGCTTCCCGACCGTCCGCTCCCTGGCGCGCCACCTGACCGCCTCCCTGAGCCTCGAGGCGGGCGGCTCCGCCGGCGCCGGCCGGGCCGCCGCGATCCGCCGGCAGTTGCACCACCGGAGCGGGCAGGGGCGGGGGTAGAACCCGCGTTGACCCGATCCCCGCCGCCAGCGACAATCGCGGAGAGGTTCAGTCACCCTCCGACCTTGCACCGAGGCGCCGCCGATGCCTTCTCCCTTCCCGGGCATGGATCCGTGCATCGAGGACCCCGAGATCTGGAGCGACTTCCATGGGGACCTCGCAGCGGAAGTCCGGGCGCATTTGAACCGGGCGATCCAGCCGCGGTACGTGGCGAGGCTCACGCCCCGCGTGACCTACGAGGAGGTCGAGTTCGCGCAGCCAGGAGGGGCGCGGCCCGACGTCGGCGTCTGGCAGCCGCGACCGGCCGCGCGGCCGGCGCCCCAGGCGGTGGCGCTCGCCCGTCCGGCGCCGGTCGAGAGCGCCGTGCCGCTCGAGCTGCCGATCAGGCTCTACACGGTCGAGGTCCACGAGGTCGAGACGATGGTCCTCGTCGCGGCGATCGAGATCCTGTCCCCCGTGAACAAGCGCCGAGGACACGAGACTTTCCTGGCCTACCGCCGCAAGCGGCAGAGGCTCTTGCGAGCGGAGGTGCACCTGCTGGAGATCGACCTCCTGCGAGCCGGGGAGCGCCCCCCGCTCGCCAGGCCCGTTCCGCCGGCTCCTTACTACGCCGTCCTGAGCCGCGCCGGCGAGCGGCCGAAGGCGCACGTGTGGCCCATCCAGCTCCGGGACCCACTGCCGTCCCTGCCGGTGCCCCTCCTCGCGCCCGATCCTGACGCATCGCTCGACCTTGGCGCCGTGGTGGCCGCCGTCTACGAGCGCGGGGCGTACGCCGCGCAGATCGACTACCGCCGGCCACCACCACCACCGGAGATACCGCCCGAGGACGCCGCCTGGCTCGACGAGCACCTGCGGGCCCGTGGGGCGCGCTGAGGCGCCCCCGCCGGCCCCGCCCGTGACCCGCGTCACGGCCGGGGCCGGGTGGCATGGAGGAGAGTGCGGTCATGGTGCGACCTGCCGCCGCCGCCCTCACCGCCACCGCCGCCGTCCTGGGAGGCGCCGCCATCGCCGCGAGCCTCTCCCTGACCCGCGGCGCGCGGGCGGACGACCCTCCGCCCCTCGCACCCGAGGAGTCCGCGGCGGCGCTGCGGCTGCCCGAGGGCTTCGAGGCGCGCCTCGTCGCGGCTGAGCCCGTGCTCGCGAACCCCATGACGATGGCCCTCGACGAGGAGGGCCGGATCTACGTCAGCCTCGCCCACAGCTACCGCTACGGCCCCGAGGGCTCGCCCGTGAGCCCGCCCTCGAACCCCGTCGTGCGGCTCGAGCTGGGGCCCGACGGCCGCCTCGCGCGCCACTCGGTCGTCGCGGCGGGCTTCGCGAACCCCGTCATGGGCATCGCGGTGCGCGGCGGGAGGATCTGGCTCACGAACGCCGACCGCCTGCTGGTCGCCGTCCTCGACGCGGAGGGGCGCGCCATCGAGCCTCGAGCCATCGTCCGCGACGCCGAGTCGCCGTGGAACCCCTTCGGCATGTACCGCGTGCGCTTCGGGCCCGACGGGCTCCTCTACCTGACGGTCGGCGACCACCCGGCGAAGCTCACGGGGCCGACGAACACCGCCGCCGTGCGGGGCAGCACGGGCGCCGTCTTCCGCCTGGAGCCGGACGGATCCTCGATCGAGGTCCTCCTCCAGGGCATGCGCGCCCCCTTCTCCCTCGACATCGGGCCCTTCGGCGACCTCTGGGTCCTCTCGAACGGCGAGGGGAACCCGAACCGGCTCATCCACGCCGAGCGCGGCGCCGACTACCACTTCCAGACGCGGCCCGCCGACTGGGCGTGGCTCGCGGGGCGCCACCCGCTCGCGCCGCCGGTCTGGGAGAACCCCCCGGGGGCGCACACGGCCGTCGTCGCCTGCCACGGGCTCGAGCTGCCGGAGGACTACGAAGGCGACCTCCTCGTCTCGAACTGGGGAGCCCACGGGTTCCCCTCGGCGAACCACGCCGTCCTCCGGCTCCGGCTCGACGCGACGGGAGAGGTCGCATCGTCGGAGCCCTTCCTGAGCTCCGCGGACCCGCGGTTCCGGCCGACCCAGCTCCTCCCGGCCCCCGGCGGCGGCATCTACGTCCTCGACTGGCACGGCCGCGACGACGAGAACGACCTCACGGGGAGGCTCTACAAGATCGATTACAAACGTAGTCATTCCGGGCCTCGCCGCGACGCCGCCGCCCTCGAGGCCGCCCGCGGCCTCTGGGAGCTCCGCCGGTCCCGCGAGCCCGGCGCGACGGCGCGCATCGAGGACGCGCTCGCGAGCCCCGACGCGCGGCTCCGGCGGCTCGCCCTGCGGCTCCTCCGCGACCTCGGCACCGCCCCGTCGCGGCCCGAGGCCCTCGCCCGCGACGCGGACCCCGAGGTCCGGCTCGAGGCCGCCTTCTGCCTCCAGCGCCCCGAGGAGCGGCTCGCCGCGATGCGCGATGCCCTGCGCTTGGGGGCGGCGCATCTGCCGAGGCTGCGCTGGGCCGCGGCCCTCGAGACGGCACGCCGCGGCCGGCGCGAGGACTTCGAGGCCCTCCTCGCCGACGGCGACCCGGACGTGCGGCTCGCGGGCCTCATGGCCCTCGACGAGGCCTTCCACGAGAAGACGGCCGCCGCCGAGGCGCTCGCGGCCCTGCGCGGCGCCCTCGAGCGGCCGGACAAGGTACAGGTCCTCGAGATCCTCGCCATCGCCGAGCGCTGGCGAGCGTCGGGCGCGGCCGAGGGCCTCGAGGGCGCGCTCGGGCGCTTCCTCGAGGCCGTCGCGGCGGGCGCGGCCCCGCTCGAGACTCCCGGCGAGAAGCGGAACGCGCTCGAGGCGCTCGCGGCCGCGCCCGCCTCGCGGGCCGCGATCGCCGTGCTCGCCCGCCTCGCGAGGGACCCCGACCCGGGCCTCCGGTCCGCCGCCTGCGACCTCCTCGCGTCCGCGGGCCCCGCGGGAGGCGACCGCGCCGCCGTCGTCAAGGCCCTCGCGGCCGATGAGACCGCGCCCGCGGCCGCGCGGCTCGACGCCCTCGCCACCCTCGCCGCCCTCGAGCGCGAGGCCGATCCGGATCTCTGGTCGAGGCTCCTCGCCTCGCCCTCGCGCGAAGCGGCCCTCGGCGCCCTGCGCGCGCTCCGGGTCCACGCCGACCGCGCCGGCGCGGTCCGTCTCCTCGAGGAGGCGGGGCCCGCCCTGGCGGCGCGCGGCGAGCCCTTCGCCTCGGAGCTCGCCTTTGCGAGGGCGCTCCTCGCGGGCGCGGCGCCGGCGGCCCCGGACAAGGCGGCCCTTCGCGGGCGCGTCCTCGAGGGCTTCCGCCGCGGCGATCCGCTCCTGGGCCGCCTCGCTTTCCGGGCCCTCGCCTGCGGCGGGTGCCACTTGCCTCGCGGACGCGCCGCGCCCCTCGGCCCGGCCCTCGACGGTATCGCGTCGGTCCAGCCGCCGGAGTACCTCGTCGACAGCGTCCTCGACCCATCGAAGACGATCAAGACGGGCCACGAGTGCGAGATCGTGGTCACTCGCTCGGGCGAGGTGCACCAGGGCAAGGTGGCGAAGGACGGCGACGCGCTCGCGATCATCACCGCCCAGGGGACGTCGGCCAGGGTGCCCCTCGGGGACGTGGCCCGGCGGGAGCGGCAGGATTCGTCGCTGATGCCCGAGGGCCTCGAGCAGACCATGACCGAGGCGGAGATCGCGGACCTGGTCGCTTACCTCGCGTCGCTCGTGGGGCCGCAGGCTGCGGAGCGCGGCCCCGGATCCAGGGAAGCCGAAACCCAGGAGGGAGGACAGCCATGATCGAGCTCGGGATGCACGTGGACAACTGGAGGCACGCCGATGCGCCGTACGAGGTCCCCTGCAAGTTCGCCAGGGACCACGGCCTCAAGTACGTCGAGTTCGGGACCATCGACGGGGAGTACTTCATCCAGGCGCTGGGGTACAACCCACACATCCCGCTCGACTCGGACCCGCTCAAGCTCAAGCGGTACCTCGACTCGATGGGGCTCAAGATGTCCCAGCTCGACGCGGCGTACCCCATGTCGACGCCCGAGGGGCAGTACCGCGGGGTCAATTACACGGTGAAAGCGATCAAGTTCGCGAAGGCCGTGGGCTGCCCCTGCGTGGACACGACGGACGGGGCGAGGAAGCCCGAGGGCTACACGGACGCCGAGGTCATGGTCCTGATCAAGCAGTACTACCGCGTGGTCCTCGAGTGGGCGGAGCGCTACGGGATGATCATCAACGTCGAGCCCCACGGCCCCTACACGACGAACCCCGACTGCATGGAGCAGATCTTGAGCTGCGTCGACTCGCCGTACCTCAAGATGAACTTCGACACGGGGAACGCGTTCATCGCGGGGAACGACCCGGTGGAGTTCCTGCGCCGGTTCCGCCACAAGGTCTCCCACTGCCACGTGAAGGACGTGAGCGAGTCCCTGGCGCGGGCCGTGCGCGGCGGCGAGACCGGGATCGCCACGTCGGTCGTCTCCATCGGCGAGGGCGTCAACGCCGACAACATCGCCCGCTGCATCGAGCTCCTGAAGGAGATCCGCTGGAGCGGCGTCCTCTCGATCGAGTGCGAGGCCGTGCCGGGGAACGTCGAGAAGAGCCTGGAGTGGCTGAGGAAGAGGATTGGAAGGTGAGCCGCTGAGTGCTGGATCGTCTCACTGGATCCGGGTTACAACTAGGTCCCAAAGACGAGCTCGGCCAGCTCCGCCTTGAGGAGCCGCTGCTCCGCGGCATCCTTCGAGGCCACGAGCCTCTCCGTCAGCGCGAAGAACCTGTCCTTCTCCTCCTCTTGGGCCGCCACCCCGCGCTCGATGAGGTCAAGGATGACCTTGCTCGCGCTCGTGCGCTTGGTCTTGGCGAGAGTGCGGACCCGCTGTGCCAGGTGCGGCGGCAGCGAGACGCTCTGTCGGTGCGTCCTGATCCTCTGTCGGCTGGACATGAGATCATTGTGTCGAGGTGCAGGATCCAGAGCGAGTACCACGAGAGGAGCACCATCCCCGCGAGCATGGGGACGAGGGAGAGGGTCGCGCGCCGTCACCATTGTCACCGCAGGAAGGACAGCGCATAATGGGTGGGTCCTGTACGTTCCTGAGGTGAACCATGTCCGCAACCAAGGCCCCGCCAAGCGAGGTCGATATCCTCTCCAGGATCATCGCCCCGGAGGCGCCGGGGTTCCCGGCGAGCCTCGCCGCGCAGATCCTCTCGCTCGATTTCGGAGGAGATGACAGATCGCGCATGGAGGAGCTCGCCGCGAAGGCCAGGGATGGCATCCTCACGACCGAGGAACGCGTCGAGATGGAGAACTACATGCGAGTGGGCCATTTCCTGAGCCTCCTCAAGTCGAAGGCGCGCGTCACACTGAAGGGCGTCGCTCCGACGGCCTGATGGCGTCCGTGGACCCCGCCCTGGAGCGCGAGGTTTGGGCTCGCGCCAACGGCACTTGCGAGTACTGCCGCATGCCCCAGGCCTGCGACGTTCTGCGGTTCCAGGTCGACCACATCGTCGCACGCAAGCACGGAGGGAGCACCGAGCCATCGAACACCGCGTTGGCGTGCTATGCCTGCAACGCTTTCAAGGGACCGAACATCGCAGGCATCGACCCAGTGTCGAAGCAGGTGGTCCAACTCTTCCACCCCCGCAGAGACCACTGGGGCGACCACTTCGAATGGCATGGGGCTCTGCTCGTTGGACGGACGCCTTCCGGGAGAGCCACCATCGCTGTCCTGCAGATCAATCTCCCCCAGCGCGTTGCCGTGAGGAGGCAGTTGATCGCGGAAGGAGCGTTCAGGACCGCTTGACTCCCCGTGCCTCGCAGAACCACGGAGCTCACATCAAGCTCCCCCGCATCTTCATGTCGAGGTGCAGGATCCAGAGCGAGTACCACGAGAGGAGCACCATCCCCGCGAGCATGGGCACGAGGGAGAGCGTCGCGCGGCGCGGCGCGGGGTAGAGCTTCCGGGCGGCGCGGTGGGCGATGACGATCCCCGCGATGTGCCCCGTGACCACGAAGCCGACCTGGAGGAGCCAGAGCGCCTGGCCCGAGAGGACCGGCCCGGGCCGCCACCGCGCCGTGCCGAGGAGGTCCCAGCCCCACCCGAGCGGGTCCGAGAGGAGGGGCAGGACGTACTGCCCCTCCATGAAGAGGTGCATGCTGTTGTGGGCGAGGTGGTAGAAGAGCGCGACGGGGAGGAGGGAGTAGGCGAACCGGACGAAGATCGCTCCGGTCGTCACGGCTCCCCCGGGCCCCGGCACCGTCCCCGTCCCCGGCCCCGCCACGCACCGCGTCAGCGCGCAGAGGAGCCAGAAGGCCGCGGCGGGCAGGGCCATCACCGCGACCATGCCGGCCGTGAAAGCTCCGAGCGGCCCCGCGCCGAGGGCCGAGCGGATCCACCCCACGACGGACGGCCCGTCCGCCGCATCCCAGAGGGGCGTCATGCTGAGGCCGTGGAACGATGTGAGGGCGAGGAGGACCACGGCGAGGAGCGCCTCGTCGGCCCGCGGCCGCTCGAAGCCCTCGAGGTCCGCCGCGAAGGGCCTGGCGTTGAAGGCCACGTTGGCCGACGGGCAGCTCCGCACGCAGTAGCCGCAGAGCGTGCAGAACTCGCTGTCCCGCACGCTCGGGAGGAGGAGCGAGGTCGGGCAGCCCGGCGTGCGCGCGTCGCCGCGGTAGCACTCCCGCGTCCGGCAGCCCCTGCAGGCCTCCGGGTCCGCGGCACGCAGCTCCACGGGCGCAAAGAGCGCGTAGAGGCCCGAGATCCTCCCCACGAGGCAGCCGTAGCGGCAGAAGGGCCGCCGCTCGAAGAGGAGCGCGGGCGCCACCGTCAGGGCGGCCATGAGGATCCCGAGCCACGCCGTGGCCCGCGGCGACGAGGTCACGCCGAAGCCGAGCTCGAGCCAGGTGAGGAGGACGAAGAGCCCCGTCGCGAGGTGGATGTTCCGGAGCGACCGCGGCCACCGGAGGCCGAGGGTGAGCCGCCGCCGCGAGCCCCAGAGCCTGGGGATGCCCTGGATAAGGGTCGCCGCGCAGTCCCACGGGCAGACGAAGCACCAGGCCTTGCCCAGAAAGAGCACGAGGAAGATGAGCCCCCCCCACCAGAGGGTCCAGGTGAGCGCGGGCCCGATGTTCACGGTCGGGTCGCCGAGGAAGCCCGCGGCGATGATACCCAAGAAGAGCGCGAAGAACGGGACCTGGAGGAGCGGCCGCAACCAGCGACCGCGGAAGCACCCGAGGACGCCCGGAAGGGCGAAGAGGTTCCACCGGCGCGGCCGCAGCCGCGGCCCCGCCTCCCCTCCCGCCCCCCGGGAGCGCCGTGCGAGGGCCTCGACGAGGACGAAGGAGACGACGAGCACCGCGCCCGCACCGCCGAGGAAGAGCCAGCGCGGCACGCCGGCCATGAGGACCGCCTCGCCGCCCGTCTGGGTGCGGGCGCGGCCGATGCAGCCCATGCGGCAGCCCTCCATGCCGCAGACGGAGCAGCGCGCGGCGGCGTCTCGAGCCGCGGCCGCAGCGTGCGGACCGGCGGGAGCCGGCGCCCCGGTCTCGCCGGCGACGCCGGCCGCACCGGCCCCGCCGGCTCGCGCCGCGAGCTCGCGGTGGCAGGCCACGCAGGACTCCTCGCGCTCGAGCTGGGCCGACGTCCGCGGCGCGGCGGGGTCCAGGTCGTGGCAGCTGAGGCACCGCGGCTCGCGCGTGACGGCCAGCGGAGGCCCGCGACGCTCGGCGGCGAGGTAGCTCGCCCCGTGCTGGTGGCGCAGGAGGTGCGCGAGCTTCTCCCGCGCCAGGGCCGCCTCGCCGAGGAACGAGAAGAGCACCGAGACGCGGTTGTACGAGAGCGGTCCGGGCGCCTGGAGCGGCCTCAGGGCCGTGGAGAAGGCGAAGAGCGCCTCGCGGCGCCCCTCGGCCATGCCACCCTTGCCACTCGCCGCGCCCGCGATGCCGCCTCCGCCGCCTCCGATGCCCCCGACACCGGCGACACCGGCGACACCCGCGACGCCGGCGACGCTCAGGAGGAAGTAGTCCACGCGCTCGCCGCCGAGCGCCAGCTCCTCGGGCCAGACCTCGAGCCGCATCCAGCGGTCCCGCGAGGGCGCCTCCCCGGCGGCCACGGCGTTCGGGCTCTCGACCTTGAGGCTCGCGGCCTGGCGGGAGAGGTTGTCCACCTTCACGAGGAAGGCTCCCCGCCCTTCCAGGGGCACGTGGGCCCTCGCGGGGCCGCGGTCCGCCTTGATCTCGGCCTCGGCGCTCACCGAGAGACTCACGAGGCAGTGCGCGTCGAGGACCTGCTGGATCGCGCCCACCGACACGGGAGCCGCCGGGGCCGCGATCGAAAGCTCGAGCGTCTCCTTCTCCCAGGGCTCGAGGGGAGCGCCCAGCTCCTCGAGCCGCCGGAGCACGCGCCCCGCCGATTCGGCGAGGTGCCGCGGGTCCACGTCCCGCACGATGGAGAGCTGGCTGTAGCAGGAGATCGCCTCGAGCCGCGGCCCGGCGGCGCAAGCCGCGATCGCGATCGACGCGAGCAGGGTCCGTGGTATCCTCATGGCCGTCCGGGCTCCAGGGTGGACCCCGTCGCGTCCCGTCTCCGTGACCGGAGGCACAAACGCCGAGGGCTACGCGCGGTACACCCTTGGGCGGGCTTGAGTCCAGGGGAGGTCGCACCGTCATGAAGATCGCCATCGACAGCTACTCGTACCACCGGTACTTCGGGGAGGTGTACCCGGACCAGCAGGACCCGGGCGTGCGCTGGAGGCTCGCCGACTTCCTCCGCCGCGCCCGCGAGCTGGGGGTCGGCGGCGTGTCGCTCGAGACCTGCTTCCTGGAGAGCCTCGATGAGGACTACCTCTCGCAGGTCAAGGCTCTCCTCGACGAGCAGGGCTTCGATCGCGCGCTCGCCTGGGGCCACCCGGACGGCCTCGAGGCCGGACGGAGTGAGGCGGCCTGGAGGGACTTGAACGCGCTCATCCCCAAGGTGCGCCGCTCGGGCGCCACGGTGCTGAGGATCGTCGCGTCGAGCCTCCGGTTCCTCCACGAGCCCCACGAGCCGCAGATCCGGGCGGTCGTCAAGATGCTCCGCGAGAGCGTCCGGATCGCCGCCGGCTGCGGCGTCGTCCTGGCCATCGAAAACCACCTCGACTACACCTCGGCGGAGATCCTGCGGATCCTCGAGGAGGTGGGCTCGGATTCGCTCAAGGTCAACTTCGACACGGGGAACGCGCTCCGCATGCTCGAGGACCCCGCCAAGGCGGCGCGGTGCCTCGCGCCCCACATAGCGGCGACCCACATCAAGGACGTCGACGTCTGCCGCGGGGTCCCTCCCGACGCCTGGTACTTCTTCTCGTCGGTCGCCGCGGGGACAGGGCTCGTCGACATGGCCGGGGTGGTCCGGGCGCTCGCCGAGGGAGGCTACGAGGGCCTCCTGGCCGTCGAGTCGGACCACCACAAGGACGGCCGCGACGAGGACCGGATCGTGGCCGAGAGCGTGGCGTACTTGAAAGGCCTCCTGCGCCCCGCGGCGTGAGGGGGACGCCCGCTCGCTCACAACGCCGTCGGGCTCACCGCGCCGCCGGGCTCACAGCCCCAACGGCCTCACCGTGCGACCGAGCTCACCGCGCCAGCAGGCTCACCGCGCGCACCGTGCGGGTGCGCTCCTCGATCTTCTCGGGCAGGTGGCCCTTGAACCAGGCCTTCGCGCGATACCGCAGCTCGTCGCCCGCCGGCAGGCAGGCCAGGGGCGGCATCGAGAGCGCCCCTGGGCCGGCGGCCGGCGGCGCCACGTGCGGGTCCTCGTGGCAGCCGGCGCAGGACTTCGTCTCGCCGGGGCGCACGTAGATCCACGTGATCTGGTTCCCCACCACGCGGCGGTCCGAGTCGAGGATCTGGAGCTGGAGGAGGCGGTCGGCGGGGACCTCCACGAGGAACGATCCGTCGGCGGCGAGCGGGACCGTCCCCAGGACCCGCGCCAGCGTGCCGTGGTGGTTCTTCCAGACCGGCCAGCGGCCCGTCTGCGTGCTGTGGCGCGAGACAACGGGCACGCCCTCGACGACCCGCAGGAGCCTGCCGCGCCGCGCGGCGGCCGGCTCCTGGCTCCGGAAGGCCGAGAGGCACGCCAGCCAGCCCGTGAAGCTCTCCGAGCGCGGGGCCTCCGCCAGCGCCGGCGGCCGCGGCCGCGGCTCGAGGGGCCGCGGCTCGTAGTCGGCCGTCCTCGGGTCGTCGTGGATCAGGGTCAGCGCCCCCGTCTCGGGCTCGACGAGGAAGATCCCCAGGTTCACGTCCCGCTTCTCGGCGGCTCGCAGCGTCGAGGCGCAGAGGAGCCGGCCGTCGGGCAGGGGGAACGGCGTGGTGAAGGCGCGCCCCACGTCGTGGGGCACGATCCGCTCGCGGCGGCGGTCGCCGCCGACGATGGCGAGCCCCCCCTGGGTCGACACGACCACGCTCCCGCCGTCAGGCATGGGCTGCGGCTGGCTCATGCGCAGCACGCGGTGGGTCAGGGGCACCTCCTCGACGTGCGCCGGCGTGCGGATGCCGACGTCGAGGCCGCTCCAGAAGCCCCGGCGCTCCGGCCCGTAGAGGACGGCGTCCTGCGTGCCATCGGGGCGCACGGCGTGGAGGGTCTGCTCGGTCTTGAGCCGCGAGTAGAAGACCTCGAGGCG
>JACQVW010000250.1 GCA_016209535.1 Planctomycetota bacterium | reverse complement strand
TATAACTCTCCTTATACGTTGACTTTCCCCTGAACTCAGCGTATAACCCCCTCCCGATGCGGCTCCTATCCGACGAAAACCTCGGCGTATAAGAGGAGGGCCCTGGCGTGCCGACTGAAGCCATCCGGCAGTTTGTCAAGTTCTTGGAGGAATCGGAACGGAGTCCAGCGACCATAAAGAACTACCGCGGCGACCTTGGGACTTTCGCCGCCTGGTTTCGTGATACCAACGGCGACGAACTCGCTCCCAAGAAGATCACACCAACGGACCTCCGGGAATTCAAGGGGTATCTTCAGGAAACTCGCAGCCTTAGACCCGCCAGCGTAAACCGAAAGCTCGCCACCCTCAAGAGTTTTCTGGGCTGGGCGGCGGACGCCGGGCTCCTTGAAGGCGGTCGCGCTCCAGCGGTGCCGAGGGGCCTTGAAGAGACCCGACCGGGTCCGCGGTGGCTCGACCGCAGGGAGCGCAACGCTCTTCTCCGCGCGGTTGAGCGGGGCGGCAACGCCCGAGACCTGACGATCGTGAAGGCGCTCGTCAACACCGGGCTCCGCGTCGAGGAGCTCTGCTCGCTCGAATGGCGGGACGTGACGATCACGAACCGCAAGGGCAAGCTCGTCGTCCGAAAGGGCAAGGGCAGAAAGCGGAGAGAGATCCCGCTCAACACCGATGCGCGCAAGGTACTCCTCGCCTTCGGCTACGCAAGGCACGCGGGGAGCTCGACCGCGATCTTCAACGGACAGAGGGGCAAGCTCACCGCTCGCGGAGTTCAGGGGATGCTCGAGAAGTACGTCAAGGCGGCCGAGCTCGAGGACGTCTCGCCCCACTCGCTTCGTCACACGTTTTGCAAAACCCTTCTCGACGCCGGGGCGAGCCTGCCCGAGGTGGCCGCACTGGCCGGCCACGAGAGCCTCGAGACCACGCGTCGCTACTGCGAGCCGTCGGTCAAGGACCTCGAGCGGACGGTAGAGTTGATCGAAGAGGAGGACGAGAAGTGAGGAGGAGCCATGCCGGGGAGCTTTCTCGCGTTGGCGGAACGGGAGCGACTGACGCGTTTCCCCGCGAAGATCAGCGTCGAGGACCTCATCCGGTTCTTCACCCTGTCGCCTTCTGACTTCCCACGAGTCCCCAGGCGAGCGGGACACTGCAATCGGCTGGGCTTTGCAGTCCAGCTCTGCGCTCTTCGTTACCTCGGGTTCGTCCCGGAGGACCTGAGTGCGACCCCGGAGAACGTGCATGGCTTCCTCGCGGAGCAGCTCGAAGCGGCTCCGGAGTCGCTTTCCGCCTACGGTGAGCGATCGCAGGCGCGCTCGAGCACCTCCTCCATGCGCTCCACGTGCCGCCCCCACTCGAGGCGCGGCCTCGCCGCGAGGGCGCCCTCGTGGAGGTCGCGCCAGCGGTCGGCCGTCTCCTCGAGGGCGCTGGCGAGGCCGCCGACGTCCCCGGAACACGCCAGGACGAAGCCCGACACGCCCGGCTCGATCCGCTCCGCCGCGCCGTTCTCTCGCGTCGTAACAGCGGGCGTGCCGCAGGCGAGGGCCTCGAGGACCGCGAGGGAGCACGGGTCGTAGTACGTGGGGAGGACGAAGGTGTCCGCGCCCGCCAGGAGCTCGCGGAGGTCGCTCACGGGCCCCGCGAAGCGGCAGCGCTCGAGGACGCCGAGCCGCGCGGCGGCGCGGGCGAAGGGGGCGGGACGGTCGCGGCCCGCGACCACGAGGTGCCATGCGGGGACGCGGACCAAGGCCTCGAGGGCATGCAGTAGGCCCTTGGGCCGGAAGCGATGGGCCGCGAAGAGCGCGACGCGAGCGCCGGGGGGGATCGCGAACCGGGAGCGGAGCCTCGCGGCGCAGTCGGAGCGGTCGCGGTCGTGGAATCGCGCCGTGTCCACGGCGCCCGGGACGCGCTCGAAGCGGAACGGGACGCCCGGGTAGACGCGGCGCAGGTCCTCCTCGACCTTCGCGGACAGGCTGGCCGTGACCAGGCGCGGCGAGCGCCGGAACACCTCGCGGTCGAGCCACAGGAGGGCGTGGAGCGAGGGCCTCGCGAGCCCCGCGAGACGGCGCACCTGGCGAGCCAGGGGCGGGAGCGAGCGCGCCGCGGCCTCGCGCGCCGCGCGCAGGGAGCCCCCGTGCGGCTGGTAGACGTCGGCTTCGAGGGCGTGGCGCACTGCAAGGAGCAGGTCGCGGCCCGAACGGCGGTGGGCGCGGGCGCTTTCTTCGGCGAAGCGTAGCTCCCGGAGCCACCGCGGGAAGCGCGGCACGCGCAGCCCCTCGATCCGGACCCGCGGGTGCGGCGCGCCCGCGGCGGCCCGGAGGCAAATCACGGTGACCTCGTGCCCGCGCTCGGCGAGGGCCCGCGAGAGCTGGTCCAGGTAACGCTCGGCGCCGCCGCGGCCCGGGTCCCAGACGTCGATGGGGATCGAGATCCGCACGGGCCGGCGCCTCAGGAAGAGATCAGCTCGAGCCGGAAGCCCGTCCGCTCGGCGAGCTCCTCGCCGAGGCGCGCCGCCTCGGCGGAGTCCATGGCGCCCGCGATCGTCACCGAGACCTTGCGGTCCCCCGCGTGGTACGACGGCCCCTTGCGGATGGCGGCGGCCCGCAGGAGCTCCCGCGCCGTTTGCAGAATCGCGTTCTGGTCCGGGACCCTCGCGACCACGAGGCGCCAGCCGATCTCGGCCGAGAGGCGGTCGAGCTTCTCCCGGTACCGCGCCCCCACCTCGGGCGAGATGAACGCCACCTCGATCGCGGGCTCCTCGCCGGGCGCCGCGGACCGCAGCCCCACGCGGTGGGGCCGGTGGCGCTCGCCGGCGAAGCTCTCGTGGACCGCCCGGTAGGCGAGGTTCACCTCGAGACGGCCGCACGCGTCGCGGGGCTGCTTCGCGGGAGCCGTGCCCTCGCGCACGGCCCAGCTCACGGCGAAGCCCGTCCGCTCGCGGACCCGCGCCGCCGCCGCGGCCCAGGCCGCCTCCTCCTCGCGGGCGGGGGGCCGGACAAGCTGCACCATCACCGCCCGCTCCTCGATCCGCACCGACGGGCTCTTCGCGAGGAGCGAGGGGTCCGGGAGGGCCGCGCGCAGCTCCCGGTCCAGGGCCGCGAGGTTCGGCTGGCGGTGGAGCTCGAAGGTCCAGCCGGTGCCCTCGAAGACGCTCTCGAGCGCCGCGCGGTGCCTCGCCTCGGCGATCTCGGGGAAGGCGAAGACGAGGACCATGCGCGACTCGCCTGGCTGGTAGCTCTTCCGCAGGAGCCCGGAATCGGCCGGCAGGGCCGCGTCGATCCTGGCCCCGAGCGCCGTCGGATCGAGGAAGGAGGGCGCGGCCGGCCCGGGGCTGCCGGGCTCGCGGACGCGGAAGTGGAAAGGCCTCATCGGGTGGGGCTCGAAGGGCCCAGAGGTCCCCGAGGTCCCGGATGCGCCGGAGCCCGCCAGCAGGGCCTCGAACCGCGCCGCCTCCTCGGGCTCCGGCGGCCGGCCGCGCGCGAGCGCGTGAAGCTCGGCCGCCGTGAAGGCGCCGCCCGGGCGCGCCCGCACCGCGGCCTCCGCGAGGGCCCCTAGATCGATGGCCTCCGGATCCTCGCCGGCCGCACCCGCCGCGGCGCTGCCCGCCCCTGGCCTGACCGCCGTCCCGGCCGCCGCGCCTCCCGCCCGCCGCCGCCCGAGGAGCTCGATGGGCTCGCCATGGCCCGGCAGGTGCGCGCGCCCGGCCCGCTCGCGGGAGAGGAGGTTCGCGAGCTCGCGGCGCGCGCCCAAGTCGCCGTGGACGAGGAGCACCTCGGCGGGCTCGAGGGCCCGCGCGAGCGCCGCAAGCTGGGCACCCGAGGCGTGACCGCTCAAGGCGTAGGAGGCGATCCTCGCGCGCGGCCGGACCTCCTGCCCGTCGAGCGCGATGGTCTCCGCCACGCCGCTCGCGGCCTCGAGGAGCCTCCGGCCCGGCGACTCCTCGTCCTGGTAGCCCGTGATGGCGATCAAGCTCCTCGGGTCGTCGAGGAGGGCGCGGGCATAGAACGGACTCGGCCCGCCCGTGAGCATGCCCGAGCTCGCGACGATCGCGCAGGGAGGCCCCGCGAGGACGGCGGCTCGGTCGCCGGGGCTCCGCACGGGCCGCACCGTGTCGAGGACCCCGAAGAAGGGGTCCCCGTGCTTCTCCACGCGCTTCTTGAGGGTCGACTGGAGGAAGGCCGGGTGCTCGGCGTAGACGCCGCAGGCGCGGCGGACCATCCCGTCCACATGCACCGGGAACTTCGGGATCTGGCCGAGGAGCTGGGCGCGCAGGAGGATCAAGATCACCTCCTGGGCGCGGCCGATGGCGAAGGCCGGGATCAGGACCTTCCCGCCGCCGGCCACGGCGGCCGCCACGGTCTCGGCAAGGCGCGCCTCCTCGGCGGAGCGAGCGGGGTGAAGCCGGCTGCCGTACGTCGACTCCAGGACGACGAGGTCGGCGCGGAACCGCGGGGCCCGCATGCCCGGGATCGTCCGCTGGTTGTCGACGGAGACGTCGCCGCTCAAGAAGACGCGGCCTTCGCGTGCCTCGACGCAGATCGAGCAGGCGCCGAGGATGTGGCCCGACGGGACGAAGGTCACCTCGGGGCCGCCGGGGTCCGGCCGCATCGGCCTGTGGGGCACGACGGGGACCATGTGCTCGAGGAGCGACTCCACCGCGGCCAGCGAGTAGAGGGGCAGCTCGCCGTCGACCGAGGCCTCCTCCTCCATGATCTTGAGCGAGTCGAGGAGCTGGACGCGCGTGAGGGCGATCGTGGGCGCCGTCGCGTAGACGGGAACGTGCGGGAAGCGCTGGTGGAGGACCGGCAGGGCGCCGATGTGGTCGAGGTGCGCGTGCGTCACGAGGACCGCCGTCGGCGCGCCGGTCTGCTCGAGGACCGAGAGGTCCGGGAGCCGCTCGGCGCCGCTGCCCTTCAAGCGCACGCCGCAGTCGGCGACCCAGCGCCGGTCGTCGACCTCGAGGAGGAGGCAGCTCGCGCCGACGGACTCGGCGCCGCCGAGGAACGTGATCCTCATGGCCCATCCACGAAGAGCCCCTCGACGGGCGGCGGGCCCGGGGCCTCGAGGAGCGCGAGGGCCTGGACGATCACGCGCCGCTGGGCGGCGCGATCGCCCGGCCGGGCCAGGGGGTAGCCGAACGCAAAGGGGGCGTGGAGGACGCGCGGCGGCCGCACCGCGCGGGTGATCTCCTCGCACACGGAGACGCTCACCGTCGACATCCCCGCCGTCTCGAGGGCACCCTGGATCAGTCCCACGGACTGGTGGCACATGGGTCAGACGGGCGTGAGGAACGCGGCGTCCACCCCCGCGGCCACGAGGAGCGCCGCGGCCTCGGGCGCCGTCTGCTTCACGAGCCGCCCCGGCGTCGTGATGGAGCCCATGAAGCTCAGGGCCTCCTCGTGGAGCCTGCCGACCGTCCCCTCGCGCTCGAGCTCGAGGAACCGGTCGGCGGGGAGCGCGAGGTTGTGGTCGGCCACGATCCCCGCGGGGTCGAACGCGCTCGAGCGGTGGCCGATCCGGAGGTCCCGCAGCCCCGGCGGCGAGGTTCCGTCCGGCTCGCGCACGCGGAGCACGCGGAAGCTCGTGTCCCCGCCCCGCAGGGCCTCGTCGAAGGGCTCCGTACCGGGGAGGTAGAAGGCGGCCGTGGTCACGAGGGCCACCCGGCACTCGCGGAGCGGCCTCCGGAGCGGCGCCCAGGGCACGGGGTCGAGCCGGCGGAGCTTGTAGGCCTTGAGGAAGAGTCGGTGCTTGAGGGAGAGGTCGGCGATGCGGGCCATGTGCGGGGGTAGATTGCGGCGTGGAACATACGGCGCGGGGCGGCCGGGCGCAAGAAGGCCCACGTCGAAGCCAGGAGCGCAGTGTTCGCCCGCCGCGAGGCCCTCGCCGCCCTACCCGCGCAGGCCCTTCTCGCGCAGCAGGGCATCGGCCCAGGCCCTGTCCGCGTCGCTCAGCGGCGGCCCCGGCGGATCGCCGTCGTAGGCGGCCTCGTCGTCGGCGGCGATGACATCGTAGACCTTCAGGAAAGCCGCCCCGAGGTCGAGGATGGCCTGGTCCCTGCCCAGGAGCGGGATCGCGAGGCTCGGAAGCGCATCGCGGAGCCCCCAGCCATAGGCGAGGTGGTTCCAGCCGCTGGGGGTCGCCTGGGCGACGTACGCCTCGTAGTCCGCGGGCGCGGTGGGATGGACAGGCACAAAGGGGCGCTCCCCGGCCCGCAGGAGGTCGATCTCGATCCAGTGGGTTCCACTCCGCAGCGCCGAGGCGCGCTTCTCAAGGTAGCGAGCCTGGCCGACGGTCCCCCGCTCCTTGTTGGAGGGGCTCAGGAGCTCGATCGTGGCCACGGCGATGCGGGGCTTCGCTCGGACGTAGATGACGATCCGCCTCTGCTTCCTGAGAGCGAGCTCCTCCTGGCTCAGCTCCTCGGTGCAGCTTGCTGAGGGCCGCGCAAGGATCGCCGTCGAGGCCTTGGCGCGCTCGCGCGGCGTCCCCCCGGCGATCACGAGGTCCGGCTCCTTGCCTTCCAACGAACCGGCGCCGACCTCCAGCTCCCAGACGCCTCCCTCGGACAGATGCCGCTCGAGGCGCGCGACGTACCTGGGGCGGAGCTGGGGCTGGAGCTGCGCTTGAGCCGCCGCCAGCATCTGGATATGAAGCTCGCGGAAGATCGGATCGATCTCCAGGAACGGGTCCATTCCGGGGAAGGGGCACGGCATCGTCGGCTCCTGCGGGATCAGGCCCGGGGTACACAGGCCTCTGCGGCCAGGATACACCCAAAACCGCCGGCCCGTGGCAACCTGAACGAGTCTGTGAGCCCCAGAGACGGCCCCTCGCGTGCCGTGGTATCCTGAGGCCCATGACAACGGCCGGGAAGATCCGCAAGGGGGATGCCTCCGATGCGAAGCGCTGCTCTTTCTGCGACCAGGCATTGCACGAGGTGACGAAGCTGATCGCGGGCCGCCCGGGCGTTTTCATCTGCGACCGCTGCGTCGAGATCTGCCACCGGATCTTGCACGACGAGCACCTGAAGCCCCCGCCCGCGGGCAAGGGCGCCGGGCCCGCCGCGAGCGTGCTCGCGGGGGCTGCGGCCGGCGTCGAGCACGCTGCCCGGGCCCTCGAGGGTGTGGTCACGGCGCTCCAGGCGCTGTCGAAGGGGGTCGAGACGGCGCTGGGGGACGACCGTCGCACCGCCGCGGTCAAGAGCCTCGCAAAGATTGCGGTGGCGAAGGCCTTCGAGCAGGTGCAGCCTGCGCCCTCGCCCGCGGCGCGAGGCCGAGGCCGGCGCCGGCGATAGCGCCCCGCGGCCTCGCGGGCCGGCGCAGGCTCCGTCTTCCCTTCCTCTGCCGGTCCTCCGGTACGATGGCCCCGTCATTCGGCAAGGATCCTACGAGTCACCCCCAGGAGGCCACCCCATGGACCATGAGCCCGCACGAACACCGTCCGAGCACCCCACGCTGACCCGCCGGGACTTCGTCCGCGACACGAGCGCCCTCGTCGCAGGGGCCGCCCTGGCCATGCGAACTCGACGAGTTTGCGCTCCCGGTAGCCGCCGTGCGTCCAGCAGGGTGCTCGAGCTATCGCTGCCGGCCGCGCCGGGACGCGGTGGCTGAGATCTGCGTCGCGGCACTCGTCGAGATAGCTTGATCGCCGCGGGCTCCTCCTGCCGGCTGCGGAACCGTCCGACCAGCGCGTCGATCTCCATCCGAGCCACGAGTCACCGCACCGGTCCGGGCTTTGTCGCTGGCCCAGGCTTCGTGAGGTCGACGCCCAGGCGCTTGGCGGCTTCGTTCAGCGCGAACTCTACCTTGGTGGCTGCAGCGCCGAACTGCGCGCCCGTCGGAGGCTGAAGGATCCGCCCGGTCGTTGTTGGATAGCGGTACGACGTTGCAAACGCGGCTAGGTACTCGATCGCTCGCAGGGCCGGCTTGAGCGGATTGTCGTCCGGGACCATGTCGACCATTTCATTCAGCCGGTGCTTGATCCCAGCGTGCTTGGCCTCCGACGTCAGGATCGCCCGGATGATCTTCTCGGCGGCCTGCTCGCACAGGTAGATGGCGTTGCGATTGCCTGCCGACGCCAGAAGGCGGGCTCCCTCGAGGTCCTCCTTCGCAACTCTGAGCAAGCTCGCGATGAGAGCGTCAGCGCTCATAGAGGAGGACGCCTTGCATGACAGCCTCGAACGCAAGCGTGTTGTGGGTCGAACGGTCCTCGCGGAAGTCTCGCGCTCTGCACGGAACCACGTCGGCACGCACGCCGCATTCCTTCTGCATTTGCCAGCCGATGACCGGATCGAAGTTGGCCTCGGCCGTTTCGTCCGGCACGACAACCAAAAGATCCCAGTCGCTGCCAGGGAGCGCATCACCCCGCGCCCTGCTCCCAAAGAGCCAGATCTGAGCGGGACGCCAGACCACCAGGATCCGCTCCAAGAGCGGGCGAATCGGGTCGACATCGATCGTGCTGCCGTGTCGGTCTTTCGGTGCGGCGGCGCAAGCCGCCGCACCCTCGCGTGCCTCATCATGCTTCGCGGGGAGACCCACGCGGGCATCGTACAGCTCGTGGCTTCGTCGACCAAGGCTCGGCATGGGCAGAAAGTCTCGCCCGCCTTCGCCGCTCGTGTCAAGGGGGGTACACCGAGGGAGTCGCGTGGCCATGGTTCGTGCGGGCGCTCAGCCGGACCGAGTGGCCCGGCTGCAGGCAGACCCGCGCGGAGCCGCTCGCCCAGGAATTCCCGCCGACGCTTCCCTGCACCTCAACTGGAAGGTCTCCCGCCCCGCAGCCTGGAGGAGGAGGCTCGGCCCCCAGGAGAGGAGGGACCCATCGGCCCGCGCCAGAACGCTACCAGCCGTCGCCACCAGGACAAGAATGCGTCTCATGCCACCTCCTTTCTCCAGCAGGGCTCGCCAGACCACGAATGGGAACACGAGAATGTGTTGAAATGAGAGCACACCCCCGCTCAAGCTCCGTCTTCCCTTCCCCCGCCGGTCCGGTACGATGGGCACCTCATGCAGCACGGACCCCACGAACCCGCCCCCGGAGCACTCCCCATGGACCACGAGCACGCAGGAACGCCCTCCGAGCACTCCACGCTGACCCGCCGCGCCTTCGTCCGCGGCACGAGCGCCCTCGTTGCCGGGGCCGCCCTGGGCCTCGGGAGGGGCCTCGAGGCCCAACCGCGACCACCGCTCACCGTCGAGGAAGTCAAGGCGCTGGGGCCCATCCCGAAGGCCGTCCTGGGCCGCACGGGCCTCGAGATAACCATCGTCGGCCTCGGCACGGCGCTCCTGGGCCACCAGAACTCGAACAAGCCCGAGATCCCGAAGCTCGTGGGGGTCTTCGGCGAGGCCCTCGACCTCGGGATCAACTACGTGGACACGGCGCGCATGTACGGCGGCGCCGAGGAGGCCCTGAAGACGGTCCTCAAGGGCCGGCGGGACAAGGTCATCCTCGCCACGAAGGTCTGGCCGAGGGAGTTCACAGCCAAGGAGGCCGAGGACACCTTCCACGAGTCCCTGAGGACCCTCGGCGTCGACTCGGTCGACGTGCTGCACCTCCACTCGGCCGGGGACAAGGACATGGACAAGGTGCTCGCGAAGGGCGGGACCTGGGAGTTCCTCGAGAAGGCCAAGGCGGCCGGCAAGGCGCGGTTCCTGGGCATGAGCGGCCACTCGAGGCCCGCGAACTTCCTCCGCCTCCTCGAGACGGACAAGGTCGACGTCCTCATGGTGGCCATGAACTTCGTCGACCGGCACATCTACGGCTTCGAGGAGAAGGTGCTGCCCGTCGCGAGGAAGCACAAGACGGGTGTCCTGGCCATGAAGGTCTACGGCGGCATCACCGGCGGCTTCCAGAACTACGGGGCGAAGACGCCGCACCCCTCGCAGCTCGATGCCTCCCACCACGTGCGGTCGATCGCCTACGCGAAAAGCCTCGAGGGCGTGGCGGCCCTCGTCCTGGGCGTCCACTCCTCGGAGCAGCTCCGGGAGAACGTGAAGCGCGTCCTCGAGACGAGGCCGCTCTCGAAGGAGGACTTCGACAAGCTATGCGAGGAAGGGAAGACCATCGCGGCAGGCTGGACGCCGCGCTTCGGCCCCGTCGCTTGAGGCCCGTGGCGCGCCTGGCCAGCTCGGCGCTCCTGGCCGGTGCGGTCGGCCTGGCCGCTGCCTCGGCCTCTGCCGGCGAGGCGCCCCGCCCCGTGCGCACCGGAGAGGTCACGGACAAGCGCCTCGGCGAGATCTCGGGCATCGTGCCCATCGCGGGCTGGCCCCGGCACTACTGGGCCCACAACGACTCTGGCGACGGGCCGCGGATCTTCGCCATCCGCGACGACGGGAAGGTGGTCGCCGAGGTCAAGGTCTCCGGCGCCGCGGCGACAGACTGGGAGGACATCGCGGCGGGGCCTGGACCCGGGCCGTCATCCGGGCCGGGGCCCGCGCCCGGCAAGCGATGGCTCTACATCGGCGACGTCGGGAACAACGACAGGGACCGCAAGGAGCTCGTGGTCTGGAGGATCCTCGAGCCCGCGCTCGCCGCGGCGCCCTCGGGCCGCGAGCCGCTCGCGGGCCAGAAGCTCTCCTCGGAGCCGGCAGAGCCGCTTCGCTTCCGCTACCCCGGGGGCCCCTTCGACTGCGAGGCGATCGCCGTCCACCCCGCGACTCGCGCCGTCTACATCCTCACGAAGGAGCTCCTCGCGACCCACGTCTTCCGGATCCGCGGCGACGCCGGCGCACCCGCCCTCCAGACCGCCGAGGAGGTCGCCGCGATGACCTCCTGCATCGCCGTCACGGGGGCCGACATCGCGCCCGACGGGCGCAGGCTCCTCGTCCGCACGTACCTCCAGGTCGCGGAGTACGTGCTGCCCGAGGGCCGCCCCTTCGAGGACGTGTTCCGCGAGCCGCGCCGCGACCTCCCGAGCGCGCTCCTCGAGGTCCAGGGCGAGGCCGCCTGCTACGACCTCGACGGCCTCAGCTACGTCACCGTGGACGAGCTCAAGCCGCGGGCGATCCACCGCGCCTCGCGGGCGCCCGAGGCGAGGCCCGCGCCCGAGGCCAGGACCCCCGCCGCGGCCAAGTAGCGGGGGGCCCTGTTCACGAGGCGCGAGGCCCAAGCCCCTCGGGGCCCGCCGCAGGTGCTCAAGCAGGTCCGCCATGGACCGCCGATCGATCTCCGCCTCGAGCCCCTCCGGCATGAGCGACGCCGCCGTCGACTCGAGGGACCGGAGCGCGCTCCGCGGGACCGTGTCCATCGCCCGAGCAGAGAAGCGCTCCCCGCTCTCGCGCCTGTAAAGAAAGATCCCCTGCTCCCCGTGCTCGTTCCGCTCCGAACGAGAGCCTCTTCACCGAGCTTGACGCCGGCGCGGGCGGGCTCACTGCTCCTCCCGCGCCTTGCGCTCTTCGATCCGGTAGAGATGGCTCTGTGTGCGCACGAAGAGCGCCTTCCCGGCGATCGCCGGCGAGGCCATGCACGTGCCGTCGAGCTCGTTCACCGCGAGCCGGGCGAACTGGCGGCCGGGGCGGATCACGGCGGCGGCGCCGTCCTGGTTGAAGCAAGAGATGCGGCCGTCGGCGTGGAGGGGCGAGGACGCGTGGTTTCCTCCGATGCGCTCCCGCCAGACGACCTCGCCCGTGCGGGCCTCCACGCAGGACGCGACGCCGTTGTCGCTGACCATGTAGAGGAGGTCCCCCATGAGGAGGAGAGAGGGCGTGGACGGGACGCCCTGGCGGAGCTTCCAGGCGACGCGGCTCTCGGTGACGTCCCCCTTCCCGTCCGGCCGGATCGCCCAAAGCTCGGGGTGGTCGTAGTCGGTGACGGTGAACACGAGGCCGTGGCCGTGGAGCGGGCGCGGCACCATCGACCAACCGCCGTAGCGTACCTTCCAGATCTCCTCCCCGCTCAGGGGGTCGTAGGCCATGACCCCCCGCGACCCGGGGCTCACGAGCTGGAGGCGATCGGCGACGCGGATCACGGTAGGCGTGGAGAAAGCCTTGCGCTGCATGGGGTGGACGCGCTCGTAATCGACCGATCGGTCCGTCCTCCACGCCGTCTTTCCGGTGGCCTTGTCGAGGGCGACCACGTACTGCACGTCCGCGCCGTCCACCTGGAAGATCAAGAGGTGAGCGTGCAGGATGGGTGAGGAGCCGGGCCCCATGTGGTGGTCGCAGTTGAGGTCCCGGCGGGTCCAGAGGACCTTGCCCGTCGCGGAGTCCAGGCAGGCCGTGCCGTAGGTGCCGTAGTGCAGGTAGACGCGGCCGCTCTCGACGGCCGGGGTCGGGGAGGCGTAGCTGTTGATCGTGGCGACGTTCTCGGGCTTCGCGACCTCGAAGAGCAGGATGTCGTGGACGATGGCCCCGGTCTCCCGGTCGACGCATACCGTGAAGAGCTTCCTTCCGTCCGCGGCGGCGGTGGTGAGCCAGACCTGGTCCTTCCAGATCACCGGCGAGGACCAGCCGCGATCGTGGATCGCGGTCTTCCAGGCCACGTTCTCCGTCTTGCTCCAGGTGAGGGGGAGCCCCGTGGCGTCGCTCTGGCCGTCGGCCGTGGGACCCCGGAGCTCCGGCCAGGTCTCGCCGCCCCAGGCCGCCGGGAAGGACAGTGCCGCCGCGAGGATCGATGTCAGGGTTCGCATGGAAGGGGCTCCGGTCCGGACGTTGCCGGCGAGCGCCGGCAAGCGTAAGCGGGCCCTATCTCGGTGGGCAACAGGAAAACGATGGCGGGCGGCAGGCCGGCCGCCGCCTCGCAGAGGCTTGCGCGGAGTGGTCAGCGGTCCGTCCGGTGGTGAGCTTGAATCCAGCGTGGCCTCGGATACTTCACCCTGATAGTGCGCTCTGGAGCGCCTGCTCGACCAGAGTGGACTGCTTGACGCCGCGCTCCGCCGCTTCCCTCCGCAAGCGCTCGTAGGTCTCCAACGACAAGTAGAACTTCGCCTGCACCGTCTGGCGGGGCTTGCCGCGCCCCCGGGAGAGAACATCGGCGAAGACGCGATTCACCTTGACCATGTCCCGGGCATTGAAGGCCATGGCCAGGTCGAACCAGTACTCGCCGCTCGGCAGGCGCCTGAGATTCTTCACGGCGTAGCCCCGATGGATCTCCCGCAGGCGCCGATTGACCTTCGCCTCCAGCTCCTTCACGCTCATGACGTCCTCCTCCCGATGACGAGCTCCATGCCGGAATCGACCAGGATACCGACAGCCTCCTGATCTCCTTCCGTCGCCACCCACTCGGCCAGGCGTACCAGGCCCGGCTTGTGTTTCCGGAAATCGACCGCCGTGCAGTAGGTCCAGATCTCCTCGACCTCCTCGACCGTGACCCCGGCGCCCGTCCCCCAGCGACCTCGTAGGCGCGGACGGATCTGGAGGCGATCCCCGGTGCTTCCGGGAAACCTCCGGCCAAACCAGTCGAATACGACCTGGCGGATCGCCTCCCGCACTGCGATCGGAAGCCGCCAGCCGAGGCGGTCTCGCGATGGCAGGATGATGCCGAGTCGGTGCGGCAAGCGGCCTGCGATGGGCACGACGTTTATCCGAGAAAAAAGTACTGTAGTACCATCGACGGCCATGGTACTTGGGTGGGGCCCGATGCGCAAGCCCTCCATGGATGACGGGCCTGCAGCGCCGCTCCTCGAACCGGCTCTCCCTCACGTGCCAGGAGACTCCGAACCACCTCTTGTCCCGACTGTCCTTGAGCGCCTTGCTGTGGCGGAGGATGGGCTCCCCTACCTCCCGGCCTGCCGCAGGTGCTCGAGCAGGTCCGCCATGGCCTGCGGGTCGATCTCCGCCTCGAGGCCCTCCGGCATGAGGGAGGCCGCCGTCGACTCGAGGGCCCTGAGCGCGCTCCGCGCGATCGTCTCCTCGGTCCCGCCCGGGCCGCGCAGCGTCACGGCTTGCGCCGTCTCGGAGGCGAGGACCCCCGCGAGGACGCGGCCGTCCTCGAGGACCGCGGCGTAGGCGGCGTAGCCGGGCACGGCGGTCTGGCTCGGGTCCAGGATCGCCGCGAGGAGCTCGTCGCGGCCCTTCTTCGCCGCGCCCCCCAGCTCCGGGCCGACCGCATGCCCGACGCCGCCCAGGCGGTGGCACGGCGCACACCGCGCCGCGAAGACGGCGGCGCCGCGGATCGCGTCGCCCTTCGAGAGGTCATCGCGGTACCGGGCCACTACGGCAGCCCGTCCCGCGCCGTCTCGCCCCGGCGATTCTCCCTTCAGGAGCCGCTCCAGGCGCGGCCGATCATCGCCCGCGGCGCGCAGCAGCGGCTCGCGACGCGCGAGGTCGACCTCGCGCGCATTCACGGCGCCCGCCTCGATCGCTGCGGCCAGGGCCGCCAGCCTCCCCGGCCTCGCGAGGAGCGCGTCGAGGATCGCCCCGCGGAGGGCGGGCGTGGCGGCGGGCCACGCCTCGAGGAGGGCGCCCGTCGCCTCGCGAGCCCCGTGGTGCCCCAGGGCCCGCGCCGCGACCTTCCCGAGCTCCAGGTCGACCTTCGGATCGAGGAGCGGCCCCAGTGCCTGCGCGTCCCGCCACGCCGCGTGGCCGAGCAAGCTCGCGGCCCGGGCGCGCTCGCGGGCCGGAGCCCCGGCGCGCGACGCGACCTCCTTCGCGGCCCGCACGAGGCCGGCCCAGGCCGTCGCGTCCCGGCCCCCGGAGGCGAGGCCCGCTCCCAGGGCGAGGGCCATTGCTGTCCGCCCCGCTGCGAGCTGCCCATCCGCCAGCCCGAGGACCCGCAGGGCCGCCTCGCCGTCAGCCAGGGCCACGAGATCCGCCGCCTCCGCCGCCGCGTCCGCGACCCAGTGCGCCGGCTCGGCCCCAGCGCCCGACGCGAGCGCATCCAGGAACGCCGCCTCTCGCCCCGCGAGGCCGCTCAGGGCGGCCGCGGTGGTCCAGGGGTCGCCCCCGGACTCGAGGACCGCTCGTGCGAGCGCGCCGCCGGCCTCCGCGCCCCGCAGGTCCCCCGCAGCGAGGACCGCCTGGAGGCGCACCGCGGGGTCCGCGTCGCGGGTCAGCTCGAGGACCCTGGCGGCGCACGCCTCGTCGCGCGGCACCTGGTCCCGCCAGACGCGCAGGGCGACCTCCCGGAGCCGGGGCTCGTCCGCCTCGAGGGCCGCCTCGAGGACGCCGCTCCCGAGCCTGTCGAGCCGTTCGAGCGTCCAGAGGGCCCAGGCCCGCGCCACGGGCTCCCCGTTGAACGCGAGCACGGCAAGGGCATCCACTGCTCGCTCCTCGTGGCGCTCGAGGAGGATGCGCTGGGCCGTCTCCCGCACGCGGGCGTTGGCGCTCGCGAGGCTGCCAACGAGGTCCTTGAAGCCACGGAAGCCCAAGTCCTCCACCGGGAGGAGCGCCGCGCCCTCGGGCACGACGCGCCAGATCCTTCCATGCCCCGCGCCCACCCGGAAGTCGATCCCGCGCCGCAGCTCCGCCCGCACGAAGTCCGGGTGCTCCACCATCTCGCGGTAGAGGTCGGCGATGTAGAGGGCCCCGTCGGGTCCGCTCCGCGCGAAGACGGGGTGAAACCAGGGGTCCGTCGACGCGAGGAAGTCGCGATCCTCCTCGCCGCGGCGCGCCACGAGGGCCGGGCCCGGGCCCGGCACGAGCACGTCCCGATGCACGAGACCCGTCAGGGGCTCGCACACGAAGACGTTCCCCGCGTGGGAGGGCGGGAAGACCCCGCCGCCCTCCACGGTGAGCCCGCAGGAGGCGTTGAAGCGGTCCGTGGGCTCGTCGTTGAAGGTGCGCGGCGGCGGCGCGATGGGGAAGATCCGGGCGTCGTCGCCGTGGTCCGAGATGTGGGCGAGGGTCGCCGTGCGCTTCAAGCGCGGGTGCCGCTCGAGGTCTCGCGGCGCGAGCATCGCCAGGCGCACGTGGATCGTGTTCCACGAGAGGAACCGCCGGCCCCAGGCGTCGAAGGCGTGCCCGAACTGGCTCGGCCCAGCCTCGGCCTCGGGCCGGAAGCTGCCGGGGTCGAAGCGGAAGTCGCGGTTGCCGATGTCCACCGCGAGCGACTCCGGGTCCGAGGGGCGCCGGATCCGCCCCCCGGAGCGGCCGTTCGCGCCGTAGATGCGCCCGTCCATGCCCCAGGTGAGCCCGTTCACGCGGAGCTGCGTGTTGCCCTCGCCGAAACCCGTCAGGACCGCTCGCCGGCCGGATGCCTCGAGCATCCAGATCGACGGCGCCGCCGCCGCCAGGACGCCGTCGCGGAAGGGGAGCACGCTCGCGACGAAGGGGAGCCCCTCGGCCACGAGCTCGCTCCGCTCGGGCCGGCCGTCCCGGTCCAGGTCCTCCAGGACGCGCACCCTGCCGCCGCCCGGCTCCGACGGGTAGTCGGCCATCTCGGCCACCCACAGGCGTCCCCGCGCGTCCCAGGCGATCGCGACCGGGTCCTGGACCAGAGGCTCGTGCGCCACGAGCTCGACCCGGAACCCGGGGGCCACGCGGATCGTCTTCAGGGCCTCGGCGGGCGGTAGCCCTGCGGCCCGGACGCCCGGCGCGGCCGACGAAGCGGCCAACACCGTCGTGAAGAGAAGCCATCGCATTCCCCTCAGGATACCCGGGGCACCGGCAGGAGGTGGAATGGGTTCCAGCGCCGAGCACCAGCGTCGGGTCCGAGCCGTTGACCCCGTGCGCACGGCGGGCCATCATGGCCGCCCATGCGCGCCCCGTCGCCTGGAGTCGCCCCTTGAGCCCGGGTTTCGACCACGTCGCCCTCGCCTGCCGCGATCCCGAGGCCCTCCGCGTCTGGTACGAGGAGGTGCTCGGCTTCCGCACGCTCGCTCTCAAGTCTCCCTCGCGCCCCGGCGTCCTGGGGGCCACGTTCCTCGTGGGGCCCGAGGGCAGCGCCACGGCGCTCGAGCTCACGCCCGACGACGGCCTCGAGCCCCGGGGCCGCGAACCCTTCACGCGCGGGATCTCCCACATCGCGCTCCGCGTCGGCGACTACGCCGCCTGGGAGGCTCGCCTCACCGAGAAGGGGGTCCGCTGGCTCGGGGATCCCGTCGAGGCCCTCGGCGGCGGCCGGCTCCGCTCCTTCCTCGATCCGGAGGGGAACATGCTCCAGATCGTGCAGAGGCCATGACGCGCCTCCGCCTCTGGCTCCTCGTCACGGGCGCGGTCACGATCGTCGCGGCGCTCGGCGGGGTGCTCGCGAGGCGAGAGCCGGGCCCCGCGGCGCCTCCGGGCACGAGCGTCCCCGCACCGCCTGCGGGGGACGCCGCGGGACCGGACGCGCTCGCCGGCTCCGAGTCCTGCAGGCCCTGTCACCCGGCGCACCACGAGGCGTGGCGCGGCTCGCACCACGCCCTCGCCGAGCGGCCCCTGGACCTCGGGCTCGACGCGAAGGCCTTCCGCCCGGCCCGGACGGTCGCCCACGGCTCGCTCCGCTCCGAGATCCGCGAGCGCGATGGCCGCCTCGAGGTCGTGACGGCGGGCCCCGGCGGGACCGTCCAGGCCTACGAGCCCCTGCGCTGGATCGGCGTCGCGCCCCTCGAGCAGCTCGTCGTCCCCTTCCCGCTCGGGCGCTACCAGGTGACGGCCCTCGCCTACGACCGCGCCCGCGACGAGTGGTTCGACGTCTTCGGCGCCGAGGACAGGAAGCCGCACGAGTGGGGCTTCTGGACGAACCGCGGCATGACCTGGAACTCCATGTGCGCCCCCTGCCACACGACGGGGCTCCGGAAGGGCTACGACCCCGAGAAGGACGCCTACGAGACCCGGTGGCGGGAGCTCGGCGTCGGCTGCGAGGCGTGCCACGGCCCGCTCTCGCGGCACGTGCGCTGGCACGAGACGCGCTCGGCGGGCGCCGAGCCTCCGGGCCCGCCGCCCCCTTCCGCCGTCCTCTCGAGAGACCTCATGCTCGACGCCTGCGCCTCCTGCCACGGGCGCCGCAGCGCTCTGACTGCCGGCTTCTCGCCGGGAGAGAAGCTCACGGACCACTACCGGCCCGCGCTGCCCGACGAGACCGACCTCTACTACCCCGACGGCCAGGTGCGAGACGAGAACTTCGAGCACGCCTCGTTCCTCATGAGCCGCATGCACGGCGAGGCCGTCCGGTGCACCGACTGCCACGAGCCCCACTCGGCGAAGCTCCGGCTCCAGGGGAACGACCTCTGCCTGAGCTGCCACGAGGGGAAGGTCGACCCGGCGTCCCACAGCCGCCACGACCCCGCGGGCCCCGGCGGCCAGTGCACAGGGTGCCACATGCCCATCACGGTCTACATGCAGCGCCACCCGCGGCGCGACCACTCCTTCAGCATCCCCGACCCCCTCCTCACGCGCGAGGCCGGGATTCCCAACGCCTGCAACCGCTGTCACACGGACAAGGACCTGGACTGGGCCATCGCGGCCGCCGAGCGCCAGTTCGGCGCGCGCCTCGAGCGCGGCACGCGGGCCCGGGCCCGCGCCGTGGCGAGGGGACGCCGCGGCCTCGCCGAGGCCGTGCCCGAGCTCGCCGCCATGGCGCGCGACGAGCGCTCTGCCGCCTGGCGTGCCGTCGCCGCCGGACTCCTCGCGCGCTGGGCCGACCTGCCCGAGGTCCTGGAGGTCCTGCTGAGGCTCCTCGCCGACCCCGAGCCCCTCCCGCGCGCCGCCGCGGCGCGGGCCCTCGAGAGCGCGCCCGAGGTCCGCGAGGTCCTCGCGCCCCTCCTCGACGACCCATCGAGGCTCGTGCGCGTCGAGGCGGCCTGGACGCTCCGCCGCGGCCTCGACCTCTCGAGCCGCGCCGGGCGCGACCTCCTCGAGGCCCTCGCCCAGAGCGCCGACCAGCCTCAAGGCGCGCTCCAGGCGGGCATGCTGCGCCTCGACCGCGGCGATCCCCGGGAGGCGGAGGCCTCGATCCGCCGGTCGATCGCCTGGGACGAGGGCTCGGCGCCGTACCGCCAGGCGCTCGCGCTGGCCCTCGAGGCCCAGGGGAGGCCCCGGGAGGCCGTCGGGGCCCTCGAGGCGGCCGCGCGCCTCGCGCC
>JACQVW010000258.1 GCA_016209535.1 Planctomycetota bacterium | reverse complement strand
GGCCACGGCGTGGTAGATCGCCCGGGCCACGATCCGCCGCCAGCGCGGCTCCCGCTCGGCCGCGGCGTCCTCGGCGCGGTCGTGGAAACCGATCTCCGTGAGGACTCCGGGCATCGTGCTCAGGGCCCGCAGCTCGCCGAAGTTCGCGGCCTTGACGCCGCGGTCGGCCCAGGCCGGGTCCCAGTCGGCGCGCAGGTCGCCCACGATCTCGGCCTGGACCAGGCCGCGCAGCGCCTCGCTCCCGGGGGGCGTGCCGTCGAGGTACATGTAGGTCTCGGTGCCCGTGCCGCCGCCGCCGTTGGAGTGGACCGAGATGTACACGGCGTCCTCCCCGTCCTCCACCTCGTGCTCCGCGTAGAGGGGCCGGCAGGTGACGTCGTCGGTGCCGTCCCCCGAGGTCGTCGGGTCGTAGACCGAGGCCGGCGCGCCCTGGTAGCGCGCCCAGTAGACGCAGCCCTCGTCGGCGCGGCGACGGCCGGAGCTCGGGCCGCCGCCCGTGGGCGGCTCGGAGCCGATCCCGCCGCCCACGCGGACGGCGTCGGCGATGACGACCTGGCCGAGGTTCACCCCCGAGGCCAGGTTGGAGACCTCCACCGACTGCGACGTCCCTCGCCGCCACCAGAAGGTGCCCGCGTACCGCCACGTCGACCCGTGCCGCTCCTGGTTGATCCGCAGCGCCGTCACGCCGCCCGCGTGCCTCACGCGCACCAGGGCCGCGTCGCTCCGGTTCGCGCCCGCGTTGTAGCGGAGGTAGAGGGGGTAGAGGCCGCTCGAGGGGATGTCCGGCGTGAAGGTCGCGACGGCCGTCTCGGTCGCTGCGCCGGCGGCGTAGCGGCCGTCCCCCGCGTGGCCCCCGCTCGAGGTGCTCGTCCAGGCGCCCGTCTCGGCGTGGCCCGGGTCGCCGTCGTCGACGATGACCTCCACCGTGCTGAAGCACCGCTCGCGGACCGTCCACACGTCGGCGCCGGCGTTCTCGAGGTATGCCGCGAGGTGCTGGCAGCAGAGCTCGGCGGTGAGGAAGTCCTCGACCAGGCCGTTCGAGCTCCCCCGCTGGGTGATCCAGCCCAGCGTCTCGTGGTGGTAGAAGCCGTGGCCCGGGCTCAGGAAGACGGTCTTGCCGCTCAAGGCGCCCGGCGGGCGGGGGCGCATGGACCGCGGGACCTGGTCCGGCGCGCCCGCGAGGCGCGCGCCCGCGCCAAGCGCGAGCGCGCAGGCAAGGGCGAACAGGAGACGCGCGAGCCGTGGCTTCATGAGCGGCGAAGGCCGGGACGGAGGACCGAGACGGATTCAAGGGATGCCCCGATTCTCGCGGCCGCCCCCGGGGCCTGTCCCTATTTTTCCGGGCGCGGCTTCCGACGGGCGGACGGGCGATCCGGAGCTTGACGCCGGGGCCACCTTCGCGTAGCCGTTGAGCGGCATGACGCGCTCCACCTGCCTCGCGTGCGCCTTGAGCGCCGTCCTCCTGCGAGCCGGCTCCGCCGCGGCGGCCGACGAGTGGCCGCAGTTCCGCGGGCCCGGCGGGCAGGGCCGCTCCGGGGCGCGCTCCGCGCCGCTCGTCTGGAGCGAGACCGAGAACGTCGCCTGGCGCACGCCGGTCCCGGGCCGCGGCTGGTCGTCCCCGGTCGTCTCGGAGGGTGCCGTGTGGGTGACGGCGGCCGTCGAGACCCCGGCCTCGGAGGAGGCTGCGCGCCGTCGCGCCGCCGCCATCGGCAGCTCGCAGCCCCTCGCGGCCGCGCGCCGCGTCGGCCTGAGGGCCGTGGGCCTCGACCGCGCGAGCGGGAAGGTGCGGCACGACGTCGAGGTCCTCGCCGCGGACGACCCCGAGCCCATCCACGCGCTCAACTCCTATGCCTCGCCGACGCCGGTCATCGAGGACGGCCGCGTCTACTGCCACTTCGGGGCCATGGGCACCGCCTCGGTCGATGCGCTGGACGGCCGCGTCCTGTGGACGAACGGAGAGCTCCGCTGCCAGAGCGAGAACGGCCCCGGCGGCTCGCCCGTCCCGTGGCGGGGCCTCCTCATCGTGCAGATGGACGGGCTCGACGAGCAGTTCGTCGCGGCCCTCGAGAAGCGGAGCGGGCGCACGGCCTGGAGGACGGCGCGGGGCGGCGCGCTGCGCCGCGAGACGCTCCAGCGCCAGGGCTACTCGACGCCGCTCGTGGTCGAGGCGGGCGGCCGCCCGCAGCTCCTCTCCCTGGGCGCGGACTGGCTCTACGCCTACGACCCCGAGAGCGGGGCCGAGCTGTGGAGGCTCGCCTGCGGCCCTGCCTGGTGCTCGACGCCGTGCCCGGTCGCGGGTGACGGCTTCGCCTACCTCGGCGTGAGCTTCCCGCGCGCCGAGGTCGTGGCGGTGCGCCTCGCAGGCGCCGCGGGGCCGGAGGTCGCCTGGCGCAGCGCCCGGCAGGCGCCGCAGGTGCCGTCGCCCATCCTCGTGGGCGACGCGCTCGTGACCGTGAGCGACCGCGGGGGCATCGTCACGTGCCTCGACTCAAGGAGCGGCCAGCCGCGCTGGAGCGAGCGCCTTGGAGGCAACCACCTCGCCTCGCCGGTCCTCGCCGCGGGCCGCCTCTACATCGCGAGCCGCGAGGGGGAGGTCGCCGTCGTCGAGGCGGGGGCGACCTGCAAGGTGCTGGCGCGCAACCGGCTCGAGGGCTCCATCGTGGCCTCGCCGGCCGTGGACGCGACCGGCGCCCTTTACCTCAGGACCGAGAAGGCGGTGTACCGGATCGTGGAGGCCTCGAGGCCTTGAGCGAGCCGCACCCCGGACGGCGCTCCCGTCAGGGCATGCCCTCCACCGCCACGCGGAAGCCCACATTGAACACGCGCTGGTACGGGCGGTAGGCGAGGCGCGAGGCCGAGCGGCACCGCTTGGGGCGGTCGTACCAGGATCCGCCGCGCACCACGCGCTTCTCGGCGCTCGAGAGATCCTCGCGGCCATCATCGCCGCGGTAGGGGTACGGCCTGTAGGCCGAACGCGTCCACTCCCACACGTTCCCGTGGGCGTCGCGGAGGCCCCAGGGGTTGGGCTCGTAGCGGCCCACGTCGAGCGATACGAGGGCACCGTCGTCGAAGCGGCTCTCCTTCGGGACCCAGTCGTCGTAGCGGTTCGGGCTCTTGACGAGGCGCACGGTGACGTAGGTGTCGAGGGCGAGCTCCCGCAGGCGCGCGTCGCCGAGGTTGGCGGCGCGGGAGAAGTCGTCGTCGAGGCCGCCGAACCAGAACGGGGTGGCCGTCCCGGCGCGGCAGGCGTGCTCCCACTGGGCCTCGGAGGGGAGCGTGACGCGCAGGCCCGTCCTCGCCGAGAGCCACTCGCAGAATTCGAGCGCCTCCCGCCACGAGACGCGCACGACGGGCTGGCGCGGGCCGTCCACGGGATAGCCGTGGACCCCGAACTGGTAGCCGTGCATGGGCTCGACGTGGCTGTCGTGAAGGGGGTCGTGGAGCGCGTACTGCTCGTTGGTGACCTCGGTGGCCCCGATCCAGAAGGGCTCGTCGATGCGGACGCGGCAGGGCGGGCCCTCGTCGGGCTCGCCCGCGGCGTCGCCGAGGAGGAGCTCGCCGGCGGGGACCCGCACGAGCTCGAGGGCGACGCCGCCGCCGAGGTCGATGGATCGGCGCCACGCGCCCCCGTCCTCCCGCTGCCGCCGCCGCGCCTCGCCGGCGCCGAAGGGCCAGCCGGGGGCGGCCGCGGGCGGCGTCGCTTTCGCAGCGCGCGGCCCGGGAGGCTCCGGATGGTCCGGCGAGGGTGCCGGCGCGTCCGGGGGCGCCGCGACCGGGCCCTCGCCGGCCGCCGCCGCGGCCGGAGGCGCCTCGAGGCTCTCGCTGCGCCGGGCGTAGCGGCGCCGCATGGTCCGATATCGCTCGGCGACGGGCCGGACGCGATCCTCGCCCGCAACCTCGGCCCACGAGCCGTGGTACGGGGCGTTGAGGTCGATCCAGGTGACGATGCGGTCCCAGGCCTCGCGGTCGAGCTCGACCCCGTGGTGCCCCTTCGCGAGGACCTGGACGAGCTCGGTCGCGTCGGCGTGGAACTCCATGGGCGAGAGGCGGTGGATGTCGCTCTCGATCCCGGGCCGGCGCACGAAGCGGTGGAGCTCGACGTAGGCCGTGGAGAACTTGCCGCCCACCTCGGGGCTCACGTGGCCGTCGATGGCCGAGGTCCAGTCGCGCACGATCTCCTCGCCGCGCAGGTCGCATCGCGGCGGCTCGCCGGGCCGCTCGCGGCCGTCGTGGCAGCGCACGCATCGGCGATCGAGGACGGGCTGCACCTCCCGCGCGAAGCTGAAGCCCCGCGCCGGGCCGCGCCAGGGCTCGATCTCGGCCGGCGCCCGCCTCGCGGCCAGCGTCGCGCGGTTGGACGCGGCCCGGCTGTGCCCCTCGTGGCAGCCGGCGCACGAGACGACCTCGCCGGGCATCGCCGTGAACCAGCTCCGCATGAGCTGCACGGCCTTCCCCTCGGCGTCGAGGGGCTGGACGGCGACGGGCGTCATGGCGGGGACGCGGAAGAACGCGGAGCCGTCGGGCTCGACGGGCACCGTCCCCAGGATGCGCCTCACGTCCCAGGGGCCGTCCATGCCGATCGAGCCCAGGAGGCCGCCCATGCCGCGGAGGCTGTACTCGTAGGTGAAGAGGCGGAGGGCCTTCACCTCGCCGCGGGGGATCCCCTCGAGGCCTCCGGAGTAGACGTCGCCGGCGTAGACGAGGGCGTCGTCCCGGGACAGCTCCACGCGGTCGCGCACCTCGGGAGGCCTCGGCCGCCTCGCGACGGGCACGGGCTCCAGGAGCGCTCGGCCCGGCGACTCCTTGAGGAGCACCAGGTTGTCGAAGACGTCGGCGAGGTAGATCCCCCAGCGCGAGCGGGGCGAGGGCCGCGCGGAGACCAGGAAGTGCTTCTCGCTCAGCGGGAAGGGGTGGAGGAGCTGGGGCCAGACCCCGTCGACGAGGTTGTCGCGCACCGTCGCCTCGACCCGCTTCCCCCGGCCGGGGACCTCCTGGACGACCCCCTCGGCCTCGCGGCGGCCCTTTGCGGGGTCCAGGATGAGGAGCCTCCCCGAGCGCGCCGTGCCGTGGTGGCCCGTGGCGATGCCGGCGACCTTCGTTGGGTGGCCTGGCACGGGCCGGGCGTAGAAGAAGGAGTTGGGGAAGTACGAGCTCGAGCCGTAGACCTCGGCTTGCCCCGTCCCGTCGGGGTTCATCGCGAACAGGATGCGCGAGCTCGCGTGGGGGAGGTCGGCGTACTCCCAGCGCAGGTAGAGCACGCGGCCGTCGTTCGCGACCGCGGGGCACCAGTTGTGGTCCTGGTCGACGGTGAGCTGGCGGATCGACGGCGTCGAGCCGTCGCGCTCGAGGAGGTAGAGGTTCGTGACGTGGGAGCTGCCGTAGACGCAAGGCACGCCGGCGAAGGTGGCCGTCGACGTGAAGACGATGCGGCCGTCGGGAAGGTAGCAGGCGTCGAAGTTGTCGACGTCGGGCTCGGCGATGAGGGGCAGCTCGCGGAGGCCCGTGCCGTCGATCTTCAGCTCGAAGACCTGCCAGCGATCGTGCGAGCCCGGCATCGAGAAGAGCAGCCGGTCGGCATCGAAGTGGAGGTCCACGTCGCCGGCGAAGCGCCCGCCCTCGGGCAGGAAGAGGGTCTCGAGCTTCCCGTCGGGCCGCGGGGGCGACAGGAGGCAGAGGCGGTTCTCGTAGCCCGTCCTGGGGATCCCCGAGTTGCCGTCCCAGTTCGCGGGGAGGCCGAGGTTGCCCTCGCCCCGCTCGACCAGGAGGAGCTTCTCGAAGCGGAGGAGCGGGTTCTCGAGGAGGGCCGCGGCCTTGAGGTCCTCGAAGCGCGCGGCGATGCCCCTGAGCCTCGCCGCATCGTCCTCTCGCAGCGCCGCCTCGTGCTCCTTTCGCAGCCCCTCCAGCGCCGCGAGGTGCTCGGCCCCACGGGGATACTCCGGGCCGAACGTGGTCCCGAGGTCGCGGACGGCGAGCTCGAGGGACTCCCACGCCGCGTCGGGGACGCCCGAGGGCCGCGGGGCCCTGCTCGGCGCGGGCATCTCCTGCCAGCGCCCCGGATCGGCGAGGTAGCCGAGGATGTTGGCCGTGAGGCGCTCGAGGTTCCGGCGGTGCGCGTTCGACGCGTTCGCGTAGTGGGGGAGCCTCCAGCCCAGGACGATCGCGCGGCCCTTCCCGAGGCAGTACTCGGCCAGCGGGTTCTCGTCGCCGCTTCTGGCCCGCGCGAGGAGGCGGCCCCCGAGCGGTCCACCCGTGCCGTGGAAGTCGGCGAAGGCGGGGAAGCCGCGGTCGCTCAAGGGCACCGCGGCGGGATCGGCGCAGCCGCCGGGCGCGAGGCCCTCGAGGACCGGGTGCCCGGGCGCGGCGGGGAGGATCGCCGCGACGTAGTCGTCGGACCCTCCGGCCCCGGTGCGGGGCCGCAGGTCCTCGAGGCCGAGGGGCTCGACGAGGGCGAGCGCCGCGCCCGAGAGGAAGAGCCCGCCGCCGCCCGCGGCGAAGCCGCGCAGCGCCTGGACCGCCGGCGCCTCGAGGAGCGCCGCCGGCAGCTCCGGCGAGTCGCCCTGGTGGATCCAGAGCACCCGGAACCGCCCGATGCGCGCCGCGAGGCCGCCCGCGCCGTCCCGGCCGTCCGGCGCGCTGTCCGGGGCGAGCGCCACGGCCTCGGCCTTGTCCCCGGCGAGCCGCCGGGCCAGCTCCCAGGCTGCCCGCGCCTCGGGGCCCAGGCCCTCGACGGGCAGGCGCTCGACGAGGAAGCCGAGCCCGCTCGCGCCTTCGCCGGCGCGGCTCGGGGGAGGCGCGAGGCTCCCGGCGAAGAGGGCGAGCGCTGCCGCGGCCGCGGCGTACCCGCGCCGGGCGGTCCGGGTCGGCCGAGGAGGACGGCGGAGGGGCTCGAGGCCTTTCGCGGCCATGCAGCCCCTATAGCGCCGGGCCGCGGCGCGCGACGTGATAGGGGTCACGCGCCGCGGCGGCAGCTCGAGCCCGAGGTCGACGTCGTCCTGACCCTCCTGGCGCGCGGGACGAGGTGGGCTTGACGGGGTGGGCTTGAAGTTGGGACCCTGGGGCCGTCCTCCGGGCTATTCTGGCCTATACTGGGACCGGAGATGTGCCGTGCCGACGCGCGAGCCGACGCAAGCTGGTTTCGAGGGAGCGCTGCGTGCCATGGACGAGTTTGCCGCCGGCGAAGCGCCGGTGCAGAAGGCCGCGAGGAAGATCGCGCGGGCGCTCGAGGAGCTCGGGGTCCCCTACGTTGTGGCCGGGGGTCTTGCCGTTGCAGCGAACGGCCTCGAGCGCCAGACGGTGGATGTCGACCTGATCCTCAGGAAGGAAGGCCTCGCCGCCTTCAAGGAGCGCTGGCTCGGGCTGGGCTGGGTCGAGCGGTTCCCGGGTTCGAAGGGCCTGCGC
>JACQVW010000249.1 GCA_016209535.1 Planctomycetota bacterium | reverse complement strand
GTCTCGGTCCTCCTCGGCAACGGAAACGCGACGTTCCAATCCGAGCGGCGAGTCCCGGTGGGATCGTACCCTCTGGCGCTTGCCGCCGCGGACCTCGACGCCGACGGCCGCCTCGACCTCGCCACCGCGAATGCCGGCTCCTGGGACATCTCGGTCCTCCCCGGGAACGGGGACGGAACGTTCCAGGACCAGGAGCGCTTCGCGGTGAGATGGAGCCTCCAGTCGCTCGTGGCCGCCGACCTCGACGCCGACGGCAAGCTCGACCTCGCCACGCCGAATCCGTTGAACGATGTCTCGGTCCTCCTCAACTCCCCCGACTGCAACGGGAACGGCATCGGCGACCGCTGCGACATCCGGGACGGACTGAGCCTCGATTGCAACCTGAACTCCGTCCCGGACGAGTGTGAAGCTCCGGTCACCTGCGACCGGCAGGTCCCCGGCGACTTTAACCAAAACGGGGCGATCGAGATCTCCGATCCCATCTTACTCCTCGGCTTCCTCTTCCTCAGCTCGTCGCTGCGGCTCCCTTGCGGGGATGGGAGCGTGGTGGACCCCGGGAACGTCCTCCTGACCGACTGGAACCACGATGGCGCCGTCGACGTCTCCGACGCGATCGGCGCCCTGTCCTGGCTCTTCGCAGGCGGTCCCGAGCACTTCCTCGGCACGGCTTGTCAGCCGATCCCGGGCTGCCGGCAGGCCTGCAGGGCGAGAGACTAGCCCGACTTGCTTCGGCGGAGGCTGGCCCATCGATGTTGCCGGCTCTGCCAGGGCGGGCCGGCAGGCGGAATGCCAGCGGCGCGGCCATACCCGCCGGTTCCGCCGGCGCCGGCCATCCAGTATCATCCCGGAGCAAGGAGTACGGCGGCGTTGGAACCGACCACGATCGCGGAGTCGATAGACAGGGCGAGGCAGGGCGGCCGTTCGGAGGTCGGCTCGCTCCTCGAGGGGCGGCGCACTCGACTCGCCGGGATTCCCGACTGCCCGTGGAGGTGACGCGAAACGATAGCGCGGGCGGCGGCCGGGATGATGCCGAGCGGCTGGCGGAGGAGTTCCTCGGGCGGCTGCGGCGCGGCGAGGGGCCCACGATCGAGGAGTACGTCGCCGCGCATCCGGCCCTGGCGGCGGAGATCCGGGAGCTCTTCACGACGCTCCTCTTCGTCGAGGAGCTCGGGGTCGAGTCCGTGGCCACGAAGGGGGCGGCGGCGCCGGCCGGGCACGAGACGCCGCGGCCAGCCCCCGAGCTGCAGCAGGTGGGCGAGTACCGCATCCTCCGCGAGATCGGCCGCGGCGGCATGGGCGTCGTCTACGAGGCGGAGCAGGCCTCCCTCGGCCGGCGGGTGGCGCTCAAGGTGCTGCCCTTCCACGTCCTCCTCGATGCCAAGCGCCTCGAGCGCTTCCGTCAAGAGGCCCGCGCCGCGGCGCACCTGAGCCACCCGAACATCGTCCCCGTCTACGGCGTCGGCGAGCACCTCGGGCTTCATTACTACGTCATGCAGCTCATCCCGGGCCAGGGGCTGAACCGGGTGATCGAGGAGGTGCGCCGCCAGCGCCAGGCGGGCGGGTCGGACGGCGACGCGGCGCCAGATTCTTCCTCGAGCCTTGCCGCCGGGCTTGAGACGGGAGGCGGCTCCGGTGGGCGGGATCACTACTTCAACAACGTGGCCCGCCTGGCGCGAGACGCCGCGCTGGCCCTCGACTACGCGCACGGCGAGGGGATCCTCCATCGCGACGTCAAGCCCTCGAACCTCCTCCTGGATCCGGGCGGCCGCGTCTGGCTCACCGACTTCGGCCTCTCCAAGGCCGAGGGGACCGAAGACCTCACCCAGACCGGCGACTTCGTCGGCACGGCCCTCTTCATGGCCCCGGAGCGTTTCAAAGGCTGGTCCGATCCGCGCAGCGACGTCTATGGGCTGGGGGTCACCCTTTACGAGCTCGTGACCCTGAGGCCGATCTTCGTGGAACGCGACCGGGCGCAGCTCCTGCGCAAGGTGGCGACCGAGGAGCCGCCGGCCCCGCGCCGCCTGGATCGCTCCATCCCGCGCGACCTCGAGACCATCGTCCTCAAGGCCATCGCCAAGGAGCCGTCGCAGCGATACGCGAGCGCCCGGGCCATGGGGCAGGACCTGGAGCGTTTTCTCGATGGCATGCCGGTGGAAGCACGCCGGTCCCACGCGCTGGAGCGCCTGGGGCGCTGGTGCGCCCGCAACCCGCTCCTGTCGACCCTCGCGGCGTCGGTGCTCATGCTGCTCACCGCCGTGGCGGTGGTCTCCTCGGCCCTGGCGGCACGGCTCGTCGGCGAGCAGGCCGCACTCATCCGCGAGCAGGCCGCCGGCCAGGAGAAGCTGCGCGCCGCCTACCTGGCCGAGGCGAGCGCGGTCCGGGCCAGCGTGCGGCCCGGACGCCGTTTCCTGGCCCTCGAAACGCTCCAGAAGGCCGCCGAGATCCGCCAGGGGCCCGACCTGGTGGATGAGGCCCTCGCCTCCTTCGCCATCGTGGACCTGCGCTCGGTGAGAACCTGGCGGCTGGAGAAGTACGAGGGGTTTGCGTTGTCCCCGGACGGCTCCGTCGCCGCCCTCGCGCTTCCCGGAGGCGAGACGGTCCTCCGCGCGGCGAGCGATCAGCGCGAGATCGGCCGATTGCCCGCGCCCGGCTTTCCCGCCACGTTCGTGCATCTCAAGTTCAGCCAGAGCGGGAGGTTCCTCGCCATCCGCCATGAGCAGGGGAAACGCACCGAGTGGGGTGTCTGGGACGTCAACAGCCGCCGGCTGTGCGTGGAGGTGAAGGATGCCGGGCACGATGACTGGCTCGACTTCTCCCCCGATGGCCGCTGGGTCATCGTGTCGACGAGGGAGCGGGTATTCCGAGTCTTCGACCTGGCCACCGGGGCCGTGATCCAGGAGATCGGCCGCGGCCTCTTGCTGCGCTGCGTGGCGGTGCATCCCGGGGGACGGCTCATCGCTTTCGCGAGCGACCACCGCCCCAGGAAGGTGTATATCCACGACCTCGACGGCGGCCAGATGATCCGCGCGCTGGCCGCGGTCGACAACCTGAGCTTCGAGCAGCTTGCCTGGCACCCGGACGGCAAGCTGCTCGCGGCGTCGAACATGGACCACCTGATCTACGTCTGGAACGCGGAGACGGGGGAGCTCCTGCGGACCCTCCGGGGCCATGCGGCGCAAGTCACCTCGGTGAGCTTCAGCCCGCGGGGGGACTTCCTCGTCTCCGGGGGCTGGGAGCCGGCGGTGCGGTTCTGGGATCCGGCGGGCGATGTGCCCCTCCTTTCGATCCACCAAAGCAAGGGGTACTTCCTGCGCGACCTGCGATCCTGCTGGACCCTCGGAGCGGATCGCGATCGCGTCGAGTGGTGGGAGCTTCCGCGCCGCTTGCCCGCTTTCACACTCTTCGGCCATGATGGAAGGCTTCCCCAGGAAGGGGCTGTTCCAAAGCACCCGCACTCTGTCGCGCTGGCGCCCGGCGGCAGGCTGGCGGCCAGCGCCGGCGACGACGGCGTGCGGCTCTGGGACCTCGCGGCGAGGACGGAGATCGGCCGCCTGGGCGAGGGCCGGGTGATGTCAGTCGACTTCGGTCCGGAGGGCAAGGCCCTCTACACCAGCGGGGCCAAGGGGATCCATCGCTGGCCGCTCCGGCCCCTCGGTGAAGGGGACGCGCGGATCGCGGCCGGGCCGGCGCAGCGTTTGACCGGGCTCGAGAGCTGCCACAAGGCCGCTCTCGGCAACGGCGGCCGGACCCTTGCCGCGATCCACGAGGAGACGCATGCCCATGTCATCGATCCCGACGAGCCCACGCGCTCGGTCCAGCTCCTGGGGCTGCCCCCCAGGTGGATCTCGATGGCCGTGAGCCGCGATGGCGCCTGGCTGGCGGCAGGGTGCTTGAATGGGGAGGAGGCCTGGCTCTGGGCGGCTCGCGACGGCAGGCCCAGGAGCGAGCCGCAGCCCGGGAGCGCCTGGGAGCCCGAGCGGAAGCTCCCTGTCCCCCGCGCGCGGGTTCAATTCCACCCGGCCTCCACCCACCTCGCCACCTGCTCGCCGCGAACGTGTACGCTGTGGAGGCTCGAGGACGGTGAACCCGTGTGGCGGATCGAGCGGGAGCCCGGCCTCAGGTACTCGAGCCCCATAGCCTTCAGCGAGGATGGGAGGCTCCTCGCGGTCACCTACAGCACGTCGCGCATCTGGGTCCTCGAGGCCATGAGCGGCAAGCGGCTGTTCCAGCTCGATGCTGCCGAGCCCCTGCAGGTGAACGGCCTCGCCATGAGCAGTGGGAGGCTCGTCGCCATTGCCCCGACACGGCATATCCACGTCTGGGACCTGCACGGGCTCGCTCGCGACGTCGCAGATCTCGGGCTCGAGTGGGAGGTCCCCGTCACGGGCCGGGCCCTGGAAGATTTGCCCCCCCTGCGCGTGTCGGTCCTCAGGGAACCGATCGACCTCCTCGCAGACGAGAGCTCCAGCCTTGCCCCGCGAGAGCTCTTCCGCCCCAGTCGTCTCGTAGCCTTTCAGCCGCAGCTCGCGTCCTTCGGCGAGATCGATCAGGCCCTCGCCACCCCGAGCCTGCTGATACCCGAGGGGGAGCGATGGAAGTACTTCCGCGGCCGCGCGGAGCCGTCCCCCGGCATGGAATGGACGAGCAGCGGCTTCGACGACAGCCGCTGGGAGGCGGGGCAGAGCCCGCTCACGGGCTACAACCAGCCGGCGACCGAGGAGGGCACTTGGCTCAACGATCAATTCGGCGGCTACACGACGCTCTACGCGCGCCGGACCTTCGAGGTGGCGGACCCGAAGGCCATCTCGCGTCTCGTGCTTGCGGCCGAGGTCGAGGACGGTTTCATCGCCCACCTGAACGGCCAGGAAGTCGGCAGGGTGCGCGCGGGCAAGCCTGGGGAGAGGATGTCGTTCCAGGCGCTCGCGGAGCGGACGTTGCGACCCCGGGTGACGGAAGCTCTCGAGATCGAGGCGGGGCGCCTCGAGGCGGGCAAGAACGTCCTCGCCCTGCAGGTGCTGTCCTACGGGCTCGATTCCCGCCTCCACATCCTGCCCGTGCTCGCTGGGGTGCCGGCGGCCGACGCCGAGAGGGAGCGGAACCGCACGGAGAACCTCTTCGCCGGCCAGGACGGAGCGCCGGACGCTTCCCTTGCCGCTTACAGGGAAGGTCGGATCCTCCAGCGCGCCGGGCGCCCCGCCGAGGCGCTGCGGCACTTCGAACGCGCCGGCGAGGTCGATCGAGGCTCTGCGGAGCCGCTCCTGCGGCGCATCGCCTGCCACCGCGCCCTGGGCGAGCCGGCGGTCGCCGAGTCACTCTCTCGCGAGGCCATCGAGCAGGGCGACATCGTGGAGGGCGATCGCCTCTGGCGGGCCTGGTTGCATGCGGTGCTCGTGGATCCGAGGCGCCCGCCGACGGAGGCCCTCGCCTCGCTCCCGCGCGATCCGCGGCGCGGCGCGGCGAGCGCCGACAGCGCGGCGAGCGGCTGCCGGTGGCTTCTCGAGGAGCTGGCCGCGAGCAAGACACTCCGCCTCAACTGCGGCGGCGGCGACCATCAAGCCAAGGACGGCAAGCGCTGGTCGCGCGACCGCTTCTTCCTGAGCGGCGTCTCCTCGGACAAGCACGCGAGCTCGAGGGGTGGACAGGCCAAGGCGCCGGGCGGTGACGGCGATGATGCCGCCTTGCACGGCATCGAGCGCTGGTTCCCTGGCCCCCACGGGACGTACAGCCGCGGCTACAGCATCCCCCTTCCGCCGGGCCGTTACCGTGTCAGCCTCCACTTCGTGGAATCGACGTACCGGCTGCCGGGAGGCCGCGTCTTCGACGTCCTGCTCGAAGGCAAGGTCGTCCTGGCCGGCTACGATCCGGTGCTGATCGGCTTCACGCTGCACGACATCCGCACCTTCGACGTCGAGGTCGTGGACGGCGCGATCGAGATCGACTTCCTCTCCCACCGGGAGGCTCCCCGCCTCGCGGCGCTCGAGGTGGAGGCGACGGGCGCGCTGCAGGAGTCTGCGGGCGGGCGGTGAAGGGGGAATTGCCGCCTCAAGGAGGGCGACTCGTGCGCCGGCCCGACCGCGGTCACTGCGAGCCGACCCCGGGCGCGAGCGTCAATCCCCGCAGGTTGCCGCGCAGCCCAGGATCATCGCCGGGATGAGCGCCGCGTTTCGGGATCCGTTATCCGGCGCAGGCAGGTACCCCACCCTCTTGAGGGCTCGGAACACGGTTCTTGCCGAAGAGCCGAGCGAGCGCTCGAGCTCCGAGAGCGTGGCGACCCGTTCTCGCCGAAAGAGCTTCTCGAGGATCTCCACCTGCGGATCTCGACGAGGGTCTGTCATAATTACGACTACATGAAGAAGCCGCTCACCGCCTCCACCGTGTTGCCCCTGCGCTTGCCCATTGCCTTGACCGTCTCCATGTCCGCGGCCTTGGCCATCGCACTGTGGATCTACGCAGCGCTTCCCGCTCCCGCGGCCGAGGGGCCGGATGCTTTGACGGGCATGGCGGCCGACGATCTCGCCGCGCTCACAGGACGGCCCGCCGACATCGGCCCCAGCGCCTACCTGTACCGCCGCGACCGGCCGGCCGATCGAAACCCTCCGGAGAGCTGGATCGGCCTCATCCAGTACGCGGGCCTCCCCTACGAAAGGCCGGTGGACGCGAGCGCCCCGGGGATCCAGAAGGTCATCTGCGCCCTCCTGTGGGAGGAGGTGCGACCCGTGCGGAGGGTCGAGCTGTCATGGCCAGCGGTTTCGCCGCCCGCGGTTTCGCCGCCCGCGGTCTCGCCGCCAGCGGTCTCGCCGCCCGCGGTCTCGCCGCCCGCGGAGTCCTCGCCGGCGCCGGGGCGGCGGGGGCAGTCATCGACGGCGGAGTCGTTGCCGACCCAGGGCGGTATCCGGCCCTCTCCGGACGACCTGACCGTGTCCTTCTTCGACGGCACCGACGGCACGGCCCACACCTGGTGGAACCCCCGCACGCTCCAGGAGGCCGGGAAGCCCGAGGTGTCCGCCGACGGGCGCACCTACGCCTACGCGATCCCCGCCGACACCTGGGGCGTCGTGGTCGCCGCCCGCGGCGAGAAGGACGCGGCGGCCTTCGCGGTCCCCGCGATCCGGGCCCTCGTGCCCGACGTTTGGAAGGAGATGGAGATCGAGGTCGAGTGGGGCTTCGACGACGCCACGGAGACCCTCGCGTACGATGGCCGCATCGAGGCGTACGACGGCCGGATCGGCGAGGTTCACCCGCTCGCCGGCGACTCGGGGCCCAACGCTCCAAGGCCCGACGCATCCAGGACCGCCGCCTCGACGACCATCGTGACGGGCCCGGCCTCCTGGCGCTCGCCGGGCAACGTCGAGAAGGGCACGAACGGCGCGAAGCGCGCGCAGGGCGGGGCGCCTGCCAGGGTCGGCGAGCAGGGGAAGGCCGGAGAGCCGGCGAAGGGCGGCGAGCGGCGCGGCGTGCGGGCCGATGTCCTCTACATGGGAACGTCGCGCTGGAGGCGCGAGTGGCCCTACCACGCGCAAGCGGACGAGGTGGCGCGGACCATCCTCACGGTCTGGACCGTGTCCGGGAGCTTCTCTTTCCGGGTCTCCGACCTGGAGCTGGGGCCGATCCTGGCGCCGGAGCACGGGTTCTTCGTCCGCTCGAGCCGGATCGCGCCCGCGGCGCCGTCGCGGCTCCCCGCGGCAAAGGCGCCCGCGGCCGCGCTCCCCGGGGGTCCGCTGCCTGCGGAGCAGCTCCCCGGACTGCCTCTGCCCTCCGTTCCGTGGTTCACTCTGGAGGCGTCCACGCTGGGGGAGAAGATGCCGGAGATGCCCGGCGTCCCGAAGATGCGCGGCTGGGCCCGAAACGTCATCCCCTGGTTCGGCGTGAACCCCGAGCGAGAGTCGGGGAAGGCCGGGAGCCTGACCGTGCCCGCCCGCTCCGCCGCCATGCACCCCGGCCCCGACGTCGACGTCGCCGTCGGGTGGCGAAGCCCGATCGTCGGGCGCGTGAACGTCCGCGGCAAGGTGTCGATGGGCGACTCGTCGGGCGGGAACGGCGTCGAGTGGTCGATCGTGCACGAGAGCCGGGCCGGCCGGCGTCTCATCGCCTCGGGGGCGGTCCCCACGGGAGGCTCCCAGGCCTTCTCCGAAGGCTTGGAGGGGAAGGGGCACCCCAAGGACGTTGCCGAGATCCCGGTGGAGGAGGGGGACGTCCTCTCGCTCGTCGTCGGGGCCAAGGCGGGCGAGCACACCTGCGACACGACGATCATCGACCTCAAGTTCGTCGAGGTCGTCGAGGGCGTCAAGGTCGGCGATGCGGGCAGCGACGCCGACTCAAGCAAAGACGGCGATGCGGGCCGCACCTTGGAGGGCCGGACCTCGGCGGGCCGAACCTGGCACCTCGTCCGGGACGTGGCGGACAGCGTCCACGAAGGGAATCCGCACGCGGACTCCCTCGGCAACGCGGAGGTGTGGCGGTTCTACGCCCTCGCCGCCGCCCCGACTCCCCCGGCGCCGTCGGAGCCGCCGTTCCCCCTGGCCTCGACGGCGAGGACGGGGAGGGAGCTCGTGAGGGAGCTCGCCGGAAGGGGCCTCAAGACCATCCGGCAGCGGACGCGGGAGCATGCCGAGCAGACCTGGGATGGAGCGGTGCGGGCGATGCGTCCGGGGGAGGCCCTGCCTCCCCACCCCTCGCCCCCCTTCGAGCCGTCCCTGCGGGTCGAGGTGCCGTGCGAGAGGCTGACCGCCCAGTGGAAGCTGGGCGCGTGGCACATCCTCCGGAGGTCGCTCCAGGGCGACGGCGGGAAGTGGCGCTTCAACGACTTCCCCTTCGGAATCCTCGCCTCCGAGACCTACATGATCATCCGGGCCCTGGACCTCCAGGGCCTCCACAAGGAGGCGGCGGACGGGCTCGACCAGTGGCTGCGGATCCCGATGGAGCCCAAGGTCGTTGGGGGCCAGGGGGGGCACCACGAGTGGGCGCTCCCCGACCGCCCGCTCGGACACTTCTCCGACGGCAAGGGTTGCCTCACCCACGCCGAGGGCATCCCGGGAGCGGGGGGACACATGGACGGGGTCCACTGCATGGGCCCGGGCACCATCATGTTCGCGCTGACCGAGCACTTCCTCCTGACCGGCGACCTCGACTGGCTCAAGGCCCACGCCCCCCGCATGAAGGCCAACGCGGAGTGGATCCTGCGCCAGCGGCGCCTCCTCGCCGGGAACATCTCGGGCGGGGAGCGCCTCTGGGCGAAGGGGCTCCAGCCGGCCCACGTCGTGACCCCCGACAGCCTGCGCATGCACATGCAGTTCTACGAGTCGGAGGCCTACTACTGGCTGGCGGTCCGGCGGTTGGCCGACCTCCTGGCCCTGATCGACCCGAAGGAAGGCGCCGCGATGGCGGCCGAAGCGGAGGCCTATCGCAAGGATCTCCTCGCCGCGATCGACCGCTCCATCGCGCTCACGCCGGTCGTGGCGGTGCGGGACGGGACCTACCGCTCCTTCGTCCCCTTCGCCCCCTACGTCCGCGGCTTCGCGACGGGGGCCTGGGGCTGGCGGCGCTGCCAGGGGCACGTGGGCGCGATCTACTGGGACACGGTGCAGTCGGCCGACCCGCTCATCAGCCCCGCCGGGCTCCTCTCGCCCCGGGACCGGCGCGTCCAGGGCCACCTGGACGTCCTGGAGGACCGGTTGCTCCTCGAGAACACCAAGATCCGCGAGCGGTCGGGAGCCTTCGATCGCGAGGAGGGCGCTCTCGATCGGGAGAAGGGCCGCTTCGACCCCGAGCGAGGCTGGTTCTCCCGGGCGAGCTGGCAGTACCAGTGTGGCCTCGAGCGGCACGCGAACATCCACCTCGCCGCCGACGACCCGCCGAACTTCATCCGATCCACGCTCAACCAGTACTCGGTCGACATCGTGCCGGGCGAGTACACCTTCCGGGAGCACACCACGGGCGGGCCGCCCGACAAGATCTACGAGGAGTCCTGCTTCCTGGAGCGCCTCCGGGGCATGCTCGTCTTCGACGCCGACGGCTCCCTGTGGCTCGCCCGGGCGACGCCGCGGGCCTGGCTCGAGAAGGGGAAGAGGATCTCCGTGAAGGATGCGCCTACCCATCTCGGTCCGGTGTCGTACGAGATCGTGTCGGATGCAAGCGCGACGGGCGCGAGCGTGTCGGACGATGTCGTGTCGGGCGCCGGAGAGGGGAGCATCGCGGCCACCGTGCAGATGCCGCCGAGGCCTGGGGCCGTCTTCCTGCGGCTTCGCCATCCGAAGGCCGCTCCGATTCGGAGCGTGACTATCGACGGGCAACCCTCCATCGACTTCGACCGGGACGAGGAGACGGTCCGCCTGAGCCCCGAAGTGGGCACGGCGAGAACCGCGGGCACGGTCAGGGTCGAGGTGAGGTACTGAGGCGGACTCCGATCCTCGGTCCCGACGGTCGCTCCCATTTCCCGGAAAGGCTCCGACATGATTCACGTCCCTTTGCTCGTCGCCATCCTCCTGGAGGCCGCCGGGGGCGATCCGCCGGCGACGCTCGGGCGGCAGAAACGGCTCTTCCTCGACGATGACATCGTCGCGTCCCGGACCAACGTGACGCGCCGGATCCACCTCGCCGAGAAGTTCGTGGGGAACCCGGTCATAGGGCCGACCGAAGCGTGGGAGGACAAGCTCAACATCCTCTACGGCTCCGTCATCCGCGACGGCGACAAGTACCGGGCCTGGTACATGAGCGGGATGGGCGTCAGCTACGCCGAGAGCGACGACGGCATCGCCTGGGTCAAGCCGCGGCTCGACCTGGTGACCATCGATGGCCAGAGGACCAACGTCCTGTTCCGCAAGAGGGGCGAGACCACCGGTTCGGACGAGCTCCCTTACTACCAGGAGCTGTTCGGCGTCCACCGGGATCCTCGCGAGGTCGACCCCTCGCGCCGGTACAAGATGGGCTTCCTGAGCATCGACTGGAAGTACACCGGCCCCCGCGAGACCCCCTTCCACCGCGGCCAGCGCCGCGGTCTGGGCGTGGCCGGGAGTCCCGACGGGATCCACTGGAAGCTCATCGACAGCTTCGCCACCGAGGCCATCTGTGACGGGGCGACCCATTGGATGCTCGATCCGGTCCGGGAGCGGTACGTCCTCTTCGGTCGGATCCTCAAGACGCCTCCCGAGGTCGAGGCCGCGTGGTCCGGGCACGACTGGTACGCGCAGTGGCACTCCGGCCGGGCCGTCGGCCGCATCGAGTCGACCGACTTCGTGAAGTGGAGCTTCACCGATCCGGCCTCGGCGCCGGTGGTCCTGACCGCCGACCTCCAGGACCGACCGGGCAGCGAGATCTACTCGATCAACGTGTTCCCGTACGAGAGCGTCTACGTCGGCCTCGTGCAGGTTTTCCTCGCCCGCCCGGACGCCTGCTTCCTCGAGGTGCAGCTCGCGGTCAGCCGCGATGGGGTGCGCTTCACGCGGGTCGGCGATCGGTCGCCGTTCATCGCGGTGGGCCCGGTCGGGAGCTGGGACCGGTTCAACCAATCGCTCGCGAACAACCCGCCGATCGCCGTGGGCGACGAGCTGCGCTTCTATTACGGCGGCCGCACCTACCGTCACTCTCCGTACCGGGGCTCGGACACCGGACCGCGAGCCGGGGGCATCGGCTTCGCCAGGATCCAGCGGGATCGCTTCGTCTCGCTGGAGGCGTCGTTCGATGGCGGGGAGATCGTCACGAAGCCGCTCGAGCTCGAGGGCGGCGTCCTGCACCTCAACGCGAGGTCCGATTTCGGGGAGATCGTGGTCGAGGCGATCGGCCCGAACAGCAAGCCCATCGCCAGATCGAGGCCGATCCGCCGCGACGCTCTCGACTGCACCGTGGAATGGGCCGAGGGCGACCTGGCCGGGGTGGACGTTCCCGTGGTCCTGCGCATCGCCCTGAAGAACGCCTGCCTGTACGCCCTGTGGTGCTCTTGACAGTGCCCGCGCGAAGCGTCTCTCCGATCGATCCGCACCCGGATCTCGGGCCACAGCCCGCAGATCTGGGGCACGTCCAGGCGCTCGAGAAGGCCGGGAGCGTCGGCCAGGGCGGCGTCGCCCTGCGCCCTCACGAGCTCGTGCAGAGTGGCCACGGGAAGCGGTTCTCTTCCGGACGCAAGCAGGAGGCCGACATGCGAACGACCGTTGCCCTTGCCGAGCTGACCTGGGTCCTCCTTGCCGCCGCCGGACCCACCGTGCCGAGCGCCGCGGCCGGGGCTCCGGCGACCGACTTCGTCCTGGTCTCTGAGGGTCGGCCCCAGGCCGAGATCCACCTCGCCGAGCGGGAGGCGACGGGTCCGGTGCTCTTCGCCGTCGAGGAGCTCCGGCGGTACGTCGAGGTCCTGAGCGGCGCGACCCTACCCGTCGTCCGGACGAAGGCCCTCGACACCTCCGCGGTGAGGGCCATCATCGTGACCGCCGGCGCGCCGGCAGACCGGAACGAGGACCATTACGTGCTCCGGGTGAGCGAGGCGAGGATCGCCATCCTGGGCTCGACCCCCCGCGCCGCGCTCTACGCGACGTACGATCTGCTGGAGCGGCTGGGATGCGGGTGGTGCGTCCCCGGCGACGACAGCGTCCCGAAGCGGTCCACGCTGACGATATCCCCGCTGGAAGCGGACACCGCGCCGGCGTTCAAGTACCGCATGATGCTGGACTTCCCGCTGATGAGCGTGGCCCAGAGCATCGCGATCGTGGACTGGATCGCGAAGAACCGCATGAACTGGGTCCATCCGTGCCCGAACGCGATGGGCGAGCCGAAGGAGTGGTATGGACGGCGCGAGAAGCTCCTGCCGGAGATCAGGAAGCGGGGCCTGCACGTGATCTTCGGTGGCCACACCATGCACACCTGGCTGCCCCCGGAGCACTCCAAGGAACATCCCGACTGGTTCGCTTTCAACGACGGGGAGCGCCGGCCGCCGACGCTCTGCATCTCGCACGCCGACATGACCGCGGAGCTGATCCGGAACATGCAGCGATTCCTGGACCGCTGCCAGGAAGTCGAGGTCGTGGATCTCTGGCATCCGGACGGGGAAGCGTTCTGCCATTGCCCGGCCTGCACGCAAGGCCTGGTGCCGGCGGAAGCCCGGGGAAAGAAGCCGGAAGGGACGCCGGCCGATGCGGTGAAGTCCGCCTACGTGACCAGCTACATCCGGTTCATGAATCGCGTCGCGGCGGCGATCGCCGAGAGCCACCCGACCGTCATGGTCAGTCCGCTCATCTATGGTCCCACCGACCACGCCATGCCCGACGACTGCCCGGCGCCGGCGGACAATCTCCTGGTGGGGCTTGCCCACATCGGCAGGGACAGCTATCGACCGCTGGCGGGTGAACCGCGGTCCGCCCGCAACATGCGCTTCCTGGGCGACGACCTCACGTGGATGGCCAGGGCCAAGCACCATTACATCTACGAGTACTACAACGGCTGGGTGGCGCCCTACATCTACCCCGGCGCCCAGGTGATCGTGGGAGACCTGCGGATCCTCGCCGATCTGGGCTCGCAGGGAGCCTCTTCGGACATGTACGGGTACTCGCCCTGCAACATGTACGCCGGCGCGCGGGCCCTGTGGTCGCCCGACGTATCCTGGGAAGCGGCGGTGCGGGATTTCCATCGACGTCATTACGGCGCTGCCGGCCAGGCGATGGCCGACAACTGGGTCGAGGTCGAGAAGGGCGTTCACGGCAAGGCCGGCTACCAGTCGGGAGGCGCCCTCAACGATCCTCCCCGGAGAGCGGCGTCCGGCGAGTGGTTCAACGAGATCCGTCCTCGGCAGATCGAGCTGCTCGAAGGGCTGATCGCCAGGACCGGAGACCCGGTGGTCAAGGCCCGGCTGGAGCGGGCCCTCAAGCCGTGGAAGATGTGGAACGCCGAGCCTCGGTGGTGGGCATTCCCGCCGTTCGAGGCGGGCGCGGACGAATGATGACCGCAGGATCTCCGGCGCGGCAGGGGCCTGGGAGAGGGTGATCCAACAGACGATCGAGAATCACCGCCATGATGTCGGCGTAGTGCTCGTTGAGAGCCCCCGACTCCTCAAAAAGAGGGAGGAACGCCGGACTGATCACTGCCGGCGAGCGCTCGCCGCGCAGTTGCGGATCCGCCGCAGCTTCTCGGAGCCGGAGAGGTAGAGATCTCCGCCCACGAACGTCGGGTGGCCGACAGGATCGACCTTGCCGACGACGTGAACGCGCGCGTCGCGCGGGTCCACGCGCACCAGCACGTCCCTGAGGTACGTCCAGATGAAGCCGTCCGGCCCCTGGGTGAGCGACAGGTACTCGTACGACGGGTCCACCCAGTGCGGCCAGTGGTCGTCCAGCGAGACGGGCCAGGGGAGCGCCTTGCGGAACAGCACCTCGCCCGAGCGGACGTCGGCGCCGTAGAGCAAGCCGCTCCCAGGACGCTGCGAGGTGGCCGCGTCCACCGTCAATCCCAGCAGTCTCCCCGGCGCCGCTTCCGTGATCAGCCCCGTGGCTCGCGCCTTCGGGACGGGCACGATCGCGCGCGTGATCTTCCGCTCGCTCACGTCGAAGACGAAGAGCTTCGCCTCCTCGCTCGGACGGTGGTTGTCCAGCTCGTCTGCCGCGGTCGACGTGGACAAGACGATCAGCCGTCCCGCGAGCGCCGGCGCGATCCACTGCACCGCGTGACCGCTCAACGGCCTCCAGAAGCCATCGAGCTGGCCCGTCCCCGGGTCATACCATCCCAGGCCGCCGCCCGTGTAGCTGCGTTCACCGAACCCGCCGAAGTAGACCTTGCCGTCGGCGCCGAGCGCAGAGTGGTGCATGATGGCCACCCGCGTGGCGCGGAGCTCTCCGATCCGCCGGGGGTTGCTCTCGAGGCTCCCGTCGCTCGGCGGAGGCTGCGTGGGTGGGCCGCCCTTCCCCAGCGTCCAGGGCCGCGCTGGATCGTAGACGAACAACGGGCCTCCCGGGTAGCCGCTCGAGTAGAGCTTGCCGCCGCAGATTGCCGTCGTGTAAGGCGCCAGGCCCGTGCGGGGACCGCAGTAGGTGGTCCGGTCCGCCTGCGGGTCGAAGATGAACGTGCCGACGTAATCGTCGCCGGTCCCGTAGAGCCGTCCGTCCGGCAACAGGCTCAAAGGATTGATGCGGTGCGGGTACGTCCCGACCTCCCTCAGGCGGATCGCTTTCCAGCCCAGCTCCTCCGGCCTGGCCTGCGCCCCACCTCCGGCCGTCGCTTTCCCCTCCTGCGCCGCCGCCTGGCCTCGCGACCGGTGCCACAGGACCGCCTCGCCCGCCTCGTCGGGATCGATCTGGCCGAAGTAGACCTCCGGCCGCGGCGCGGCCTTGTCCCACGGGGAAGCCCGCCCGGGCCACGGCGGGCGGTCGTCCGTCTTCGGGATCGCGGCGCCGTGGTGGAGCCAGTACTCCTTGTCGGGCGATCCCGCGGCTTGCGGGATGCGCGCATAGGCTCCGGGGAACTGCTCGATGATGTCCATCACCCGCTCCGTCGGCGACTCGAGCAGCACCCGCTGCTCGCCCGTCTTCAGGTTCACGGCCACGAGGTACCAGGCAGGGACCATCCCGCTCGCGACGTAGGCATGGGTGTCGTCCACGCCCAGGACGTAACGGCTCCATGCGCCGTTGGGATGGCTCGGGCCGACGGCGCCGAAGTCCTTGAGCACCTTGCGCGATTGCGGATCATAGCTGTAGAGGCCAAGTCGATCGCCCCGAGTCCCGGTGCCGTGAATCGTCCCATCCGGCCCGACCGCGAGGGGCCGGACCTCCCCGCCGAGGCCCGGGACGATCTCCCCGCGGTCCTCGAGCACGTTCGTTGCCGGGTCGTACACGAAGAGGCCCATGCTCCACGTGCGCCGCGACGGTGTCGCGATGTAGTACTTGCCGTCGAAGCCGAGCGCGCGTCCCGACAGGTAGAACTGATGGCCGTCGGCGAGCCGCTGCTTCTTCACTTCCCCGCTGCCGAGGTCGACCGCATGCAGCCAGGTCGGCCCGTAGTACTCCTTGAAGTAAACCTGGAGCACGTCCCACGACTTGCCATCGGGGTCGGGCACGAACCAGCGCTCCCAGACGTTCACTCCCCGCGCCGGCTCGCCGAGCGACTCGGCCCGCAGCACCGGCGCCGTCTCGAGGGCTTGCTTGAGCTCCGGCTGCTCGGCGACGAG
>JACQVW010000248.1 GCA_016209535.1 Planctomycetota bacterium | reverse complement strand
TTCTTCAGCCGGCGCATCGGGCTGACGGAGCGCGGCGAGGTGGTCCCCATCGAGGTGGCCGGCAAGGTGACCGGGAGGCTCGAGGGCTACAACTTCGGCGTCATCGACGCGCTCGTCGGCGACCGCCACGGGTCCGGCATGAAGAACGTCGTCGTGGCCCGGGGCTCGAAGAACATCCTCGAGCAGTCGTCCGCCGGCGTGCTCTTGACCCAGGGTGACCCCGACGCCGAGGAGGAGAACCTGACGGCGGGAGCCGATGTCGGCTACCGCACATCGAAGCTCTTCGGGGACGACGTCCTCGAGGCGAGAGCCTTCGTCCTCGGGTCCGTGACGGAAGGGGCCTCGAACGACGACTCCCTCGCCTTCGGCGGCAAGGTGGACCTGCCCAACGACCTCTACGGGGCGAGGCTGCAGATCTACCAGATCGGGAAGGACTTCAACCCGGCCCTCGGCTTCGTTCCCCGAAAGGACGTGCGCGCCTACGCGAGCGCCTTCCAGTACGGTCCGCGGCCGGAGTCGATCGAGCTCCTGCGTCAGGTCGTGGTCCTCTACGCGAACGAGCACGTCACGGACCTCGATGACGAGCTCGAGACCGCGAGCCACGTCGTCTCTCCGCTCTACTGCTACCTCGAGAGCGGCGAGGAGGCCTACTTCAGCTTCCACTACCAGCTCGATGCCCCCGAGGAGGACTTCGAGATCAGCGAGGGAGTCGTCATCCCCCCGGGCGACTACTGGTGGCACAGCTTCAAGACGGGGTTCCTGACGGCCCGGACGCGGCCCGTGGCGCTGGACTTCGACTACGTCTTCGGCGACTTCTACGAGGGCGAGCAGGAGCGGTTCACCCTCGCGTCGGTCGTGAGGCCGAGCAGGTACGTCTCCTTCCAGGCCGGCTACTCGCTCGGGCAGATCCGCCTGCCCCAGGGCGACTTCGAGACGCGCCTGGCCTCGGTGCGGCTGCAGCTCAGCCTCAGCCCGACTCTGAGCTGGTCCCACCTCGTCCAGTACGACAACGTCACGGACACTCTGGGCTACAACGGGAGGATCCACTGGGAGGTCCGCCCCGGCGCCGACCTCTACCTGGTCGTGCACCAGAGCATCGACCGCGGCGAGAGCCGGCTGCGCTGGCTCGAGTCGGAGCTGACGGTGAAGATCGGGGCGAGCTTCCGCTTTTGAGAGGCGGCGCGGTGAGCCGGACGCTGCTGGCGGGCGACATCTCTCACGGCTTGGCTCCTCCCTTCGCGACGTGGAGCGCCCAGTCGTCCTCGCCCGGCGCCTTGAGCTCCGCGGTCCGGCCTCCTTCCAGCTTGAAAGGCACTTCGAAGCTCCCCGCGCGCGGGTCAAACCAGCGGGCGGTTAAGCTTCCCGGCTGCGCCGAGAGGTCGAGCCGGAAGGTCCCCCCCGCCACGAGGTAGACGGCGTACGCCTCCCCCGGCCGCGCCAGGACGAACGGGGCCGGGCCGTCCGCCCCGGCGCGCGCCACGTCCCCGGCGCGCGACGCGAGCTCGTCCCGCTGCTCCATGCGCCAGAAGGGAAGCTCCGCCTCCTCGACGAACCGGCGCAGCGACCGGACCGCGTCCCGGACCACGGCCGGCGGCGGCCGCGATGGCGTGCCCTCGCCCACGTTCGCCCCCGTGCCGCGCCACCAGGTGAAGTCGTAGAGGTTCGCGTGGCCTCCCCCGGTGAAGTCGGCCCACAGCATCTTGCGCACGAAGCTCGGGTCGGCGGTGGAGCCCCTGGCGAAGAGGAAGAATTCGTTGTGGAGGACGGGCTTCCCGCCGCGGCGGAGGTCCACGAGCGACCGGCGGTGCCGGGCGGTGTCGCCATCGGTCCGGTAGGCGCCCGCGCCCCCCCGATGCTTCACCACCAGGTCGCAGCGCCCCATGACGGGGTCGTACGCCGAGCCCTGCTCGCCCGCCGAGACCAGGGCGCCGGGCCGCCGCCGGTGGATGAACTCGACGAAGTGAGCGACCCACCTCGCCCCGCCGGCCTCGTTCGCGACCTCGTAGATCAGGCTCCCGGAGCCCCGCGTCGCCTCGAGCACGCGTGCCACGTAGGCCTCCTGGAGCGCGAGGAGTCGCGCGTCCCCGAGCGCCGCGTCCGAATGGGGATCGTACCCCGGCCCGAGGCCCAAGGCGTTGACGTTGTTCGAGTCCGCGTAAAGCGACTCGGCGAGGGCGCGGCGGCTGCGGCAGTCGTCGAAGAGGGTCAGCTCGACGACGATGCGCCGCCGCTCCGCCTCGCGGAGGAACGGCACGAGCCGCTCCTCGAAGTAGCCGTCGTCGAAGCGCGCGAGGTCGAAGCGAGGCAGGCCGTCGGCGGCGAGCCCCGGTCCAGTGCGCGCGAAGGCCCAGCGCGCCTGGGAGAACTGCGCCGGGTAGCGGCGGTGATCGGAGAGCCGCGTCCAGGCCGTGACATCCTGGCGGACGTAGTTGAAGCCGTGCGCCGCGAGCTCGTCGAGGCAGCGCCGCCAGTCGAAGCCCTTGTCGCTCTTCCAGATGACCAGGGCATCGCGGTCGGAGACTCCGAGGAGGAGGACGTGGCGCCCGTCGAGGAGGGGGTGGAAAGGGTGGCGGGGGTCGATCTCGAGCCGCGGCGGCCCGGTGCGCGCCTCGTCCGCCGCGGCGCCGCCGAGGCAGAGCGCCAGGACGCCGAGGATGTCCAAGGGGTTGGCCAAGGGTCGCGGCCTCACGTCGAGCGCGGGACGGGATCGGAGGGAGACGGCCCGGGCATTGTACCGGACCCCCGCGGCGAGGAGATCGCGGGATGTGCGCAGGACGGGCTTGAAATCCGCGGGTCCGTCGACGATCCTGGGGGCGTCTAGGTTCGAATTGCCGCTTCATCAAGCAGCACCGCCAAGCCGCACCGGCAAGGAGCACCCCCATGCGGATCGTCACGGGCAAGGTCTACCGGCACTGCGACGGCGTCTCGCGCCGCGGGTTCCTCGCCGCCGGCGCCCTCGGGTTCGGCGGGCTGACCCTCGCGGACCTGTTGCGAGCCGAGGCCGCCTCGGGGATCCCTTCGAGCCGCAAGGCGCTCGTGAACGTCCACCTCGACGGCGGCCCGCCGCAGATGGACCTGATCGACCTCAAGCCCGAGGCGCCCCTCGAGATCCGCGGCGAGCTCCGCCCCATCCGCACGAAGGTGCCTGGCATCGAGATCTGCGAGCTCCTGCCGCGCCTGGCGGGCATCGCCGACCGCATCGCGTTCATCCGCTCGCTCGTGGGCGCCGCGAACGAGCACAACGCCTTCCAGTGCCTCTCGGGCTTCGACGAGCGGGACCTCGCCTCGATCGGCGGCCGGCCGGCGCTCGGCTGCATCCTCTCGAAGCTCTGGGGCTCGCCCGGCGACCCCGCGCCGGCCTTCGTCGACCTCCTGCAAGGGCGCGCGCTCGTCCGGAACAGCGCCCGCCCGGGCTTCCTCGGCCCGGCGTACGGCCCCTTCCGCCCCGACATCTCGCACCTCTTCTCGCGGCCGCTCGAGGAGGGCATGGTGAAGGAGCTCGCGAGGCTCGGGGCCGGGCACTCGACGAGCCTCGCGCTCACCGGCGGGCTCACGGTCGAGCGCCTCGACGACCGCGTCCGCCTCCTCGGCGGGCTCGACCGCCTGCGCCGCGAGGTCGACGCGAGCGGCTCCATGGACGCGATGGACCGCTTCACGAGGCAGGCGTTGGGCATCCTCACCTCGGGGAGGTTCGCCGAGGCCATGGACCTCTCGCGCGAGGACCCCCGCTCCGTGGCCCGCTACACGCTCCCCGAGCCGCCGAGGGTGGAGCGCTTCGAGACCGGCGACGACGCCTCGGCGTCCTTGAAGTTCCTCATGGCGCGCCGGCTCATCGAGGCCGGGGTGCGCTGCGTGACGATCTCGCTCAGCGACTTCGACACGCACTCGAAGAACTTCGAGCGCATGCGCTACGTCCTGCCGGTCCTCGACTGCGGCCTGCACGCCCTCATCACCGACCTCGAGGAGCGCGGCATGCTCGGCGACGTGGCCATCGTCGTCTGGGGCGAGTTCGGGCGCACCCCGAAGATCAACGGGAACGCCGGCGGCCGCGACCACTGGCCCAAGGTCGGCATGGCGATGCTCGCCGGCGGCGGCATCCGCGGCGGCCAGGTCGTGGGCGCCACGGACCGCTGGGCGGCTGAGGCCGTGAGCCGTCCGGTCGACTACAAGGACGTCTTCGCGACCCTCTACCGCTGCCTCGGCATCGACCCGCACGCGACGACCCTCACCGACCCGACCGGCCGCCCCCAGCACCTCCTCGACCGCGGCGAGCCGATCAAGGAGCTGGTGGGGTGAGGGGGGCGCTCGCTCGCATCCGCCGCTGGCGCGCGCCCGCACGACGCTAATCCAGCCGCAGGTCCTCCACGAACCGCGTGTGGCGCGTCACCTTCTCGGGGGCGACGCCCGACTGCTCCACCACGGCCGCCACGAGGGCCTGCCACGCTTCAGCCTCGCGCCAGGAGCGGGCCTCCTCGGCGATGCGGCGGAAGTTGAGGCTCAAGAGGGCCTTCGCGGCCCCGCCGAGGGTCTCGCAGCCCTCGGGGAACCGCGTCGCGAAGGGAGCGGTCACCTGGAACGCGAGCCAGAGGCCCGGGAGCGCACCGAGCCCGAGCGCCCAGGCCGCGGGCGCGCTCAGGACCCCCGCCAAGTAGCCGACGAAGGCGACCACGGGAGTCGTGAGGAAGCCCAAGACCAGCCCCCACACGAGCCACGGAGGCAGCTCGAGCTCGGGGAGGCGCAGCGAGAGGGCCCGCGACAGCGAGGCCCAGGCGCGTCGCCGGCCGGGCCGCGGCAGGAGCGCCTCCATCGCGACGCCGGGCCGGAGCTCGCGGCGGCGGCGGCCGCACAGGGGCTCGAGCGCCGTCCGCACCCGGTAGAAGGCGCGGCTCGAGAGGCAGACGGCCGAGCCCCCCGGCTCGAGGTGCCGCAGGACGAGCCCGTGGAGGTCCCCGACGGTGCGCACCGAGGCAAGCTCGTCGTCGGGGAACACCACGCCGAACCGTTCCTCCACCTTCAAGACCAGCTCCAAGGTGTCGAGACCCAACGGACGTCCCTATCCTGTGGGCGGGTCGGGCAAGCGGAGCGTACCGGAGCGTGCCGTCGTGGGCACACCCTTGCCCGGCCGTGGAAGGTCGATGGGCGCTGGCATCTCCCCCGTCACGAGAGGCGGCTCGGCTCGAAGGCCCGCGTCGCGCGCTCCTGGCCGCCCCGTAGCGGTCGCGGCCTCTTCCTGAGGGAGGACCGTGACTCGGACTCTTCGCCCCATGAGCTCGGCAGCGTGCCGCGCTATCTCCTCCCAGGTCCCTTCAAGGACAAGCGGCTCAGGCATCGGTGGTTCGCCTCAAGCAGCGATTGTACACAGTGGTCACGGAACTTGCAGGCTCACGGCCCACGAGCCCACGACCCTATGCCGATCCCAAGTGTGCCTCGCTCCAGGCGCGCTACCAAATCACTCCTCGATCACGACCACTTCTTCCCAGTCCCTGACCCGCACCTCTACGCCCCACCCGGTCCCGGCGGGCGCTACGGCGAAGTCCGCCGGGACCTCCCGCCCGGTGGCGTCGAAGCGGCGCGCCCTCGGCCTCGCGGCCCGGGGCCACGGGAAGTCGCCCGAAACGGCCGTGACGATGCGCTCCTCGCCCTCGATCCACCCCTCGCCGAGCCTGCGGACCGTGATGGGGAACATGCGGTTCACGGGGCCGTACTCACCCGCGCCGGGGCCGGCCTCGGGGATCTCGGTCCCGTAGTGGTAGTAGAGGACACCGTGGCGCAGGTGCGTGATGGCGGCCTTGGTGATGGCCCGGGCGTACTGGCGGCCCCCAGCCTCGCCCAGCCGCCCCGGGCGGTACCCCAGCGCGACGGGGCTCCCGAGCTGGGCCCGCGAGAGGGTCGCGAGGAGCGGCGGCTCCTTCCCCTCGCCGAGGGCGAGGGGGTCGAAGGCCCACTCGGCCTCGATGAACCGCGCGAGGGGGCGGCTCTGCAGCTCCTCGACGGCGCAGTTCGTGTTCGTCACCATGACCCCGCCCCGCGGGAGGACGTAGTCGATGAGCCTCTTGCGCGCTCCCACGCCGGCGAGCGCCCCGTCGGTGTAGCGGCGCGCGATCCTGCCCGTCCGCGGATCGAGGTCCACCGTGACGCCGTCCCAGCGCTCGAAGCTGTAGCGCTGGCTCGAGGAGAAGGCGAGGCTGAACTGGTCGATATAGATCCCGTCGAGGCCGACCTCCTCGAGCATGAAGCGCGCCTGCTCAAGCCAGTAGGCCTCCTGGTCGTTCCCGGGCGCGGCGTAGACGGCGATGACCACCATGGGCATGCTCTTCGGGCCGCGGAAATAGATCTCGAAGGTGTAGCGGCCATCGGGCGCCGTGAGCAGGCAGTCCTTCCAGCGGAGCGGCAGGCCCTCCACGCCTCGCAGGCCCCGGATCGCCTGCATCTGCGCGTCCGTGAACGGGCGGATGCCCGACTCCCGCCCGTCCGGCGGGAGCGCCTCGAAGACTGCCCGCGCCGCCTCGGGCGGCAGCGAGACGAGGTTCCCCTCCATGCAGCCCGTGCACCGGATCTCCGGGTTGGCCGCCTTGAGCGCCGCCGCGGCCTCGCGCATCAGCGCTTTGTACTCCTCCCGCGTCGTCGTGGTCCCGGTGCGGTAGTTGAAGTGGTCGTAGTCGAGCCACGGCGTCAGCGCGACGATGCGCAGCTTCTTGCGCGCGAGGTAGGCCTTCAGACGCTCGGGGTCGTGGAGCAGGTCCCAGCGGGCCGTCACGTCGAGGAAGTCCCAGGGCCCGTCCACCTTGAAGTTGGCCTTCCAGTCGCGGCGCAGGCGGTTGATGAAATCGAAGTAGTCCGCCTTGGCCGCATCCGGGCCACTCGGGCCATCCGGGCCAAGGGGGTAGAGCGCCCATCGCAGCGTGCGCGTCTCGCCGGGCCGCAGGGCGAGGTGGCGCAAGTCCGCGACGGCCTGGTTCGAGTGCGCGGCGAGCTCGAGCTGAAGGCGCGAGACGGTGTCCTCGGCCGCGAGGCCCAGCCGGCCGCTGCCGAGCGCCAGGAACACCGTGGGGTTCTCGGCGCAGAGCGACTGCGCGGCCTCGCCCGCGCCGGCGAGGAGGACCTGCGCGGGCCTCTCGGCAGTGACGAGGCGGTGCCGCACGGCCACGCCCACGTCCTCGGCGCCCAGGGCCGACATCGTGTCGGCGATCGCGACGCGGTGCCCTTCGAGCTGAATCACCCGCACGAGGGAGTACGCCGCCCCGCGCGCCTCGACGCCCACCGTGCCCGGCCCAGGCCGCGTGACCCGCGGCCTCCAGCCCTCCTCGCCCCTCGGCCCCTCCTCGGCGAGGGCGTTCGTGCCGCTGGGGTCGCCGGGGTACGAGTAGAGCGACTCGAGGATGAAGGCGTCGCCGCCGACCTCCACCTGCACGCCGCCGGCGGCGCCCACGAGCACGCGGAAGCCCTCGCCCTCGAGGGTCTCCGCCGCCTTGACGGGCTTCCGCACGAGGAGCGCCGCCCGCTCGCTCCGCCGGCACGACGCGAGGACTTCCGCCGCCGAGAGCGCCCGGGACCAGACGCGCACCTCGTCGACGAGGCCCACGAAGCAGCTCCCGCGAGCATCGCCCCGGTCGCCGATGAGGAGCGGCCCGCCCGGGCGGATCGCCGCGCTCAGCGCCCGCGAGTCCCGGAGCTGCCCATCGACGTAGAGCCGCATCTCGCGGCCGTCGAAGGTCCCCGCCACGTGGTGCCAGAACCCCGGCGCGATGGACGCCTTGCAGTTGTTGCCGCCGCCGGAGATGTAGAACCAGCAGCGCCCGTCGGTGTACCAGGTGAGCCCGTAGGAGTCGACGCCCTTTGCGACCACGCCCACCTCCCGGTCCGGGAGCCGCTCGGGCTGGACCCAGGCCTCGATCGTCACCGCCTCCCGCAGGTCCAGCCCCGCCGGTGCCCCGCAGTCGACGCGGTCGTCGACGCCGTCGAGGCGCAGTGCGAGCCCCTGCCCCGCCTCGACGAAGGCGGTGCCCGACACCGCGCCGTGGTGCCCCGCCCCGCTCGCGTCGCGGGCGAGCGGGCCCGCGCCCTCGTCGAAGGTGTAGTGGAGCAGGAGGCCGCGGTCGGCAGGCGCGGGCGCTTCCGAGGGAGTCTCCGCGGGAGCCTCCGCCGGCGCGTGCGCGGAAGCCCACGAGCATGCGAGAGCCGCGAGGACCGAGGCGAGGGCTGCGGCGAGGGCCAGAGGGAGCATCCGTGCGCGGGACCCCTCAACAGGAGGCCCCTTGGAGGACCATGGCCGCGCGCGGCCGCGGGGTGGCCCGATCCGCGCTTGGGACAGGACGCAGGCGGGACCATTGGTCGGCACGGGGTCGCACTTCAAAACCAGTATGCCCTCATCCCGGCAAGGAAGCACTCGGAGATCTCACAGCCTGACTTGTCTCCGATGACGCTGTCTATCCCACACCTCGGGCAGAGCGCGGTTTGTCCCTCACCCTGGGAGTCCTCGTCGACCCAGTCGGCAATCTCCCCCGGGGGGAACATCGCGCAGCAGTAGAAGCAGCCGCAGAGCGTACTGGCGAGGATCTCAGCGCGATGGTTGCTTGAGTGCGCGTGAGCCTCAACGACATGCCAGGCCGCCTGCATCACCCCGCCTTCAGGTCCCTCTCATCATCCGCGACGGGCCTCGGGGGCAACGAGACGACCTGCCTCCCGCTATCCTCAGACGCCTTCTTGAGAGCACTCACGATGGCATCGAGATCGTAGTTGTGGCGTGCAGCGAACTGGTCGCGGATCGCGCGAACTTCCTCGACGATGGGGTCCCTGGACATGGCGACCTACTCCTCAGTCAGCTCCTCCGGCGTGCAAATCACCGGCGGGGCATACCCGGCAAGACGGCACGCGCTTTCGATCTTACTGCGCGTGACGGCATTGGCAAGGTGGGCGCAGTTCCACGCCAGCAAGTAGTCCATCCCGTCTACGCCCCTCCTCGACACGCGTCACGCGATGCGCGACACTCCGAGGGTGATCCGGACCCTCGCCGGCAGACCTCCAGCCGCGGATCTGCTTCCGCTGGCTCCATGGAGACGCCTACGACGTCGAGTTGACCGATAGCCACTGAGGAGAGTGAGAACGATGAGCATTCCTTTGAAGGCTTCCCGGAAGGTCCGTCCGACCCACCCCGGCGAGATGCTCCGGGAGGACTTCTTGCCCGAGCTCGGGCTGAGCCTGTCTGGCTTGGCAAGGGCGCTTGGCGTTTCGCGTCAAACCGTCCACGAGATTCTGAGAGAGAAGCGTGCCGTGAGCCCGGAGATGGCGCTCCGGCTCGCGAGGCTCTTCGGTAACAGCGCCGAGCTCTGGCTGAACTCGCAGCGCGCTCTCGACCTGTGGAAGGCCGAGCGGAGCCTCAAGGGGAGAATCCGCAGGATCAAGCCGCTGGACGCTGCTTGATACCGAGCGCACCGAGGCGAGAGCGCCGCGTCCAGCCTCCGGCCTGGCAGGCAGGCCGGCTCGTGGGGCCGCTCTCCCGCCGGGGCTCCACACGCCACGGCTCTCCGAGGGAGGACCGGCCCGACCCGATCGCTTCCCTCCGCGGCGAGGACGATCCTTTCGACGGCGGCCTCGCCGGCCCGCTCGAGAAAGCAGCCCAGGCGCTCTCAGGCCCAGGAAGTCGATCCCCGAGGCGAGCGGCCGGATGCGCGTGCGGCGCTCGTTGAGCTCGAGGAGCAGGTGCTCCCGCAGGAGCCTGCCGATCTCCTCCTTCCAGCGCTTCAGCTCCTCGCGCGAAGGGCTCAGGAGCACGAGGTCGTCGACGCAGCGGACGTAGAGCCGATCTCCCTTGAAGACCGCGCCGGCCCCGGCGCGGGAAACCACGAAGCACGGTCCACCCAGGCCCCTCCGACGGCGAGATCCTCCCGGTCGCCGCGGGCTCCCGCGACCCCCAGCAAGGCCCAACCGCGAGATCGAGGGACCCCGGTGCACTGCATCCTTGGCGCCCCCGGCGGCCGCGCGACCTCGCCGGCGCTCGCCCCGCTCGTCCTGCCCGCCCTGGCCGTCGCGCTGGCCGCGCTGCGCCGGCGCTTTCCGCTGCCCATGAGCTCTGCCCTGCCCTCGAGCACCCGCCCGCCGAAGGCGCCAGCAGGTCTGCCGGCAAGGACACGAGGACAAGGTCCCGGCAAAGTGCTGCAAGTCTGTTGATCGCCAAGCGCCCCCGATCGAGAAACAACGGCTTGGGACGACTTTGCCGGGACCCTG
>JACQVW010000247.1 GCA_016209535.1 Planctomycetota bacterium | reverse complement strand
GCGCCTGGCCTGCATCGACGTGAGCGATGACGAGGCGGTTCTCCTCACCGGTGCGGAGAGCGGCGAGCTCGTCCTCTGGGCGCTGCCCGGCGGCCGGCGCCTGCGGGCTTTCGCGGCGGACGGTGGCGCCGCGCGCAGCGTGCTCCTGGGCGAAGGGGCACGCACGATCGCGACCGCTGACAAGGATGGATCGATCGCGGTCCTGGACGCGGAGGGCGGCCGGCGCCTGCGGGTGCTCGACGCCCACGCGGAGCCGGTCCGCGCGCTCGCGGCCCTCCCGGGCCGGCGCCGGCTCGTCTCCGTCTCCGAGGACGGCCTGGCGCTCCTGTGGGACGCCGAGTCGGGTCGCTGCCTTGCCGTCCATGGCGGCAGCCACCGCGGCCTCGTGAAGGTGGCCTTGAGCCCGGACGGGAGGACGCTCGCCGTGGGCGGGCACGACCACGACGTGCGCACCTTCGATGCACGGAACGGCCGGCGCGTCCACGCCCTGCGCGGGCACGCGGGCTGCGTCACCGCGCTCGCCGTCAGCCCGGACGGCAAGCGGCTGGCCAGCGGGAGCCGGGACGGAACCGTGAGGTTCTGGGACCTGGCGAGCGGGCGCGCCCTCGAAGTCATCCGAGGGCACCTCGATGCCGTCCACGCGGTCTGTTTCGACCGCTCGGGGTCGCTCCTCGCGAGCGGCGGCCGCGATGGCGTCGTGCGGGTGTCCGACGTCAGGACGGACTCGCCCCGGTGTGAGCTCCGCGGCCACTCGAGCTGGGTCCGGTCCCTCGCCTTCGATGCCCGAGGCGAGCGCCTCTTCAGCTCCTCGAACGACGGCACGGCGCGCGCCTGGAGCGTGAGCGGCGGCCGCGCGCTCCGCACCTACAGCGAGGGGACGGAGATCCTCTACTGCCTGGCGCTGAGCCCCGACGAGAGCCTCCTCGCCGCGGCGTGCGAGGACCGTACGGTCTTCCTCTGGGACTCGCGCAACGGCCGCCTCGTCAGGAGGTTCCAGGGCCACGCAGGCTTCGCCCGCGCCGTGCTCTTCTCGCACGACGGCTCCTGCCTCTTCACGAGCAGCGCCGACGCCACGGTGCGAAAGTGGGACGTCAGGAGCGGCTGCTGTACGCAGGTCTACAGGGGCGCCCACAGCGACTGGGTGCGCTGCCTCGCGCTCACCGCGGACGGCCGGCGCATCCTCAGCGCGAGCAAGGACGGGACCGTCGCCGTCTGGGAGGTCGAGACGGGCCGGCTGCTCGGGCGCCTCCACAACGTCGCGGAGGGCTTCCTGTGGACCACCCCCGGGAGCGAGCGCAACGACGACGGTCCGTTCTGGACGGACCGCACCGACGAGGTCTGGGTCTGGTGCCGGGACGGCGCAGGCGGTGCAGGCGGCCCAGGCCGCCCAGGCGGCGCAGGGGGCGCAGGCGGCGGAGGGGCAGGCGGCCCGGACGGGCAGGGCACGCTCCTCCCCGACGGCGACCCGCGCCGCCTCGAGCACCTCGCCGCGCACAACGTCCGCAGCGAGGTCATGGCGCGGATCGGCCTCGTCCAGCCCGCGGGCGAGGAGAGCTTCGAGGACAGGCTGGCGCGCCACCGGAGCCTGTTCCTCGCGGAGCGGGAGATGAAGGAGCTTCCCGGGCCGGACCGTGGGGGCTGAAACCGAGAGGACGATTCAAGGCCCGACTCGCTCGAGGAGGACCTCGTACGCCCCGCCCTCGTCGCCGAACTGGTCGCTCGCGAGGGCGAAGTAGGACCCGTCGGCGGGGATCGCAAGCACGAGGACGGCCGCGGTCGCGCCGGTCCCCAAGGCGAGGAGCGTCCCGGAGGTGTCAAAGACCTCGAGCTGAGGCTCGATCAAGGCTCCAGGACCGCGGGTCATCGTCAGGCGGAGCCGGTCCCCGGCCAGGGCAGCGAAGGAGTAGGCGTGCTGCTCGCCGAACCAGACCCGCACGGACCTGTCCCACGAGCCGGCGACCAGGAACCTGCCCTCGAGGTCGAAGGCAAGGGAAGACACCTTGGAGGCATCCCTGCCGCGGTCGGGCTGGCTCCTCTCGGCGGCGTGCAGGACGGCCGTCTCACCGCCCAAGCGGTGGCTCCACGAGAGGACCTCGCCCGTCAAGAGGCCCAAGGCGACGCGTCCGTCCAGGAGGGAACCGTCGGCGATCCGCCACGCTCTGAGCTCCCCGTGCTCGCCGGCCGAAAGCACGAACCGGCTCTCGGGGCTCACGCACACCGAGTAGACCCGTCCCTCGTGCCCCGCGAGCACGACCGATGCCCCCTGGATCCCCGGGTCCCAGACCTTGACGCTTCCGTCGTGCGAGCGCGAGACGAGGCCTTCGGGCCGGAACGCGACTTCGTACACGCCCGCGGCGTGGCCCCGAAGCGTCGCCCGGACCTCCCCGGTCTGTGAGTCCCAGAGTCGAACCGTCTTGTCGTAGGACCCCGATGCGATGAGGGCTCCGTCGGGGCTGAAGACCACGCACTCGATCCAGTTCCCGTGGCCTCTGAGGATCAACGGGCTGGAAGGGGCCTCCAGCGTCCACACTTTGAGGTCGCGATCGAGCCCCGCGGCGAGGCGCCTCCCGGCCTGGTCCAAGGCGAGGCAGTGCACCAAGGAGCCCTCGGTATGCAGCCGGGCGACCTCGCTCGCCCCGCGCGCAGCCGCCTCCTCCTCGTGTCCCTCGAGCCCGGAAACGATGCCGCTGCGGCGGCCCTCGACCACGAGGACCGCGTCGCCTTCCACTCGAGCCCTGAGCCTCCCGTCTGGGGTTGCGGCCTCGGGCGGCGTTCCCCTCCGCTGCTCCGGTTCCGGGGCGCGCGAGGTGCCGTTCGAGAGGTCGCTCTCGAGGAGCAAGTGCTCCCATTCCCAGCCGCAGTGCTCCGGGATCTTCTCCTTGAGGAGCTCGAGCTGCCGGCGGGCCATGGAGGAGTTCCCCCGCTCCAGGTCCAGCGCCGCGGACTTGATGTAGGCGATGTAGGTCTGCCGCCTCGCGAGCGCCTCCTGCCGCAAGGCGTCTCTCGCGTTTCGCTGGGAGATCCAGAAGAGCGCGCAGGCCGTCAAGCTCAAGGTCGTGATGAGCAGCATGGAGGCCATGAGCGCCATGGCCACCTTGTTCTTCCGGACGTGCTTCTTGAGCCTGTAGAGGAGGCCTGGCGGGCCCGCGATCGTCGGCTCGTCCTTCAAGCAGCGGTCGATGTCCGCGGCGAGCTCCGCCGCGGATGCGTACCGGCGGTGCCGTTCCTTCTCGATGGCCTTCATCGTGATCCAGTCGAGGTCGCCCCGCAGCTCGCGGTTCAGCTCGGCCGGGGTCGTCGACCGCTGCGCCGCGATCTCCTGGCCTCTCTCGGCGCTCAGGCGCTGGAGCCGCAGGCTCGGCGGCGGCGGGTCCTCCTCCCGCACATGCCGCAGGATCTCATCCAGCGCCGCCTTGGAAAGAGCCTCCCAGTTGAGCGGCAGCTCGCCCGCGAGGAGCTCATAGAGGAGCACGCCGAGGGAGAAGATGTCGGCGCGGTGGTCGATGTCGGCGGCAGACTTCCTCGTCTGCTCCGGGCTCATGTACTTCGTGGTGCCGACGATGGATCCGAAGCGCGTGTGGACCGTCTTCTCCGTGAGCCGCTGGCTCGTCGCCTTCGCGATGCCGAAGTCGATGATCTTGGGCACCGGACGGTCGTCCGGGGAGGCCACGAGGACGTTCGAGGGCTTGAGGTCTCGATGGATGATGCCGTTGTGGTGGGCGTGCTGGACGCCCTGGCAAACCTCGAGGAACAGCTCCAGCCGCTGCCGCACGTTCAGGCGATGGGCATCGCAGTACGAGGTGATGGGCACCCCCGGGACGTGCTCCATGGCGAAGTAAGGCCGGCCGTCCTCGGTGGAGCCCGCGTCCAGGACCCTGGCGATGTTGGGATGGTTCATCAGGGCGAGCGCCTGCTGCTCCGCCTCGAACCGGGCGATCACCTCCTGGCTGTCCAGCCCCGGTCGGATGACTTTGAGGGCCACGCGCTGGTGGAACGGCTTCCTGCGTTCGGCGAGGTAGACGGTGCCCATGGCGCCTTCGCCGAGGACGTCGAGCGCTTTGTAGGGGCCGAAAGCCGGATGCGCCGGCCCGGCGCCTGCTGCGCTGGGCATCCGGGGGCTCTCCGGCTCGGTCGGGGAGGGCCGTCGGCCGGTGAGAGCCCCGATCTCCTGCTCGCGGCCGAGGATCCCGGCCAGGCGCGCCTCGAGCGCCGCGTCCCCCTTCGAGATCTCGCGGAGGAGGGCGCCCCGAGCATCCTCCGGGGCCTCGAGGAGCCGGCGAAGGGGACCACGGACCTTGATCCAGTCCGCTCGCAGATCCGGGCGCGGGAGGTCCTGCGGCTCGCTCAGGAGGAAAAGGAGAGCCCCTTCCAGGTCCAGCGCGGAAGCTTGAGCGCTCCGCCCAAGGACGCCCGCGATCTCCTCCCAACGCATGCCGCCGAAGGCCCGCATCTCGAGGATCCGCGCCGCCTCAGGCTCGAGACCCTGGAGCCGCTCCATCCACCGGAGGGCCTGGAGCAGCCCGAGGCCGCGGGCTTGCCCCAGCATGGGGTACTGCGCGGCCTCGGCGAGCGGCCGGGCGTCGTGGGGCCCCGCGGCGCGCGTCCCGACTCGCCTGTCCTTCGAGACCATGCTTGCCAAGACCTCTCGCGCCTTCCTCGAGGCCACGCAAAGGAGCTGGCTGGTCGCCTCCGCGCTCAGGGTCGCCTCCGCCGACAGGCGGGTCCGGACCGCGTCGGCGAGAACCGAAGGATCGAGCGAAAGGCACGCGCCTCCGGCGGCGCGGTGCTTCTCGGCCTGGCGCCGGATCACCTCCTCGATCAGGGGGTAGAATCCATCGAGCGCATCGCGCCCGGGCGAGGACGGGCTGCTCGAGCCGGGGCTCGCGCCGTCTGCGGGACTCTGGGGCTCTTGACCTTCGCCTCCCATCGCGCTTTGGCCGGGATGATAACCCGGCCGCGGGGGACGCAGAAGGTGGAAGGCCGTCGCCTCAATCCGAAGCTAAGCAATCCGAAGCTAACCCCGCCCGGCTCCGGCAGAATCCGAAGGTGCCCTCGGCTTCCTAAAGGGACCTTCTTTGACATGAACCTTGATACGTTGCAAAGGCAGGGATCT
>JACQVW010000245.1 GCA_016209535.1 Planctomycetota bacterium | reverse complement strand
TATCGGCAGACTCGACCTCAGACTACTGGGGCAGTTTCGCGATGGCAACAACGGGGGGGGCGTTGGGTAGGGTGGGCGGGGGCGACCCTGCCGGCGCCCCGCGCCCCGGCCCTGGGTGCCATGGTACCCGCGGGAGGGAGCGGCAGGGAGGGGGGCAGGGCCCTCTCCCTCCTCGCGCGCGGGGGTGGGGCCCGTCAACTTCACCGCGCGCCTCGGATGCCCCCTCTCCCTCCTCGCGCGCGCGGGGGCGATCCTGCCGGGGGCCCGGGGGCCATGGTACGCGAGGGAGGGCGCGGCGGGGAGGGGGTGGCCCGGGGTGGCTGTTTCCTGGCCGCCTGGGGGAGGGTGGGTCCGAGGCGTCGAGTAGCGGACTGCACCACGGACTACACCCGAACTTCGCCGCTCTGGGACCAACAAAAGAGCCCGCCGTAACTCCTTGTTACTGCGGGCTTTATGCTGGTCGGGGTGAAAGGATTCGAACCTTCGACCTCTACGTCCCGAACGTAGCGCTCTAGCCAAGCTGAGCTACACCCCGGAATCTTCGCGGAGGCTGCCTCCGTGCGTGGGGAAGCCCGGAGGCGAAGGAGCTATGGTATCCCTGGGCTGACGAGAGTCAAGGTCGGCCTCGGCCTCTCCGGCTTCACCGGCGACTCACTTCCCCGGGCCCGCCGTTCCTCCGGGGCCCTTCGTCCCCTCCCGGCGGAGCACGTCCGCATGCTCTTCGCTGCAGAGGTAGTAGACGGCGCCCCCTCGCAGGTATCTCGTGGCGCGTTTCGTGTCCACCACCTTGCCGCAAACGGGGCACTTGGCCTCCTTGGCGACCGACTCCACCTTCGTGAGGCCGTCCACCTCGAAGAGATTCGGCGGCACGTCCGCCTCCTCGAGGCGCGTCGCCTCCACCTCGAGCTCGTCGGCCCGGAGCGCCGTCACGACCGTGATCTTCCCACGGAGGAGGACGCCCTCGACCTTCGCGAGCTCCCGGAGGACCTCGTCCGAGAACGCCCCGAGGCGGCGGTAGAGCTCGAAGCTGTTCGCTCCGGGGACGTCCTTCGTCACAAGCCCCTCGACGATCGTCCGCCCGTTCTCGGTCACCCGGATCCGATCGCAGGGCCGCCCGAAGACCGGCTCCCCCGGCTCCTTCGCCACCTTGGCTTCCCTGGACCCGTCCGGGCGAAGGTAAGGGTTCTCGCGAAAGAACTCCTCCCTCTCCTTCTTGGGGAGCGTCTTTGTGCTCTCGATCTCCTGCAGCTCCACGATCCGCCGGTCCCGCTGGTGCTCGTTCAGGTCGCCCGAGTGCTCCCGGTAGCTCTTCCCGTCGAGGATCTCGTAGATCACCGGCTTGGTCTTGTCCGCCCGCAGGATGAGCTTGCGCCGCGTCTTGCCCGCCTCGTCGAGCTCCTCGAGGAGGAGTCGGGTACCCGAGGGGTCGAGGGTGATACGCTGGATCGTGGCCTCGCGGGCCCGCCCCCCTTGCGGGGGGACGTCCTCGCGGCCAGCTCTCGGGAGGCTCCCCGTCGCCTTGTACTCGACCCGGAGGCCCTTTGCGGCCTTGACCGCCGGCGCGGCCCCGATTCCGGGCCACAGGGCAGCGGCGCCAAGGATCACCACCGCCGGCACCGAACACTTCCTTGAAACCCTGGACGAGGCACTCATACTTTCGCTCCACTTCCCCGTCCCGCCCCGGCGACGCTCGGCGGATTCTACCCTCCCCCCCTCTCTCGGACCAGCCGGGGGTGCCGTGTGCGGTGAGCAAGGGTACCGTGAGGGGTCGGGCCGTACGGGGCAAGAAAAGCGCGCCAGCGCGCCACCCCAAACTTGCACCTCCCCTGGGGTTTGATACAATCAACACCTGATTCTCTTGGGTCCGAAGGTCCTTGGGTCTGCCCGTCGAGGAGGGCGGCTCGCGGGGAGCCGGGCTCGGATCCAGGATCTGGTTGGCTTTCCGAAGGCCCGTGAAGGGCGGATATCGAGGAGGGAAAAATGGCTGGTACCGGCATGCGCCGCAACGTCGTTCGGCGGAGGCTCGTGGGGGGTGCCCTCGCGGCCGGGGTGGTCTTGGGGCTTGTCGCCGGCGGCGCTCCTGCTGCCTGGGCTCAGGGCTCTGGCTGTACCTTCGTCCGCGGCGATATCACCGGGACCCTGCCCGGTCAGGACCCCGTCGTGGACCTGAACGATGGCGTCAACATCCTCGCGTTCCTTTTCATCGCCCGCAGCGTCCCGCCCTGCATCGATGCTGCCGACATCAACGACAACGGCCTCGTCGAGCTCAGCGACTACACGTACCTCGTCAACTTCCTCTTCAACGGCGGTCCGGCGCCGCCGCCTCCCTTCCCGACCGCGGGAACGGACCCCACGCCCGGCGTCTCCGTCCCAAGCGCACGCGATGCCCGCTTCACGTTCGAGATCGGCAAGGGCGCCGGCGTGCCCTCGAACACGGGGATCGACATCCCCCTGACGCTCTCGAACGACGTCGACATCACGGGGATCACCATGGTGCTCAAGTACAGCCCCGAGCAGCTCCGGATCGACGAGATCCAGACCGAGGAGAACACGGTGCTCTCGGCCCAGAGCTCGGAGTACATCATCGCCGAGTTCCACAACAACCACGGCGTCGCCTTCGTCGCGGCGCTCAAGGACTTCGCGACGCCGTTCTCCTTCCAGGTGGGCGAGAGCCCCTTCCTGCCCGCGGGCCGGGACCAGCTCGTGGCCACGCTCGTGTGCGGAATCGTCGTGAGCGCCGACAAGGGCTTCGCCCCCATCAGCTTCGAGGACGGTCTCAAGGCCCCCGACAGGGTCCCGCCGCCCCAGCCGCCGGAGACGCTGCCCGAGCTCCACAACCTCGTCATGCTCGGCGACCGGGCCGTCCGGCCCGTCCTGGGCGAGGAGGGCGGTGTGGACATCCGCCGGGGCTTCATCCGCGGTGACGCCAACAAGGATGACGGCGTCGACATCAGCGACTCCGTCTGGCTCCTCCAGTACATCTTCCGCGGCGGGCCCATCCCACCCTGCAAGGACGCGGCGGACGCCAACAACGATACGCGCCTCGATATCTCGGACCCGATCTGGCTCCTCAACTACCTCTTCAAGGGCGGCCCGCAGCCCTCGGAGCCTTTCCCGCAGGCCGGCGTCGACCCTTCCGACGACGGAAAGGGCAGCCTCGGGTGCGCGTCCGACGGCTGAGCTTTCCCCCCCCGGCCCCCCCGAGGGGGCGGTCGGTGCCAATGCAGGCTGGACACGCGTCCCGCATGGGCTGCATCCGCGAGCGCCCCGGCCCCCCCGAGGGGGCGGTCGGGGCCTCTGTGAGCGCACACTCTCGCCGACGGAAGGAATCCTCCTCTGCGCTCCGGCCCCCCCGAGGGGGCAGTTTGGGGCCTGGCCTGCGGGAGGGGGCGGCCTCGAAGAGGCGGCGTGCAGACTCTATCGCTCGTCGCGCGGTTCCGGCGGCGCCGTCGAGGCCGACGGCACGGCCTCCAGCTCGATCCCACCGGGCACTTCGAGGATCTTCTTCACGGCGCTCTCGAGCCCCGTGTTGCCGAGGTCCCGGGACTCGGACGCGTCGCCCGCCCGCGGGTCGTAGAGGAACGCCTTGCCGCTCGGGAGGAGGAATCCGCGGACGTCGTGCTTGCGGTCCAGGACGAAGGTCTTGCCCTCACGGTCCTCGTCGGTGAACCTCCGGTCGAGGAAGCCCACGTGCCTGCGGCTCACCTTGGAGCCCAGGACGTCGACGCTGTAGACCTTCTTGTAGTCGTGGTACGTCGGGCCGCCCCGCACGCTCGCCAGGTTGGCGATGTCCACGGGCGCCACCGTGGCGTCGGCCATCTCCGCGCTGCCGCAGCCCAAGGCGGCCGCCGCCGCACAAAGCCCCGCGGCCAGGCTCAGACCTCGTGACCTCATGGCGATTCGACCCTCCTTGTCGTCCATCGATCTACCAGCACCGCAGAAGTCTACTCCAAAGGCCGCCTCCTTGCGAACGGCGAACCGCGGTCTGAGGTCCGCGGTCTGAGGTCCGCGGTCTGAGGTCCGCGGTCTACGGTGCGCGGTCTACGGTGCGCGGTCCGCGGGCCGCGGACGGCCGTCTACGCCGCCTTATCGCCCCACGCCGTGACCCGAGGCCGTCGTGGGCCCGTCTACGTTACCGCCTCCTCACGAAGGCGGCCCGGAGCCACTCGGCGGCGTCCCGCGAGATCCGCGATGCCTCCGCCTCGAGGAAGGCGTGCACGGCGGCAGCCACCAGGAGGCGACCGTCGGCTCCGTACCTCTTCAGCCGGCCATCGAGCCAGCCCTCGAGGTCCGGCCCCCGCTCGCCGCGCTCGAGCCGCCCGAGGAGCTCGGGGAGGAGCTTCTCCGCGAAGTCCAGCTTGTTCTCGAGACTCACGAGGTCCTAGATCTCGAGCTCGTGGTCCGGGATGGAGACCACGATCCTGGAGAGCATGTCCCGCGTGAAGGCCCGGGCCAGGTCCCGTGCGGCCTGGTCGATCCGCGCCTTCTCGGCCTCGAGGGCCTCCCGGGAGGCGCCCTTGCCGAGGGCGAGCCCGCTCACCTCCACGTAGACCTTGTTCTTCGACTCGGTGCCGCTCGGGCGCAGGGTGATGCGGGCGCCTCCCTCGAGGCGGTAGAGAAGGAGGTCACGGGACATGCGGTCCGTCTCGGAGACGATCTTGCCCAGGGGCCCCGTCTCGACCCAACGGTCCTCGATCTCGAGGACGCGCCGGCCTGCGATCGACGACGGAGGCCGCTGGCGCAGGCTAGCCTGGATCTTCCGGATGTTGGCGAAGCCGCTCGCCCCCGTCATGACGGTATTGACGAGCAGGTTCTTCACGTAGCCGAGCTCGCGGTAGATGTCGTCGAGGTAGTCGAGGAACGAGGCGCCGCGGTCCTTGAGCAGCGAGCTGATCTCGGCGAGGAGCACGGCCGCCCCCGCGGCGTCCTTGTCCCGGGTCGCGGGCGTCACGAGGTATCCGTGGGACTCCTCGATCCCGATCGTGAACCCCTCGATCGTCGAGCGGATGTCCCGGTACCGGCCCTCGGCCTCCAGCGTGTTCATGACGTGGGCGATGTACTTGAAGCCCACGCCGAGGTCATCGATCACCCGGACGCCGCTCGCCCGCGCGATCCGCGAGAAGAGGGACGTCGTCACCACGGTCGTCACGGCGAAGCGCTCCCCTTGACCCGCGGGCCGGACCCCCGCTCCCGCGAGGAGGTAGTGGGCGAGCACGACCCCGATCTCGTTCCCCGTGAGGAACACCCACTCCCCCTCGTGCGGCGCCATCATGCCGAGGCGGTCCGCGTCGGGGTCCGTGCCCAGAACGAGGTCCGCGCCCCGGGCGCGGGCGTGGTCGCGGGCCCCCAGGAGGGACTCGCGGACCTCGGGGTTGGGCGACCGGAAGGGGACGTTCGCGAAGGTCCCGTCGGGAGCCGACTGGTCCGGGAAGGCCTCCACCTCGAACCCCGCGCGCCGCAGCGCGGCCCCGGCGGAGTCGAGCCCCGTCCCGTGGAGCGGCGTGAAGACGACCCGGGCGGAGCGGGCCGCCGGGTTCCTGGACACCTTCGCGTTCGTCTCGACGTAGGCGTCCGAGACCTCCGGGGGCAGCCAGCGCACGAGGCCCTTCGCCACGGCCTCGCCGAAGGGGATGAACCTTGCGGCCCGCGTCGCCTCGACGATCTTCGCGAGCTCCTCGTCGACGGGCGGGATCTCCTGGCTTCCCAGCGCGTTGTAGATCTTCGCCCCGTTGTCATCGGGGTGGTTGTGGGAGGCGCTGACGTTGAGACCTCCCTGGGCCTTCAAGAGCCGGATGGCGAAGGAGAGCTCGGGCGTCGAGATGTAGCGGGGTTTCTCGGCCCCGGAGGAACCGGAGCCGGTCGATGCCGGCCTCGGCATCCAGACCCGGATCCCGTTCGCGGCATACACCTGGGCCGCGATCCTGGCGAAGTCCATCGAACTCAGTCCCAGGAGAGGATTGGGCCGGGCGCGGTCGTAGACCCCGCGAAGGTCCATGAAGACGCGCACGTCGAAGGCCACCACCACCGAGAGCTGAGCGGCTCCCGGGAAGCGCCGCTTCAGGAACTGCGAGTGCCCCTCGATGGACGTGGAGACCGTGAAGGGGTTGATGCGGTTCGTCCCGAAGCCGACGGGCCCGCGCCGGCCGCCCGTCCCGAAGGGGATCTCCTGGAAGAACGAGTCGAAGAGGTAGCCGAAGCTCCCCTTCTCGATCAGCCCCTCGAGCTGGGGGCGGGCGTCGGCGAAGGCGTCCTCCTCGAGCCAGCGGGCGAGGCTCTCCTCGGCCTTCTGGCGCAGCGCCTCGGGGACATCGATGCGGGCGAAGGCCTCGCGCACGGGGGCGGGGCACACGGCTTCTCTCATGGAGTGCTCCTCGGGGGCAAGGTGGCGGAAACGGGGTCCTCCGACCCCGTTATCCGGTATATCGGCGGCGCCGAGATCATAATCCAGCCGCCGCCGTCATTTGAAGACGCTCCCCGGGGCCGAGCGGGGCTTCAGGCGCGCTCGCGGGCCGCCGAAGACCAGGATGCCGGAGAACCTCTGCCGCTCGTCCTCGAAGATGCTCACGTCCTCCCCCGAGCCCTGGAAGACCCTCGCCCTGCCCGTGCGGCGCTGGCGCGTCTTCCTTCCGTGCCTCGCCGCGGCCGCGGCGGCGC